>NZ_JAMYOE010000024.1:0-99145 GCF_040319695.1 Mesorhizobium sp. M0898 | reverse complement strand
GCGTCTCCTTTGTCGATTCAAGCGCTTCGCAGGCGAGCACATAGCGCGAGATCTGGTCGGTGACCGTCAGGGGGTAACAGTAGCTGCCGTTGCCGAGCCTGAACTCCCCCTTGAAGTCGGTGCACCACAGATCGTTAGGGGCGGCGGCTTGCGACAATGGCGTGCCCACGGCCTTGCTCGCCCGGTTCCTCTTGCGGGCCTGGCTCACAAGGCCGTGACGGTCGAGCACGGCATGCACGGTGCTTTTGGCCGGGATACGCACATCACCGGCGAGCTTCCTGACCAGCAACTCCCTGATCTTGCGAGCGCCCCAAAGCGGCTTCTCACGCTTGGTCTCGACGATCAGCCGCTCGATCTGCTCGGGCAACTGGTTGGCGTACCTCACCGGCCGCCGCGAGCGGTCGCAAAGCGCCTCCAGCCCTTCCTCCCTATAGCGGTTGAAGATCTTGTAGCCAGTCTTGCGCGAAATCCCGAAATCCCGGCACACATCGCTCATGCCTTCTCCCTCGAGAAGGCGGGCAACGAAACGTAGACGTTCCTCCATCACCGAACACTCTCTCCACGGCATCAACACCTCCGGCCAAAAGCCAAAAGTGTTACCCATGTGTCCGGTACAAAACGTCACCTATGTCTCAGGCCGCGCATCGCGCAGCGCGCTTCGCAGGACAAGTCCAGCGAAACCCTCTCCGCACGAAGCAGGATGCCCTCCGAAGGCGTAGCGAAGGAGGACTGCAACCTCTTGGAACGGTTGCAAAATCAGATTGGCATATCCTTCCTGGCGAAGGAGGATGTACTCCGATGCCTTGGCGAGGGAGGGCCGGTTCGTGTGGTATGTGTACCTGCTGGAAAGCAAGACTGCGGAAGGCGAGCGCTGTATCGGTGTGACCTCGGACCTGAAGCGACGGATCGCCGAGCACAACGCCGGAAAATCCAGCCATACGTCCAAATTCCGGCCGTGGCGGATCGTGACCTGTATCGCCTTCTCGAACCAAGCCAAGGCGACTTCATTCGAGCGTTATCTCAAATCCGGTTCCGGGCATGCTTTTGCCAGCAAGCGCCTCTGGTGAACATCTGCGGCTGCTCACATGATCGTGCAAAAATCAACGATTGTCCGAAATAATGTCGCAATCTCAGCTACTTACTGCAGAAACACACGGCGCCAACTCCGCTCTTTTTGTTCGATTCTGACTGGAGGTCAGAAAATGAACATCAAGAGCCTGCTTCTCGGCTCCGCTGCGGCACTGATCGCAGTTTCCGGTGCGCGCGCCGCCGACGCCGTCGTCGTCGCCGAGCCGGAACCCGCTGAATACGTCAAGATCTGCGACGTCTACGGCGCTGGCTACTACTACATCCCCGGCACCGAAATCTGCCTGCGCATCGGCGGCTATGTCCGCTATGATATCTCTGTCGGTGAGCGGGGCTCATTTGACGGCGCTAGGTACACCGACTATTTGGACGGCGATACCAATGACGGCTATTACAAGCAGGCGCGCTTCACGTTGAGGACCTATACCGGCCAGGAAACCGAGATGGGCACCTTGAAGACCTACACCGAAACCCGCTTCAACTGGGGAACAGGTCATGCCCCGGCCGAATTCGGTCCCGGTTATTCTGACTTTGGCAGCAGAGGCGTTTCGCTGAACTTCGCCTGGATCCAGCTCGGTGGTCTCCGCGTCGGTAAGGACGAAACAGCCTTCAACACGTTCACCGGCTACGCCGGCAATGTCATCCAGGATACGATCGTTCCCTACGGCGGCTTCGACACCAATGTCGTCCAGTACTACTTCGATGCCGGCAACGGCTTCTCGGCGGTGGCTTCATTGGAAACCGGTTCGGGCTTTCTTGACGCCGGCGGCTCCGGTGCCGACTTCGGCAATGACTCGATCGACAGCTATGTTCCCTATGTCGTCGGCGGCCTGAAGTACACGCAGGGCTGGGGCTCCATCAGCGGTGTTGCTGCCTATGACAGCACCATGGAAGAATGGGCTGCCAAGGTTCGCCTCGACGTAACCCCGATGCAGAACCTGACGCTGTTCCTGATGGCCGGCTACGGCTCCGACGACAACGTTCCGCGCAATTACTACAAGCAGTGGGGCGGCAACTGGGCAGTCTGGGGTGGTGGCACCTACACCATCAACGAGAAGACCTCGTTCAACCTTCAGGCGTCGTATGACGAAGCCAAGGAAGCTGGCGTCGCGGCCAACATCGCCTATGACATCGTTCCTGGCTTCACGATCACCGCCGAAGTCGATTATGCTCATAATAGTCACAAGACGACCGGTGACTTCGGTGGCTATGAATACAATTGGACTAACCTCCCGTCGGACAAGAAAAACGCCGTCGGCGGTTTCCTCCGCTTCCAGCGCTCGTTCTAAGGGCTGGACTTAAGGCAAGTGAAATCCAGCCCGGGCGCTTTAACGCCCGGGCTGTTTTTGTTTTCGCGACTGGTAGCAAACAGAAGGAAAAGGGGGTTCGGTAGCTGAACAGGGTTGTGGAACGATGTCGTTGGGATCCGCCGCTGGTGGATGAAATCGGCCGCAACGCTTAAAACTCTTGAAAGGGCACCGTCAAGCAGGTAGGTCTAGGCCTATCCACTCGGGGGTGTGGCGAATAATGACGAACGATGCGATTCAAGAGGGAGGAACCTCTGATCATTTTTCGATGTTTTCTTCTCAAACTGCAAAAATAAAATACAGTTACAACAAGATACGAGAAGTAAAGTCGCACAGGATCGGAGAACTTTTTTCAGCATACCGGGACATACTTTGGGATGACGGGCGGCATAAATACAATGTCAGCTCTTTCATCGGCGAGATAGACGAGATCCTCCTTGGGGAGCGTTTCAGCGCCTTTGACCAAAGCACCCTCGACAATCTTATCGGCACCTTGCGCCAGCGCGGCAACAGCAACGCAACCATCAACCGGAAGATGGCTGCCCTCAGCAAACTGCTGCGCAAGGCTCACAAGATGGGAGATATCCACAGCCTGCCCGAGTTCCGCCGCCAGAAAGAGCGGGCGGGACGGATTCGTTTCCTCGAAAGGGACGAGGAGGCCCGGCTGTTCGCCGCCATCAAGAGCCGCAGCGAGGACGCTTATCGGCTTTCCGTCTTTCTCGTCGACACCGGTTGCCGCCTCGGCGAAGCGCTGGGCTTGATTTGGAACGATATCCAGGAGCACCGCGTCAGTTTCTGGATCACCAAATCCGGCCGCAGCCGTACCATCCCGATGACCGAGCGGGTAAAAGAGGTGATCAAGCTGCCGGCGATCGAGGGCCGCCGGCCCAAAGGCCCGTTCACCAAGCTCAGCCAGGCGCAGTTTCGCGCCATCTGGAACGATGCCAAGGCCGAAGTCGGGCTTGGCGCCGACGATCAGGTCGTGCCGCATATATTGCGCCATACTTGTGCCTCGCGTCTCGTCCAGGGCGGCATCGATATCAGGCGTGTGCAGATGTGGCTCGGCCACCAGACGCTGTCGATGACCATGCGCTACGCGCATCTGGCCACCAACGACCTCGATGGCTGCGTCACTGTGCTGGAGACGCCGCGGTGCAGTGCCGCGGACAGTGGCGGCGCAAGCGCTTTGTCTGCTCCACCTCCGGCAAGGGGAGGGCCAAAAGGCGAGCCGGCCGCAAGCAAGGCTCCAAAGCCAGCGAAGAGAAGCGCCAAATCCTGACGGATCTGACGTGAGATATCAGCCAGCCGCTCAGGGTTGCGCTGCCCCTCATTGCCCTGCCGGGCATTTCTCCCCGTATAGCGACGGGGAGAAAGGCGCCCTTGCGAAAGATTTCGCTAATCCCCAGCGTTGCAGACACCTCCCTTCTCCCCGTCGCTATACGGGGAGAGCGACTGTCTTGGCTGTCAAGTTTTTTGCCACGGTTTTTGATCCCGGACGATAGCGTTGAGAATGGTGAGAAGCTTGCGCATTGTGGCGACGACGGCGACGATCTTCGGCTTGCCGGCCTCGACCAGGCGGTCGCGGAAAGCCTTGAGCACGGGGTTGTGCCTGATGGCGACGAGGGCGGCCATGAAGAGGGCGGCGCGCACGTGGCTCCTGCCACCGCCAATGAAGCTCTTGCCACGCCATTTGCCGGACTGCCTCGTCCATGGCGCAAGGCCGGCCAGCGCGGCGATCTGGCAGCGGTCGAGGCTGCCCAGTTCCGGCATTTCGGCGATCAGGCTGCGGGCAACGACAGGACCGACACCCGGCACGGAGGAAAGCAGCTTTTCGTTGACCCGCCAGACTGGGGACTTGCGGATATGATCGTCCATGCCCGCATCGAGGCTTGCCAGCTCACGCCGAAGCGCGACGAGCAGCCGGTGGATGCTCTTTTGCGCCTGTTTCGCGATGACCGTGCGAGCACGGTTCTCCTCCGCCACGATCATCTGCACGATCTGACGCCGGCGGGCGACGAGCTCGGCCAGGGCCTCGGTTTCGGCGTCGCGCAATGGCCGCAATTGCGGCTTGGTCGCAGCGATGAAAGCGGCGATGACGGCGGCATCGATCGGGTCGGTCTTGGCCCGCTTGCCGAGTGCATTGGCATAGGCGCGCACCTGCGCCGGATTGACCACGACAATCGCCAGGCCGGCGCCTGCCAAGGCGGCGACCGCCAGTCTCTCGAAGCTGCCTGTCGACTCCAATCCGACAACGGCCGGCGAAAGGGCTGCCAGCCGCCGAACCAGATCCTCCACCCCGGCGTGGTCATTCTCCACCGAGAACGCCTCGCCCGACGGCAAAACATGCACGTCGAGCCGATCCTTGGAAACGTCGATGCCAACAATGATTTCCATCCTGTCCCATCCTTGCCTAATCGGGCTTCGCTTGCGGCCCAGGCGACTGTTCGGGTTCGATGGAACGGCGGACGAAGACCCTTGCTCTCCCACGGGCTCGATCACCCAAAGATGCTCCGGTCTCCCGTCCGCCACCGCACCTGCCTTCATAGCAGAGTCGGCAAGAAACAAGTTACAAAGGTGCCGGCAGGCGGATGAGGGGCAGCGCCGACATTGATAAAATTATTTCACCGCTAATTCCGGAACTGTCAACGGCCGTCGGAATGCTTTGACCGACGCAAACCTGCGCGTGAATTACTGAGATTTACTTCAAGCCGCCCCGTCCGCTCGGCCCGGTCAAGAAAACCAGCGATCCTGCCCGGCAGGATCCCGGACTCCAAAAACGGTGCATGCCCCTGGCCGTCGGCGGTGATCGTCTCGATATCGGTATGGCGCGTCCGCATCTGCTCGAGCGTTTCGGCGGACAGCAGCTTCGAATTGGCGCCGCGTACGACGAGCATCGGGATGGCCGCCAGCGCGTCGAACTGTGGCCACAGATCTGGCAGCGGCCGGCTGGGATCGAGCTCCGCCAGCGTCTCGACCAGGTTCGGATCGAAATCGGGCAGAAATCCCTCCTCGGTCTCGCGGTAGAGGGCTGATGCCATCCGCTCCCAATCCGCATCGGTCAGCGCCGCAAAATCCGCGCCATGGGTACTGCGCAGGCCGCGGACCACCTCTGCGTACGCCTTCGGCCTGGGCGCGGGATCGAGATAGAAGCGGATATGGGCGAGACCTTGCGACTCGATCACCGGGCCGATGTCGTTGAAGACGATGGCCTTCAGCACGGGCGGCCGCATCGCCCCGAGCACATGGATGATCAGTCCGCCGCGCGACGTCCCAATGAAGGCTGCCTCCTCGATGCTCAGCGCCGCCAACCCGGCAAGGATATCGCCCGCCTCGATGCCGATATTGTAATGGCCGATATCGGCATCGTAGGCAGACTGCCCGCGCCCGCGATAGTCGAAGGCGACGACGTTGCGCTTCGCCCGCGTCGACAGGAAAAGCGCCAATTCGTGAAAGTCACGGCAATTGCGGGTCAGGCCGGGCAGGCAAACGACTGGCCAGCGGCCGGAATTCGCTTCGCCGTAGATGCGGGCGTGCAGGGACAGCCCGTCCGGCGCGGCGTAGAAGAAATCGGAGAAGCCTTCGTCGTTTGGCATGTACACTCGATTCCGTGCTGCTGTCAGATCGTTGCGACTGCTACAGGCGAGGGCAGGGGCGGTCAAATTGGGGCTCCTTCTCTGCTTGTGGGAGAAGGTGGATCGGCGCGTTAGCGCCGAGACGATTGGGGGTGTTGGACGGAGCGTTGTCGGAACCAAGCTGGAGCACCCCTCATCCGACCGAGCTTCGCTCGGCCACCGTCTCCCACAAGGAGAGAAGGAAAGGCTAACCCCGGCCGTTCACCAGATCTCCGACAATATCGTACTTGCCGGAGATACGCATCTTGTAGACCTCGTAATTCTCCATCACGCGCTGAACGTAACTTCTTGTTTCCGTATAGGGAATCCGCTCGATCCAGTCGACGACTGCGTCGACGTCCTTGCCGCGCGGGTCGCCGTATTTCGTCACCCACTGGGCGGCGCGGGCGGGGCCGGCATTATAGCCGGCGAAGGTCAGCACGTAGGAGCCGTCGAAGCGGCCGAGCTGCTCGCCGAGAAAGGCGGCGCCGAGCGTTGCATTGTAGCCGGCATCAGTGGTCAGCCGCGCCTGCGAGAAAGTCATGCCGGCCTTCTTCGCCAATTGCTTGGCCGTGCCTGGCATCAGCTGCAGCAGTCCGCGTGCGCCGGCGCTGGAGACGGCGCCGATGTTGAACTCGCTTTCCTGGCGGGCAATCGCATAGGCCAGCGCCTTGCCCGAGCCGGAAATGTTGGCGGTGTCGGGAATGACGCCGAGCGGATGCGACAGCGCGCCGACATCGATGCCACGTGCGCCGGCGATCTTGCCGACCTTCAGCGCCATGAAATGGTTGCCTTGTCTTTCCGCCAGCGCCGCAAGCAGCGCAAGTTCGCCGGGGCTGTTCAGCTGCCCGGCAAGGTCGCGGTAGAGCGTCTCGGCATAGCGGTCATAGCCGGCTTCCTGCAGCCGCTTGATGGCGCTGACCGCCTCGCGGGTGGCAAAATTCCGGCGGTCGGCGGCACTTGGCTGCGGGTAGACGATGTTGAGGATCTGCCGGCCGACGCGCTCGCCGGCGAGCTGGCCGTAAAAGGTCGTGCCGTAGCTGGCGGCGCGGCTGAAATAATCCTTGGCACTGCCGGGCCCGCCGACTTCGGCGGCACGGCCGAGCCAGTAATAGGCGCGCGACAGCGACATCGGCCCTTGGGCGAGCTCCGCGATTTGCGCAAAATGCTTGGCGGCGGTGCTCGGGTCGTTGAGGCCGCGCAGCGCGTACCAGCCCGCATGGAATTCCGCCTCGGCAGCATTGGCGGGACTTTCGGCGGCATGCGCGGCGACTATTCTGTAGGCGGTCTTCATGTCGCCCTGGTCGACCAGCTCGCGCGACAGCACCCGGCGTTCGACCCACCAGGCGTCCGGATCGACCAGAGCGTCGCGGTCGCCCAGCGCCTTCAGCACCAGCGCGGCGGCATCGGAAAATTTCTGTTGCTTGCGCAGATATTCGGCTTCGGCAAACAGATAGCCGGCCGCCCGCTGCGCTGCCGGCACCGCCTTCAGCAGCTTGGCCGCGTTCTTGTCGCCTTTGGTGACTGCCGCCCAGGCATCGGCCAATTGCTGGGCGCCGGCGAGACCGGCGACGCGCAGCGCCGAAGCGACCCGATCGGCATAAAACATGCGCTCCATGCGGAAGCGATGGTCGGCGGCCGGGATCAGCGCGCCGAACTCGCGGATGACCGCCGCCTCGTCCCCGGCTTCGAGCTTTTCGGTGCGCCAGAATGGCGACAGCACCGAGTGCGCCGCCTTGGTATTGCCTAGCGCTACATAGGAGCGCGCAAGGATCACCACGCCCTCGAAGGTCAGCGGCTGGCTGCCGTCGAACGCCCGCACCACGACCTGTGGCGCGGGGTTCTCGCGATAGAGCGCGCGCTCGCTGTTCTTGCGCAAGGCGATCGTGCCCGGCCAGTTCGGCAGCATCTTCGCGGCATCGGCGATGTCGCCGCTCGGCACCTGGTCGCCGCCATAGAGCGCAATCGCCCAGGCAAGGATGTGCCGATCGAGCGATTTGGCCGGCAGCGCTTCGCGCACCTGGCGCGCGCGCTGAATGTCGTTTGCCGCAAGCGCATCGAGACCGCTCTTCAGCGCCGCGACGCTGGCGGATGGCGAAGGGGACTGCTGCAGTGCATCGTTCTGCGGCTCCGTCATCGGGATCGCCGACGTGACCTGCCCATCGACGCTGCCGCCGATCGCCGCGCCGGGGACCAGCACAACGATCGCGCCGAGAAGCGCGAAAAGATGAGGCCGCCTGGTCGGCATGGATTTGGTCATTTCCTATTCTTCGATGCTACCACTGGCACAGATGAACTGCAGCCTATTCGTCTGTGATGAAGGGCCCGTAAAGAAAACCTTATCGAGGTCGTTCGAATTGCAATTGCTGGCGCAATGCTTGCCGCGCAACAATGTCGAGACTATGGTGCGCCGCTTCGCTTTCGGCTAGAAGGCGCGCACGACAAACACCTACAGCGCCGCGGGTCTTCTCAGACGCGCAAAGGACGTTGTAGCAATTTAAATTTGGCGCATAACCTTTCCGAAATCGACTGCGATTTTCGGGGTCATGCGCTAGTCCCAAGGAGTTGGACGACATGCTAAGAGGCTCGCTGACCGCGCTCGTCACACCGTTCGAAAAGAGCGGCCGTTTCGACGAGAAAGCCTTTCGCGCGTTCATCACCTGGCAGATCGCCGAAGGCACGACGGGCGTGGTCCCGGTCGGCACCACCGGCGAGTCGCCGACGCTGTCGCATGACGAGCACCGCCAAGTCGTCAAGGTTTGCATCGAGGTCGCCAAGGGCCGGGTTCCGGTCGTCGCCGGCGCCGGCTCCAACAACACCGAAGAGGCGGTCGGCCTGGTCCAGTATGCCGAGAAGGCGGGCGCCGACGCGGCTCTTGTCGTCACGCCCTATTACAACAGACCGACACAGCGCGGCCTCTATGCGCATTTCGCCGCCGTCGCCAAGGCAACCAGTCTGCCGATCATCATCTACAACATTCCGCCGCGCTCGGTGGTCGACATGAGCCCCGAGACGATGGGCCAGTTGGTGCATGACTTCAAGAACATCGTCGGCGTCAAGGATGCCACCGGAAAGGTCGAGCGGGTTTCGGAGCAGCGCGCCACCTGTGGCAAGGATTTCATCCAGCTCTCCGGCGAAGACGCCTCGGCGCTCGGCTTCAACGCGCATGGCGGCGTCGGTTGCATCTCGGTGACGGCAAATGTCGCGCCCAGGCTTTGCGCTGAATTCCAGGAGGCAACGCTTTCCGGCGACAGCGCCAAGGCGCTCGACCTGCAGGACCGTCTGTTGCCGCTGCACAAGGCGATTTTCATGGAGCCCGGCGTTTCCGGCGCGAAATATGCGCTGTCGAAGCTGGGCAAGGTCGAGAACGTGCTGCGCTCGCCGCTAATGACGGTCGAGCCGTCGACCGCCGAGAAGATCGATGCGGCGATGAAGCACGCCGGCTTGATAAACTAGGGATGAGGCGCCACCTCTCCGCATCATGAATCAAGTCAGAAAAGCCGATCCCAACAACAAGACCGTTGCGGAAAACCGCAAGGCGCGGTTTTCCTATGAGGTGCTCGACACGATCGAGGCCGGCCTGGTGCTGACCGGTACGGAAGTGAAATCGCTGCGCCAGGGCCAGGCCAATATCCAGGACAGCTACGCCTCGGTCGAGGGCGGCGAGATCTGGCTGATCAACTCCTATTTGCCGGAGTATCTGCAGGCCAACCGCTTCAACCATGAGCCGCGCCGCCGCCGCAAACTGCTGCTCAACAAGCGCGAGATGGCCAAGCTGGCGCAAAGCGTCGACCGCGAAGGCATGACGCTGGTGCCGCTGAAGATCTACTTCAACGACCAAGGCCGTGCCAAGCTGCTGCTCGCCGTTGGCCGCGGCAAGAAGCTGCACGACAAGCGCGAGACCGAAAAGCAGCGCGACTGGTCGCGCGAGAAGGGCCGGCTGCTGAAGGAGCGAGGGTGAGGAGCGGTCCGCGAAGCGGAGGAAAAGCCAGCGATTTGGCTTTTCGAGCGACGAACGCCCGGAGCCATAGCGGCGGGCAGGGCGGACCAAAAGGGATAGGTCTCGTTTGAAAAACCGGATCGTCTTGTGGGGCGCGGCCGGTCTGCTCGTGGCGGGCCTCGTTTTGGCCGGCGGCTATACCTACTTCCAGACGTTTTCTCCGGACCGCCGCAAATATCCGGTCAGGGGCATCGACGTCTCCCATCATCAGCGGCAGATCGACTGGCGCCGTGTTGCCGCCGACGATGTCGCCTTCGCCGTGATCAAGGCGACGGAAGGCGGCGATCATGCCGACGATGCCTTCGCCGCCAATTTGCGCGCGGCCCGCGCCGCCGGTCTTGCCGTCGGTGCCTATCATTTCTTCACCTTCTGCAGACCGGGTGCGGATCAGGCACGCAACTTCATCTCGGTGGTGCCGCACGATCAGCCTTTGCTGCCGCCGGTGGTAGACATCGAGTTCGGCGGCAATTGCCCGCAGCGGCCAACTCCCGAACAGCTGAGCGCCGAACTCTCCGCCTTCCTCGGCCCGGTCGAGGCGGCGTTCGGCAAGACGGCGATCCTCTATGTGACCGACGAGGCGGCGCAAGCCTATGCCGGGCAGCTAGCCAGCCGCCCGCGCTGGCTGCGTTCGCTGGCGCTGCGGCCGGGCCATGACAACTGGATCTACTGGCAGTATCACAACCGGGGCCGCGTCGACGGCATCAGCGGCGACGTCGACCTGAATGTTCTCCAGGGCGGACCTGCGACGCTGGCCGCATTGTTTGCCGCAGCGCCTGAAGCGACAGCGTCGGATTGATGCTATTCCTGTCCACCAAAACACGCTCGATGGCACGAGGACAGAGCGACGAGGCGTTCCCCATCTGGCTATTCATATCGCAGGCGGCGCCGTGCTAAGTACATTTGATGCCGGAGCGCCCTTCATCAACCAATGACAGCAACGCCCCGCCTGCTGCGACGGACGGCGGCGACCCCCGCCTGGCATTTGTCTATGCGGAGGCGGTGCGTGGCCTCCAGCACCAGCAGGGCGTGGTTGAAAGTCTCAATACGCGCGCCGGCAATCTGATCTTCGCAACCGCGTTCGCGAGTTCTCTCCTCGGAGGCAGGGCGCTCCTGGATGGCGTGGGGCCCTGGGACTGGCTGGCGCTGATATTGCTTTTTCTTATCGGGCTGCTGGTCGCGATTATGGTGTGGCCGTATTATAACTATACGTTCCGTTTCGATCCAGAGAAGCTGCTCCAGGACTTCGTTGATCAGCACCCTCCCGCAACCCTGGACGGGATGCACCGAGCGCTTGCGCTGCGCATCAAATCCGACATGGCCAGCAATTGGCGGATCATCCAACGCCTGCGCGTCGCGCTGCAGCTTGCACTGTTTCTGTGGTTGCTGGATCTCCTGGCCTGGTTGTTCGCGATCGCCCGAATCTAGGGCTCGTGCCCTGGCGGGCGTCGTCCGACTCTATGTCTTCAGAAAAGCTTCTATCTGACTGAAGACGTTGACGAACATCGCTTCCGTCAACACGCCGGTATTGGTGTTGTAGCGCGAGCAATGATAGCTGGAAAACAGCGTGATGCCATTGGCCTGCTGCTGCCCACCATGCCGGAACGGATAGGCGGCAACGCGTTGGCCGAGCGCCCGCACGGTCGACTGGTGCGCGATCGAGCCAAGCGCCAGCACAGCGCGCAGATTTGGAAATCGCGCGATCGTCGGCACCAGGAACGTCCGGCAGGTCGCTATCTCGGCGCCAACCGGCTTGTTGTCCGGCGGCACGCAGCGCACCGCATTGGTAATCGCCGTACCGACAAGCTCCAGCCCGTCATCCGGTCGCGCTTTGAATTCGCCGCGCGCAAAGCCGTGCGCGATCAGCGTGTTGTAGAGCAGGTCGCCGGCAAAATCGCCGGTGAAGGGGCGCCCCGTCCGGTTCGCCCCGCGCAGTCCAGGCGCCAGCCCGACGATCAGCAGACGCACTGCGTCCTCGCCTTCCGGCGGCAAAAAGGTCGGCACCGGCGCGTTGAACCAGGACGGCTCGCGCCGCCGCCACTCGGCGATGAAGTCGTGCAACCGCGGGCAGAGCGGGCAATCGCGATCGGGTTCGGGGGAGACGACCAGGGGAGCGGTCAAGGCAACGACCGTCAATAGTCTTCCTCGTCGACTTCGGCCGGTTCGGGCCGGCGCACCGGCCGCTCCGACGGGTCGCGGCCGACTTCATTCTTGAGCGTCATCAAGTCGATGAAATGGTCGGCCTGGCGGCGCAGATCGTCGGAGATCATCGGCGGCTGCGAAGCCATGGTCGAGACGATCGACACCTTGCGCCCGCGCCGCTGCAGCGCCTCGACCAGCGTGCGGAAATCGCCGTCGCCCGAAAAGATGACATAATGGTCGACGACATCGGCAAGTTCGAGCGCATCGACGGTCAGCTCGATATCCATATTGCCCTTGATCTTGCGCCGGCCGGTCGAGTCGGTGAATTCCTTGGCCGGTTTGGTCACCACCTTGAAGCCGTTATAGTCGAGCCAGTCGATCAGCGGCCGTATCGAGGAGTATTCCTGATCCTCGACCAGCGCGGTGTAGTAATAAGCGCGCAGCAGATAGCCGCGTTTCTGGAAGCTCGCCAGAAGTTTGCGGTAATCGATGTCAAAGCCCAGCGCGCGCGAGGTGGCGTAGAGATTGGCACCGTCGATAAAGAGAGCGATTTTTTCACGAGGATCGAACATGGAAAATGTCCTTTTTCGAAATAAGCGGTCGTCTAAATGCGTGGCGACTATCGGCCGGTCTGATAATAGACCTGTTGGCCTTCATCGTTCGAGATAACGCCAGTTTTACGGCAATCCAAGGCACCATGCCGCACCGCAAGCAATTGTGATCGGCGCTGTGTCGCCGCAGGCGGCCCGCGTCAGAGCTGCGCACCGCCATAAAAGCTTGTATTTTGGCGGCGTTCGGGTTATGGACCGCGCCTGTTTTCCATCAAATCCAGGCATGAAAGGGGCAACTCATGGCCCGCGTAACCGTTGAAGATTGCATCGACAAGGTCGACAACCGCTTCGAGCTGGTGCTCCTGGCCGGCCACCGCGCCCGTCAGATCAGCCAGGGCGCGCAGATCACCGTACCGCGCGACAACGACAAGAATCCGGTCGTTGCGCTCCGCGAAATCGCCGAAGAGACGCTGTCGCCGGACGACCTCAAGGAAGATCTCATCCATTCGCTGCAGAAGCATGTCGAGGTCGACGAGCCGGAAGCCGATGGCGAGGCGATTGCCGACCAGACCGGCAGCGCCGTTGCGGCCACCGATGCCGACGACGCCGAGGACAACGTCACCTTCGATCGCATGACCGAAGAAGACCTGTTGGCCGGCATCGAAGGCCTGGTGCCGCCGGAAAAAAGCGACGATTATTGATCTTAGCGACAACTGCCGACACTTTCGCGTCGGCAGTTTCGTGGCTATCTATGACATGCGCCGTACGCCAGTGCGGCGCATGATTCATTTCAGCATTGCGAGATCCCGCCCATGATGCGTCAGTATGAGCTTGTCGAGCGCGTGCAGCGCTACAAGCCTGACGTCAACGAGGCGCTGCTCAACAAGGCCTATGTTTACGCCATGCAGAAGCATGGCCACCAGAAACGCGCCTCCGGCGACCCGTATTTCTCGCATCCGCTCGAAGTCGCCGCCATCCTCACCGAAATGCACATGGACGAGGCGACGATCGCCGTTGCCTTGCTGCACGACACGATCGAGGACACCACGGCGACCAGGGCCGAGATCGACGAATTGTTCGGCCCGGAAATGGGCAAGCTGGTCGAGGGCCTGACCAAGCTGAAGAAGCTCGACCTCGTCTCGAAGAAGGCCGAGCAGGCGGAGAACCTGCGCAAGCTGTTGCTGGCGATCTCGGAAGACGTGCGCGTGCTTCTGGTCAAGCTCGCCGACCGCCTGCACAATATGCGCACGCTCGACCATGTGCCGGAAGCCAAGCGCCTGCGCATCGCCGAAGAGACGATGGACATCTACGCGCCGCTGGCCGGCCGCATGGGCATGCAAGGCATGCGCGAGGAGCTGGAGGAGATTGCCTTCCGCTTCATCAATCCGGAAGCCTACCGCGCCGTCACCGCACGGCTGGCCGAAATCTTCGAGCGCAACAAGGGCGTGCTGTCGGAGATCGAGAAGGCGCTCTCCGCGCTGTTCGACAAATATTCGATCAAGGCCGAGGTCAAGAGCCGGCAGAAGAAGCCGTGGTCGGTGTTCCGCAAGATGGAAGCCAAGGCGTTGTCCTTCGAGCAGCTGTCCGACATCTTCGGCTTTCGCGTCGTCGTCGATACCGTCGAGGACTGCTACCGGGCGCTCGGCGCCATCCACACCACCTGGTCGATGGTGCCCGGCCGCTTCAAGGACTACATCTCCACGCCGAAGCAGAACGACTACCGCTCGATCCACACCACCATCGTCGGCCCGTCGCGCCAGCGCGTCGAATTGCAGATCCGCACCTATCAAATGAACAAGATCGCCGAATACGGCGTCGCCGCTCATTCGATCTATAAGGATACCGGTGGCAAGATGAATGGTGCCGCCCATGCGATCTCGAAGGAAACCAATGCCTATGCCTGGCTGCGGCGCACCATCGAGCAGCTTGCCGAAGGCGACAATCCCGAGGACTTCCTCGAAAACACCAAGCTGGAACTGTTTCAGGACCAGGTATTCTGCTTCACGCCGAAGGGCATGCTGATCGCGCTGCCGCGCGGCGCCACGCCGATCGACTTTGCCTATGCCGTCCACACCGACGTCGGCGACACTTGCGTCGGCGCCAAGGTCAATGGCCGCATCATGCCGCTGATGACGGAGCTGAAGAACGGCGACGAGGTCGAGATCATCCGCTCGAAGGCGCAGGTCCCGCCGGCGGCGTGGGAATCGGTCGTCGTCACCGGCAAGGCACGCTCGGCCATCCGCCGCGCCACCAAGAACGCCATTCGCAAGCAATATTCGGGTCTCGGTATCCGCATTCTGGAGCGCGCCTTCGAACGGTCCGGCAAGACCTTCACCAAGGAAAGCCTGAAGCCGGTGCTGCACCGGCTGGCGCGCAAGGACATCGAGGATGTGCTGGCCGCGGTCGGCCGAGGCGAAGTTGCCTCCACCGATGTCATGAAGGCGGTGTTTCCCGACTACAAGGACGAGCGTGTCACGCTGGTCGCGCCCAAGCAGCGCGAGGAGGGCTGGTCGAAGATCCGCAACGCCGCCGGCATGCTGTTCCAGATTCCGGGCCGCGCCGCACGCAAGGACAAGAACCAGCCGCGCGACGACGCGGTGCCGATCCGCGGTGTGCGCGGCGATCTGCCGGTGCGCTTCGCGCCGGAAGGGGCGGTGCCTGGCGATCGCATCGTCGGCATCGTGCAGCCAGGAACCGGTATCACCATCTATCCGATCCAGTCGCCGGCGCTGCAGGCCTTTGACGACCAGCCCGAGCGCTGGATCGACGTGCGCTGGGACATTGACGAGCGCACCAAGGAGCGGTTCCCGGCGCGCGTCTCGGTCACCGCCATCAACGCGCCGGGTTCGCTGGCTGATATTGCACAGGTCGTCGCATCCAACGACGCCAATATCCACACTTTGTCGATGGTGCGCACCGCGCCCGATTTCACCGAAATGCTCATCGATCTCGAAGTGTGGGACCTCAAGCACTTGAACCGGCTGCTGTCGCAGCTAAAGGACAATTCGAGCGTCAGTGACGCAAGGCGCGTGAATGGGTGAATAGTGAATAGAAGAGGGTGCTCTCACTACCATTCACCATTCACCATGGACATGGAGTGAACGATGAACACCGATGAAGTGCTGGGTATTTTTCGCGAGGCCGGCGCCGTGCTCGAAGGGCATTTCATCCTGACGTCGGGCCTGCGCAGCCCGGTCTTTCTGCAGAAAGCGCGTGTTTTCATGCATGCCGACAAGACCGAGCGCTTGTGCAAGGCGCTCGCCGAAAAGATCCGCACTGACGTGCCCGGCAGGATCGACTACGTCGTCGGCCCGGCGATCGGCGGGCTGATCCCGGCCTATGAGACCTCGCGCCATCTTGGTGCGCCGGCGATCTGGGTCGAGCGGGAAGGGGGTGAATTCAGGCTGCGCCGCTTCGAGATCGCCAAGGGATCGCGCGTCGTCATTGTCGAGGACATCGTCACCACCGGCCTGTCGATCCGCGAGACCATCGACTGTCTGCGCGCACTTGGCGCCGATGTCGTTGCCGCTGCGTGCATCATCGACCGCTCGGCCGGCAAGACCGATGTCGGCGTGCCGCTGATCGCGCTCGCCGAATATGAAGTTCCGGCCTATCCGGCCGACAGGCTGCCGCCCGAGCTCGCCGCCATACCGGCGATCAAGCCGGGCAGCCGCAATATCTAATGCATGTCGCCCAAAAGTGTGCGGCGGTTTTGGGACAACGACATGCATAAAAACAAGTCAAGAGACGCTGCCGTGGTTGCTGGCATCGATCATTTCGTGCTGACAGTTCGTTCGGTGGACGATACCTGCGCCTTCTATCAGCGCGTGCTTGGCTTCGAGCGCCTCGACGAGCCGGATCGACCAACGGCGCTGCTGTTTGGAATGCAGAAGATCAATGTGCATCAGGTCGGGCGTACCTTCGAGCCGAAGGCCAAGGCGCCGACGCCGGGCTCCGGAGATTTCTGCTTGATTGCTGCCCGGCCGCTCGCCGAGATATGTGCCAACCTCGCCGCCAATGGTGTGGTGATAGAGATCGGCCCGGTCGAGCGTGTCGGCGCTCGGGGCGCGATGATGTCGGTCTATTTCCGCGATCCGGACGGCAACCTCGTCGAGGTCAGCGAATATCGATCCTAAGTGACGCTCCTTAAATTCGCCGCGATCATGCCCTGTTCAGAACGGCGATACCCAAGGCTGGCGCGACCGGCCACCGAGCGGATGCCCTCGGCCTCGTTGTTCTTCGGCCAGCGCATCGCTATATCAACGTCGTAGTTGCTTTTCGGCGACCGCAGAGCGCAGCATAGGCTGTCGCGCCTGGCTGGAAGGCCGGCGTGAAGCCATCGACGGAACTAGGAACAGGAACAGAGTGCTTTTTCGACGGCGCAAGCCTGATGGTTTTTTCGAGCGGGTGCGTACTTATTTGTGGCCGCGCCGCTCGTTCTCGCGCTCGCTGCGGTATTTCTCCAAACGCATCCTGCGGCTTAGGGCCACGCCGCATGCCGTGGCCGCCGGTGTTGCGGCGGGCGTATTCGCGTCGTTTTTCCCGCTTGGCTTTCACTTCATCATTGCTGCCATCCTGTGCTGGCTGATCGCCGGCAATCTGGTCGCGGCAGCACTCGGCACGGTCTTCGGCAACCCCCTGACCTTTCCACTGCTATGGGCCGCCTCCTGGGAGGTCGGCAAGCTGATCCTGCATGAACACCTGCCGGCGCATGGCCCGCCCGCGCATCTCGGCGACATGCTGCATAATCTTTCCTTTGCGCAATTGTGGGGACCGGTGCTGAAGCCGATGACGATCGGCGCAATACCGCTCGGCCTGGTTTTCGGCCTGCTGTTTTACGGCATCACCCGCTGGGGCATGGTCACTTTCCACGAGCAGCGCCGCAAGCGGCTGGCCGAAAGAGCGGCAAAGGCTGGAAAAACCGGGCCGGAAGTTCCTGCCGAATGATTATCGGTATTGGCAGCGACCTCATCGACATCAGACGCATCGAGAAGTCGCTGGAACGCCATGGCCAACGCTTCATCCAGCGCATCTACACCGAGATCGAACAGGCGCGGTCCGAAAACCGCGCGGCGCGTGCGGCCTCCTACGCCAAGCGTTTCGCTGCCAAGGAAGCTTGCGCCAAGGCATTGGGCACCGGTATGGCGCAGGGTGTGTTCTGGCGCGACATGGGGGTCGTCAACCTGGCCAGCGGCAAGCCGACCATGGCGCTGACCAATGGGGCGGCAGCGCGGCTGGACGAAATTCTGCCTGAAGGGCACCGCGCGGTGATCCACCTCACCATCACCGATGATTTTCCGCTCGCTCAAGCCTTTGTGATCATTGAAGCGTTGCCGGTCGAAGAAGCGCCACATTGATTGCATCTGACCACCGGCATGACGTTGCCCAGCGCGCGCCGAGACTCTATACCATCCAACGCACAATCGAGGACGACATGAGCGTGGCTGAAAAAACCCAGAAGAAATCCGGCGGACTTGGCGAAACCGTCAGCGTCATAGTCCAGGCCCTGCTGCTTGCGCTGGTCATCCGCACGCTCCTGTTCCAGCCGTTCTCGATCCCGTCCGGGTCGATGCGGCCGACTTTGCTCGAAGGCGACTATCTCTTCGTCACCAAGTGGTCCTACGGCTTCTCCCGCTATTCACTGCCGTTCGGGCCGAACATCTTTTCGGGCCGCATCTGGGGCTCAGAGCCGAAGCGCGGCGACGTGGTGGTGTTCAAGTTTCCGCCGGATCCTTCTGTCGATTATATCAAGCGCGTCGTCGGCCTGCCGGGCGACAAGATCCAGGTCAAGGATGGCCAGCTCTTCATCAATGACGTGGGCGTGCCGCGCGTCAAGGTCGGGCAGATCGACAACCGCGACATCACCGAGGAGAACGGGCCGGTCGATGTCTATCGCGAGACGCTGCCGAACGGCGTCAGCTACGACACGCTCGACCTGACGCAGGCTTCGATCGGCGACAATACCAAGGAGTTCAAGGTGCCGCCCGGTCACTATTTCATGATGGGCGACAATCGCGACAACTCGTCGGACAGCCGCTTCACCGTCGGCTTCGTGCCGGACGAGAATTTGGTCGGCCGCGCCAACCTCATTTTCTTCTCGATCGGCGGCAGCGCCAGCCCGCTCGAAATCTGGAAATGGCCGTCGCTGATGCGCGCCTCGCGCCTGTTCCATTTCGTCAATTAGGGCCATGGCGGCGACGAAACGGCTGACCGCCGATGCGCTCGCCGAGGCGCTCAGGGAGCGCACCGGCCACAGTTTTGGCGACCATCAGCGCCTGCAGCGGGCGCTGACCCATGCCAGCGCTCGCGGCAGTCACGCCGGCATCGACTACGAACGTTTCGAATTCCTGGGCGACCGCGTTCTCGGCCTTGTCGTTGCCGATATGCTGCTGGCGGCATTTCCCGACGCCGCCGAGGGTGAGCTGTCGCTGAGATTGAACGCTCTGGTCAACGCTGAAGCCTTGGCGGAAATTGCCGAGGAGATCGGCCTGCCGGAACTTATTCGCGCCGGTTCGGACGTACGCGGCCTCGACGGGCGCAAGCGCGTCAATCTGCGCGCCGATGCATTGGAATCGCTGATCGCCGTGCTCTATCTCGACGGAGGGTTGGAAGCGGCCCGTGCCTTCATCCACAAATACTGGCAGCCGCGCTCGCAAGCCATTGACGCCGCCCGTCGCGATGCGAAAACCGAACTCCAGGAATGGGCGCATCAGGCGGCAGGCGCAGTGCCGGTTTACATAATCGACAGCCGCGAGGGACCGGACCACGATCCGCTGTTCACCGTCAGTGTCAAGGTTGGCGCCTATCCGCCGGCGACCGGCAGCGGGCGCTCCAAGCGCGAGGCGGAGCAGGCTGCAGCCGCGGCACTTCTGCAGCGGGAAGGCGTCTGGCTCGATCAAGGGAGTGCCGCATGACCGCCACCGAAGCTCCGGCAACAGAAGCTCCCGCTACCCGCTCCGGCTTCGTCGCGCTGATCGGCGCGCCCAATGCGGGGAAATCGACGCTGGTCAACCAATTGGTCGGCGCCAAGGTGTCGATCGTGACGCACAAGGTGCAGACCACGCGCGCTATCGTGCGCGGCATTGCCACCCACAACAACGCGCAGATCGTCTTCGTCGACACGCCGGGCATATTCAAGCCGAAGCGCCGGCTGGACACGGCGATGGTGACGACCGCGTGGGGCGGCGCCAAGGACGCCGATATCGTGCTGCTCTTGATCGACGCCGAGCGCGGCATCCGGGGCGATGCCGACGCCATCCTCGAGCGGCTGAAGGATGTTCGGCAGCCGATGGTGTTGATCCTCAACAAGGTCGATCGGGTCAAGCACGAGACGCTGCTGGCATTGTCGGCTGCAGCCAACGAAAGGGTGCCGTTCAAGCGCACCTTCATGGTTTCGGCGCTGACTGGGTCCGGCTGCAAGGACCTGCTCGACTATCTCGCCGAGACCCTGCCGGCCGGACCCTGGTACTACCCGGAAGACCAGATCTCCGACCTGCCGATGCGCCAGCTCGCCGCCGAGATCACCCGCGAAAAGCTCTATCTCAGGCTGCATCAGGAACTGCCCTATTCCTCCCATGTCGAGACCGAGAAATGGGAAGAGAAGAAGGACGGCTCGGTGCGCATCGACCAGACCATCTATGTCGAGCGCGACAGCCAGAAGAAAATCGTGCTCGGCCATAAGGGCGAGACGATCCGCGCCATCGGTCAGGCCGCGCGAATGGAAATCGCAGGCATACTCGAGCAGAAGGTGCACCTCTTCCTGTTCGTCAAGGTGCGCGAGAACTGGGGCGACGATCCTGAGCGCTACCGCGAAATGGGGCTCGAATTTCCGCACTGAGCCTGTTTGGGCGATCCACCGAGCGGCCTGTTGGCCGCCTCAGGATTTTGAGAGGTCGCCGGGGTGCCCGATCGGTCGACTTGCGTATTGAACAGCCGCCGAATCATTCCGGAAGCCATGCGTCGACCACGTCGGTCGAGCCGTTTCTTATTGGCACCGGCGCGGCCCGAAATCCTGAGCGGGTTCTGAGAAATTTCCGATATTTCATGCAGAACCGGCCAGTTAGACCGGTTGGAGCACCTGCCGACACTGCGATCGTGCGTGGTTCCCGTTCGTCGTCTCTCCGTCACACACTCTGCCTATAGGCTGTGCGAAAGACCCGCTTCCGAGCAAACCGGAACCGGCGGGCAAACAGCCAGATCAGGACATGACCGGGACTTGGAATCGCATCGACCGCATCCGTCAGACCGAGTTTGCAGACGCCGTCGCTGTTGAGATCGAGCGCGTGCTGGCGCGGCAAGGCAACGTGACGAACAGCGATGCGGTCGTTGCAGCGGGCAGGGTCGCCGGCGCCGTTGCCGCCGCCGTCGCTTTGCTTGCGCCGACCGACATCAGTGCGATCGACACCATGCAGGAAAGATTACCCGGCATGGCGTCGCGTTTCGTGCGGATATTGGCAGCCGAAGCTGCGGAACGCCGTGCCAGGAGGCCTCTGTCGACGGCGCACGACGGCCAAGGGGCAGACATCCAACGCCTGGCCGGAACGGGCGACCTCGACTCGATGCGGGTCGAGGACTGGGCCGGTCGGGTCGCCGGGCCGACGTTCCTGCAGCACAATCTCGGCATATCGCGCTCGACTCTGCATCGCTGGCAGCGCAGCGGCACGGTCGTTGCGTTGCGCACCGGTGGCCGCAAACATGTATTTCCCCTGGCCCAGTTCATCGACGGCAGGCCGGCGCCGGGTATCAAGGAAGTGCTATCCGCGATGCCCGATCCACGGCATGCCTGGTCGTGGCTGATCGGCCCCGCGCCCGGCCTCGCCGGACGTATTCCCATTGAAATGCTCAAACGGGATCTGGTGGCGGAAGTCGTTCTTGCCGCACAGAACGCAGCGATGGCGAAGTCGACTTGATCTCGCTGCCAGCGTTAGAAGTCTATTCTAAAAAAAACACGCACAAGGAATGTATGTCGGATTCCGATCGGTTTGCCGGCTAATTGCATAAGTATATTTTTGTACAATTGTGACAGTGTCTCGTTTGTGCCGGGGACAAATGTGAAGAACATATGAAGTGATATTTGTGCAACATGGATTTATTCTGTTATGCAAACATTGATTATTTTTGGAATCGTCATTGAGACTGGAATGCGGATGAGTATGTTCGCCGCCTGAAGAGGGGGTGCGGTGCGCGCCTTTTTCCACGTGGGTGAGGCGTTCAGCCGTTCAACCCATGAATCCAAAAGCCATTTTTAACTTTGACTGGAGAGGTCAGAAAATGAATATCAAGAGCCTTCTTCTCGGCTCAGCCGCGGCATTCGTCGCGGTCTCCGGTGCGCGCGCCGCCGACGCTGTTGTCGTCGCCGAGCCGGAACCCGCCGAATACGTCAAGATTTGCGACGTCTACGGCGCCGGCTACTTCTACATTCCCGGCACCGAGACCTGCCTGCGCATCGGCGGCTATGTCCGCTATGACGCCAGCTTCGGCGACGCCGGCCGCGTTTTCGATGGCGCGACGACACACGACCTTATGGACGGTGACGAGCAGCAGACCTGGAACAAGAATGCCCGCTTCAATTTGAAGACGTGGACCGGCCAGGAAACCGAGCTCGGCACGTTGAAGACCTATACCGAGACGCGTTTCAACTTCGGCAATACCAAACGCACCGTGAGCGGTGTTGATTTCAGCGTGCAGGACAACAAGGCGGTTACCCTGAACTTCGCCTGGATTCAGCTTGGAGGTTTCCGCGTCGGTAAGGATGAGACTGTCTATGATTCGTTCATCGGCTACGCCGGCAACGTCGTCCAGGACACTGTCATTCCTTACGGCACCAAGGACACCAACCTGATCAGTTACTATTTCGACGGCGGTAATGGCTTTACGGCAGTCGCCTCGGTCGAAACGGGCTCCGGCGCTGACCAGTCGATCGACAGCTACGTTCCGTTTGTCGTCGGCGGCGTGAAATACAAGGGTGACTGGGGTGCGATCACCGCGGTCGGCGCCTATAACAGCACGTCGGAAGAATGGGCCGGCAAAGCTCGCCTCGACGTCAAGCCGATTACTGACCTGACCCTGTTCGTGATGGCGGGCTACGGCAGCGACGACAACGTCGCGAAGAACTTCTACAAGCGGTGGACTGGCAACTTTGCCGTCTGGGGCGGCGGCAGCTATGCCGTCAACAAGAAGACCTCTTTGAACGCCCAGGTCTCCTATACCGACGACCAAGACTTCGCCGTTGCAGCCAACGTCGCCTACACCATCGTTCCTGGTTACACGATCACCGCCGAAGTCGATTATTACGACAATTTCGATGCCGACGATGCCGACGCAATCGGCGGCATCTTCCGCTTCCAGCGCTCGTTCTGATCAAACGACGATCTCGCAAAAAACGGCCCGTAGCGTATCGCTACGGGCCGTTTTGGTTTGGCGGCGGATAGTCGCTCATCTTGATTTCGCCATTCAACCGGTGACAAGCTCTCGTCATGGAATGGCACGACGAGGGAATCATTCTCGGCACCCGCAAGCATGGCGAAACCAGCGCCATTCTCGAGGTAATGACGCGCGCGCATGGCCGCCATCTCGGCCTCGTGCGCGGCGGCCGTTCGCGCAAGCAGCAGCCGGTCTTGCAGCCCGGCAATCGCGTCGACCTGTTGTGGCGGGCGCGGCTCGACGAGCATCTCGGCACCTTCCAGGTCGAGGCTATCGAGATGAACGCCGCCCGGCTGATGGACAGCGCCGTTGCCGTCTACGGCTTGCAGACGATGGCCGCGCATTTGCGTCTTTTGCCCGAGCGTGACGCCCATGGCGGCCTTTACGAGACGCTTGCGGTGATGATCGCTCATCTCGACGATGCCGATGCCGCCGGCGAGTTGGTGGCCCGCTTCGAGCTGCTGGTACTCGACGAACTCGGTTTCGGCCTCGATCTCAGCCAGTGTGCGGCGACCGGCACCAGGCAGGACCTTGCCTATGTCTCGCCGAAATCCGGCCGCGCCGTGTCGCGGGCGGCGGGCGCGCCGTGGCGCGACAAGATGCTGGCGCTGCCTGCCTTCCTGCAGCGCGGCTCCGGGCTGCGCGCCGATCCGGCGGCGATCGAGGACGCCTTCCAGCTGACCGGCTTCTTTTTGACCCGCCATGTCTACGAACCGCGCGGCATCGAGCCTCCCGGCGCCCGCGCCGGGTTTCTCGCCGCTTTGCGCAGGCATCATTCACCCGGCCATGAATCCGGCAAGGCAAGCGCCGGGGAAACCGCCACCGGGGAAACCACCAGATGAGCGAAGTTGAACCTGATCCCGAAAACGTTTCGCCGCTCGGCCTTGGCACCATTTCGCAGGTGGGCGAGGCCATGCGACGGCCGAGTTCAAAGCGAATTTGACGCGGCCGATCACGCCCAGGACGGGCGAGGTGGTGTGCGAGGGCAAAGTAGTGCACAAGGGCAAAGTAGTGCACAAGGGCCGCACGCTGACGGTTTCGGAAGCGGCGCTGAACGACGCCAACGGCAAGCTGCTGGCTTTCGGCACCGAAACATGCTCGATCTTTCCGGCCAATCTGGCGGCACGTTGAATGGACCGGCCGTTTGGCCGCCGCATTTGAATGTCACTGAACATTGAATGTCAGTGACAACTGGCTTGGTTTGGGGGAACCGCCATGTTTGAAAGCCTGATTGGCCTCGTCGCCATCATCGCGCTGTTCGTCATCATTTCACGCCAGCAGAGCCGCATCGGCCTGATCGAGCGCGAGCTTGGCGCCTTGCGCAGCCTTGTGCTTTCGGGCACGCCCGCGCTGCCGCCGCAAGCCAAGGAACCGGCTGCAAACGACAGCAAACCGGCGGATGCCGCAATCCCGCTTGCGGTCACAGCCGACATGGCCGTATCGCCACGGCCCGCAGCGGTCGTGTCAGCTACAGAGGCCGATGCCGATACAACGGCGCCGTCCGCGCCGGAGTCGGCGCAACCGGCGGCAGCGGCGAAGGCAGCTCGCCAGTCCGACGTCGAAACGGCGCTCGGTACCCGCTGGGCGGTCTGGGTCGGCGGCATCGCGCTGGCGCTGGGTGGCTTGTTTCTGATCCGCTACACCATCGAGGCCGGCATTTTCGGGCCACGCGTGCGGCTTGTCATGGCGGCGGCACTCGGGCTGGTGCTGGTCGCCGGCGGCGAGTTCATCCGGCGCACCGGCTTCAGGGTGCCGGTGCAGGGTGCCGCCGGTGCCTATATCCCGGCGATCCTGACGGCGGCCGGCGCTTTCATCCTGTTCGGTACCGTCTACGCCGCGTACAGCATTTACGGCTTCATCGGCCCGACGCTCGCTTTCACGCTGCTCGGCGCCATCGGGGTGGCGACGATCGCGGCAAGCCTGGTCCACGGTCAGGCGCTGGCCGGCGTCGGCCTGCTCGGTGCCATGGTGACGCCGCTGCTGGTCGCCTCGCAGGCGCCCAATCCGTGGGCGCTGTTCGGCTATCTGGCGATCGTGCTCGCCGCCACCTGCGTCATTGCCCGCATCCGCGACTGGAGGCTTTTGATGGCCGCAGCCTTCGTCGCTACGGGGATCTGGACCATCTTCTACATGACCGATGCGCCGGGGGCGAACCTTGCCGTCATCCTCTTTATCGACGGGGTGACACTGGCCGTGCTCGCCTTCGTCTGGCTTGGCCGCCGCGACGAAGCGGTCGCCGGCAGCGGCTTCGACTGGCCGTCGATCGCGCCGGGCTTCTTCGTCGGCCTTTCGGCGCTGGCCCTGTTTGTCGATCCGGCCTTCGCCGCCATCCGCGGTGCATTGCCGGGGGCCGCCCTTGTCGCAGCCCTGGTGGCGGTGGCGCTCTACCGGCCGCAGGCGCTTGCACTGCTGCACGCCGCCGGGCTGGCGACGGTACTGGTCTATCTCGGCATCATTCCGCCGACCACGATCGCTTCCGATTTTTCGGGTGGCGCTCTCGGCGTCGACGGCATGCCGGTCGTGGCGTCCGATGCCTTGATGCTCAGGGTCGGCATCGCGCTCGGCCTGGTCTTCATCGGCGCCGGCTTTTGGGCGGCGCGCCGTTTTGCGGCCTCTGGCTGGCTGCGCGCCGCCGCATGGGCGGCGTGGAGCGTTGTCGCGCCACTGGTCATCCTGCTGGCGCTCTGGTCTACCTTCGGCAATCTCGACCGAGACCTTGCTTATGCGGCGGTCGCAGCCGTTTTGGTCGGAGTCTTCGTCGCCGGCGGCGAATGGATAGCGCGCGGCGAGGCGCCGCCGCTGACCGGCGGCGCTGCCGTCTCCTTCGCGCTCGGCGGCGCGGCAATCGCCGGCCTGTTGATGCTGCACATGGCCTTTGGTTCCGGCTGGACAACCATCCTGCTCGGAGCAGCCGCCGTCGTGCCGGCGCTGGCGACGCGCTGGCGCAGCTATCCGGTGCTTGGCTGGATTTCCGTTGGCGCGGTGATTGCAGTGCTCGGCCGCGCTGCCTTCGACCCGACCATCGTCGGTGCCGAGTTCCTGTCGAAGACGCCGGTGTTCAACTGGCTGCTGCTTGGATATGGCGTGCCGGCGCTCGCTTTCGGTTTTGCCGCCTGGCAGCTTGCCCGAACCACCAACGGCCGACCGCGCCTCGCCATGGAGGCAGGCGCCGCGCTGTTTGCCCTGCTCACCGTCGCCATGCTGGTGCGCCATGCCATGCATGGCGGCGTCATCGATACGGCTGCTGCGACGCTTGCCGAACAGGCGATCTACTCGCTGATCGCCATCGGTGCCGGTGCCATCCTGGTCGCCATCGACATGCGCTCGCCAAGTTCGGTGCTGCGCTACGGCTCGATTGCAGCGGGCGTGGTCTCGGTCGCGTTCATCGTCCTCCAGCATTTTCTGGCGCTGAACCCCTTGCTGACGGATGAATCGACCGGCAGCATTCCGGTGTTCAACCTTCTGTTGCTCGCCTACCTCTTGCCGGCGGTCGCGACAGGCGCACTGGCGCTCTATACCCGCGACAAGCGGCCGAAATGGTATGCGGCCATGCTGGCGGTTGTGGCGGCGGTGCTCGCCTTCGCCTATGCGACGCTGTCGGTCAGGAGGCTGTTCAAGGGTGAGTTCATCGGCCTGTGGAGCGGTCTCGGCCAGCTCGAGACCTATACTTATTCGGCACTGTGGCTGGTCATCGGCGTGGTGCTGCTCACCGCCGGTGTCTGGCTGAGGTCGCAGGTGCTGCGCATTGCGTCGGCGGCGCTGATCTCGGTCGCCGTGCTCAAGGTCTTCATTTTCGACATGTCCGAACTGGAAGGCGTGTTGCGGGCGCTGTCTTTCATCGGCCTCGGCGCGGTGCTCATCGGCATCGGCCTGTTCTATCAGCGGCTGCTGACAAGGGCGGCGAAAGCAAAGCTCGAGACGAGCAATAGCTGACGATTTCAATTTGGCCGGGAATAAACCTGCCACTGGCAGCGTTATTCATTTGCTTGGGTGACCGGGGCGGCGGACCGCTTCGCGCTGGCCGCTTGCGCCGCGCTGCAAAGGCGCGTTCAATCATCACGGACAGGGGCCCTCCAGAACCAGCGGTCATGGACGAAAAGAAGGCAGCAATCCTTGGTGAAATACCGCGTCTGCGCCGCTATGCACGCTCGCTGTTGCGCGACCGCGATTCCGCTGACGATCTCGTCCAGGATTGTCTCGAGCGGGCACTTGTGCGGCTCGACAATTGGCAGACAGGAGAAAGCCCCAGGAGGTGGCTGTTTACGATCATGCATCATTTGTTCATCGACCAGATGCGCAAGGTGAACCGGCGCGGCGAGGCAGCGATGCTGCCGCTCGAGGCGAGCGAGGCGCAGGCAGCACCCGCCAAGCAGGTCGAGAGCATCGCCTCGCGCGAGATCGTCGACGCGCTGCAGGCGATCAGCCCTGACCGGCGCGCGGCACTTGTGATGGTCGCCATCGAAGGGTTTTCCTACGCCGAAGCCGCCAACATCCTTGGGGTTCCCGCCGGCACCTTGATGTCGCGCATCGCGCGCGGGCGCGAGGAACTGCGCGCGCTGCTTGATGATACCGCGCGCCGCCGGTCGATAAGGATCGTCGAGAAATGAGCCGACGCGATTTCTCCGAACGCGACATCCACATGGCTCTCGATGGCGAGTTGCCGGGCGATGAGCGGACGGCCTATGAGGCATGGCTCGAGGCCAATGCCGAGATGAAGGCCAGGAGCGCACGCTACGCCGCCGACCGGGCAGCGTTGCGCGCAGCCTTTAACGGCGTGCTGGACGAGCCCGTCCCGGTGCGGCTGACCAAGGTGGTGCTTGGCGAGGCGCCGGTTGTCAGAGTGTCGCCGTCGCGCTCGCGTTGGTGGCTTGCGGCCGCCGCTGCCGCCATCCTGGTGATTGGCGGCGCTGGCGGCTACCTTGCCGGCATCGGCCGCCTCGGCCTGGAAAACACGGCCGAAGACCAGCTTGCCGAAGAGGCGATCGCCGCCCATGTCATCTATGCCGCCGAAAAGCGGCATGCGGTGGAAGTGCCGGCAAGCGACAAGGATCATTTGCAGAGCTGGTTGTCGAACCAGGTGGGTTTGAAGCTCGTCGCACCGGATCTGGCGGCGCAAGGTTTCCAACTGGTCGGTGGCCGGCTGCTGCCTGCCGGCCAGGGCAAGGCCGCGATGCTGCTTTACGAGGACGACAAGGGCGAGCGCATTTCGCTCTTCGTCATCGCCGAATCGGCAGCCAAGGCCAAGGGCACTTATGGGGAAGAAGATGGTCCTGAGGCCGTCTACTGGCTGGACAAGGGTTATGGCTGCGCCGTCGTCGGATCGCTGCCGCGCGAGCAGCTGGCCGCAGTGGCCAAGAGCGCCTATGGCCAGCTTCTGGCGGGCTTGAAAAGCTGAGCAGGATCTCGTTTTTCCGGAGCCGCGCCGATGCCGAAACACGAAGGTCGTTTCAAAGCCTTTGCGCGACCTGCCTGCCTTGAAAACTGTCACAATTCGGCCCTAATCGAGGTGCGATAGCGCTTGCTGAATGCTGGCACTTCGGCTGGTGTGACCGATGTTTAGACTAGGGCAGTTTCCACAACCCAATCGAGGTTTTCTGAGCCCGCATGCCTGCCGAGATTCGCAAGGCCCGCGCGTCCGACGTCGATGACCTCGCCGCCATCGAAAAAGCTGTTTTCTCGAGCGACCGCATTTCTCGCCGCTCTTTTCGCCAACTGATCGAACGCGACACCGCCGAACTGCTGGTTGGCGAGAACGATGGCCACGTCGCCGGCTATGCGGTCGTGCTGTTTCGCAAGGGCAGCGGCGTCGCGCGGCTTTATTCGATCGCCGTCGGTCCATTTTTCGGCGGCCGCGGCGTTGGCCGCCTGCTGCTGGAACAGGCTGAAGCCGCCGCTTTCGAGCATGGCCGCATGATGCTTCGTTTGGAAGTCCGCGAGGACAACCCGCGCGCCATCCAGATCTACGAGCAGAGCGGCTACCGCAAGATCGGTCGTGAACCGGACTACTACGAGGATGGCGCCACTGCGCTGCGCTATGAAAAGACCTTGCGCGGCGACATTCCGGTCGCCACCGAAGTGCCGTTTTATCAGCAGACTTGCGAATTCACCTGCGGACCATGCTGCCTGATGATGGCGATGGCTAACTTCGACCCCGGATTCGTGCCGGATCCGGTTATGGAAATCAGGCTGTGGCGTGAGGCGACGACCGTTTTCATGATGTCGGGGCCGGGCGGCTGCGAACCGTTCGGGCTGGCCGTCGCCGGCTATGAGAGCGGGCTTGCTGCTGAGATCTATGTCTCCTTCTACGGCGCGCTGTTCCTGCAGTCGGTGCGCAGCGAGGACAAGCGCCGGGTGATGGAGCTGGCGCAGGTCGACTTTCGCCGCCGCGCGGAACTTTACGGCATCCCGGTGAATTACCGTTCATTCGGGCTTGACGACATTCGCACCGCGATCGCAGAGGGAAAACTGGTACTGGTCCTGATCAGCGGCTTCCTGATGTTCGGCAAGAAGGTTCCGCACTGGGTATTGGCCATCGGTGACGACGGCGATCATATCCTGATCCACGACCCCTGGGTCGAGGACGAGCGGCAGGAGACGATCCTCGATGCTGCCAACATTCCCGTGCCTTACGGCATCTTCATGAACATGGCGCAATTCGGCCGCGACGGATTGCGCGCCGCCATCACTCTCGGAAAGCGCGACAGCCAATGACCTGGGTCATCCTTACCGGCCGGCAGAACGATCTCGACCAAGTGGCGACGCCGCACAAGATCATCACCAATCGCGACTACCTTGCCCATCCGGCACTGTTTCGCGGTCAGCGGCCGAAGGTCATCAACCTGTCGAACAATTACGGCTACCAGAGCCGCGGCTATTACGCGTCGCTGCTTGCCGGTTCGCGCGGCCATAAGGTCATCCCGACGGTCGAAACGATGATCGACCTGTCAGAACGCAAGCTCTATGAGCACGCGTTGCCGGAACTCGAACTCGCACTCAACAAGTGCCGCAAGGACCTGGGCGGCGCTTTTCCGCAGAAGGTCTGCATCTTCTTCGGCATCGGACCATCCAGGATCTGGGACCGCTTCGCAAAACTTCTGTTCGACTGGTTCCGTGCCCCGGCGCTCGAGGTTCACATCAGGGACAGCGCCGAATGGGCCTCGATCCGCAAGATCGGGTTCCATCCCCTGGCCAGGATGACCGAGGACGAGGAAACGCACTTTCTCCAGTGCCTGGAGACCTACACCAACCGCGAGTGGCGCGACACCAAGGGCCGCACGCCGGCGCGCTACACTTTCGCCACGCTGGTCGATCCGCATGAGGAACTGCCGCCGTCGGAGATTTCGTCGCTGCGCCACTGGGCCAAGATCGCTGAAAAGATGGGCGTCGAAATCGAGCCGATCACCAAGCGGGATCTGGCCAAGCTCGCCAACTACGACGCGCTGTTCATCCGCGAGACCACCTCGATCTCCAATCATACCTACCGCTTTGCCCGCCGCGCCCAGCAGGAAGGTATGCCGGTCATCGACGATCCGCTGTCGATGATCCGCTGCACCAACAAGGTCTATCTCAACGAGCTGATGACCTACAACAAGGTACCGGTGCCGCCGACGGTGATGATTGCTGGCACTTCGGACCTGGAAGTTGCGGCACAGACGCTGGGCTTCCCGCTGGTGCTGAAGATCCCGGACTCCTCGTTTTCGCGCGGCGTCAAGAAATGCGGCACCTTTGAAGAGTTGAAGACGCTCGCAACCGAATGGCTGGAGGATTCCGACCTCCTGATCGCGCAAAAATTCATTCCGACGGAATATGACTGGCGCGTCGGTGTCCTCGGCGGCCAGCCCTTGTTCGCCGTCCATTATCTGATGGCCAAGAAACATTGGCAGATCGTCAATCATAAGGCCAACGGCAAGCCCGACCAGGGCGGCATCAAGACGTTCACCCTGAAGGAAGCACCGGCCCATGTCGTCGAGACGGCGGTGAGCGCGGCGCGCTGCATTGGCGACGGCCTCTACGGCGTCGACCTCAAGGAAACCAGGGACGGCGTCTTCGTCATCGAGGTCAACGACAACCCCAACCTCGACCACGGCTGGGAAGACTCCGGCGAAAAAGACGAGGTCTGGGTGCGGCTGACGCAGTGGTTCCTGGAGCGGCTGGACCGGCCGGGGCGATAATATCCGAACTGAGGGGAAAAAGATGCTGTTCTTCGTAACCGAGGATTTTCGCGGCTGCGACCGCAAGGAGATCTACCGCCGTTTCCGCGACCAGGGCCGCCTGAAGCCGGACGCGCTTCTCGTGCACCACAGCTGGATCGCAGCGGATATGAGCCGCTGCTTCCTGCTTGTGGAGGCCGATGACGTCACGCTCCTGCAACGGTGGGTCATCGAATGGGCGGATCTGGTCGAATTCGAGATCGTTCCCGTGGCGACGAACAAGGATATGGTGGAGGCATTGAGCGGACATCTCTGACCCGTTGGGAACCTCCTGGTTCGCCACAGCTGAATGCCGCCTTCTCCTATCAAGGAATTAACACGCGGATCGAGCGCCATCTCAAGGAGATCTAAGCCGGTTGCCCGCGCTTCCGCGAGACTGTCGCACTTAGCCGGACTGCCGGATCGTCGCGCTCGACTTCAGCAGCCGATTAATGTCCGACGCCTTTGATGGCACCCCGATCAAATAGCCCTGGGCCTCGACACAACCCTCCTTTTGCAGGAATTCAAGCTGCGCTTCGGTCTCGACACCTTCGGCGGTGACGGTGATGCCCAGCTGTGCGCCAAGCCCGATGATGGCGCGCACGATCGCCCCGGTATCGCGACTGTCGATGTCACGGGTGAAAGAGCGATCGATCTTGATCTTGTCGACGGGAAAGCGCCTGAGGTAGCCCAGCGACGAATAGCCGGTGCCGAAATCGTCCAGCGCGATGCGGACGCCCAGATCGCGGAGCTGCCTGAGTGTCTTGAGCACCAGATCGCTCTCGTCCATCAGCACCGTTTCGGTGATTTCCAGTTCAAGCCGGTTGGCCGGCACGCCCGAGAACGCCAATGCCGAGATAACGCTGCGGGCAAAGGTACCGCTTTTGATCTGCACGGCGGAGACATTGACGGCGATGCGCCAAGCCGCCCAGCCTGCCGCGGTCGTGCAGGCTTTTCGCAGCGCCCATTCTCCAAGCGGCACGATCAGCCCGGTCTCCTCGGCGGCCGGGATGAAGTCGTCCGGCCGTACCAGGCCGCGCACCGGCGAACGCCAGCGCATCAAGGCTTCGGCACCGACGATTTCGCCGGAGGCGATGTTCATGATCGGCTGGAAATCCAGCTCGAATTCCCGTCGCGACAGCGCTGCCCTGAGATCGATTTCGAGCGCCCGGCGTGCCCGCACCATCGCGTCCATGGCTGGTTCGAAGAAGCGGTACAGGTTGCGCCCTTCGCTCTTTGCCCGATAGAGCGCCATATCGGCATTTTTCAGCAAAGTGTCGGCGTCCTTGCCGTCATTCGGAAACAGCGCAATGCCGAGACTGATGCCGACACGCATGTCGTGTCTTTTGTCGCGAAACGGCTTTCCGATGATCTCGACGATGCGTTTGGCCAGCTTTTCCGCGTCGCCCGGGCTTTTGAGATTGAACTGGATGATGACGAATTCGTCGCCGCCGAAGCGGGCGACAACGTCCGTTTCATTGCGCAGGCACCGTTGCAGCCGTTCGGCCACGCATTTCAGCAGCCAGTCGCCGGCGGGGTGGCCCCAGCTGTCGTTGACCGCCTTGAAATGATCGAGGTCGAGCGAGAATATCGCCAGCGATCCGTCTCTCGTCTCACTCAGGGCTTGGTCGAGCCGTTCGCGAAGCATCGAGCGATTGGGCAGGTTGGTCAGTGTGTCGTGGTGCGCAAGATGGGTCATGCGCTCTTCCACGCGCCTGCGCTCGGTGACGTCGTCGAACGTCGCGACCCAGCCGCCGCCGCTCATCGGCCGGCGCGCAACCAGCAGCGTCCTGCCGTCAGCGAGATGGCGATGCGTTATGTGTGTTTTCCCCGCCCGCAGGCAGGCTTCGATTTGCGAGATTTCGCTGTCGGGGTCGAGCTTTGTATAAATGCCCAGTTCCAGCAGCCGCTTGAACGCATCACGGTGGCTCATACCAAGCGGGAAGTCGGCCGGCCTGACATGATAAAGTTCCAGGAAACGTTCGTTGCGCACGATCAGCTTGCCATCCGCATCGTACATCAAAAGGCCTTGCGACATGTTGGCAAGTGCCGCGTCGAAACGGCGGTGCTGCTCCTTCAACTCCTGCTCGGCGCGCCGTTGCTCGGTGATGTCCTCGTAGATCGATACCCAACCGCCTGACGCCAGCGGCCGGTGCGAAATGTTGACGATACGCCCGTCTGCAAGCGTTTCCTCATAGGTGGAAGGTTTTGCCTGGTCGATATAGGGCTTGCGGATAGCATAGAGTTGCTCAGCGCTTTGCGAGGCGATGCCGATATCCACGCTGTGCTGGAGGATGTCGAAAAACCGGATGCCGGGCCGCACCACTTCGGCGTCGAGGCGAAAGATACTGATGTAGTTCCCGTTGCAGATGATCATCCGTTCATCGGCATCGAACATGCACAGGCCATGCGACATGTTCTCGACCGCTGCCGAAAAACGCTCGTTCTGTTCGCGCAGCTCGTCTTCAATAGGTTGCGGCTGACCAACGCCTTTGGCCCTCTGTCGGCGGACGGACGAACCAGCCTTGATACCGGCAACGGGCATGAGGCAAGCCTATGGACCATGGTTAACCATGGCACTGTTGTCCCTGCCGGTTAATTTACCGTTTTCAGCCGGCTGGAACGGCAGTCTGGCGTCGCGACTTTTCGATCGCCGCAAAGCGTTTGAGAAAGGCATTCTGCGCCCAAGTCACCGAGCGCGGCGTGACGTCGAAGTGCTCGGCATTGAAGCCGCGCGGCCGGCCGAAGAACTCCGTCGCCTCTGCCGTCGAAAAACCCGCAAGCAGCGTTGCTTCGAAATAAGCGGCGATCTGATCCGCTCGCTTGATCTCCTTGCGCAGTCCCGCGTCGAGTTCGGCCGGCAGTGAAAAGCGCAGATGGATGGCGCGCTGCAGCCTGATCTCGCAATCCCTGTAGCTGCCGCCCATCACGGATTTGAACGGCGAGATCATGTCGCCGATGACATATTCCGGCGCGTCGTGCAGCAGCGCCGCCAACCGCGCGTCGGCGTCGGCATCCGGCATCAGCTCGCCGACAAGCGTTTCGACCAGCAGCGAATGCTGGGCGACAGAAAAGGCGTGCTCGCCTCTGGTCTGGCCGTTCCAGCGTGCGACGCGGGCAAGGCCATGGGCAATATCGGAGATCTCGATGTCGAGCGGCGAGGGATCGAGCAGATCGAGCCGTCGGCCGGACAGCATGCGCTGCCAGGCGCGCGGCGGCGCCCCGGCGCGATCGGCAGCCATCAGGCGTCCTCCGCGCCGATGGCTTCCCGCGGAAAACTGAATTTCGCCCAGGACGGGATAGCGAGCGACACGGCGACGTCCTCCGCAAGGATCGGCAGGCCGGCGTCGAGCGCTGCCTTGACCCGGTCGATGCGGGCAATGGCAAGGCCTGTCCTGGCCGCGGTCGAGCCAAGCGTGCCGATCGGTCGCCCCTCCACGGTCAACTCTGCGCGCGAAGTGGGCAGGGTGCGTTCGGCCGAGACAATCAACACCCGACGCCTGGCAGTGCCGCGATGCTGCATGCGCGAGACGACCTCCTGGCCGACGTAGCAGCCTTTCTTGAAGCCGACACCGCCGATCTCGTCGAGCAACACGTCATGCGGAAAAGCGTCGCCGAGCTGGTAGTCCGCACCGCTTTCGGCAATGCCATGGGCGATGCGAAAGGCTTGCCATGCGGCAAGGTCGCCGCCATCTGCGGTGTCATCGTAGAAGCGCTTGACGGCAGTATCGACAAACCGCGCATCAGCAAACGGTGCTGATTCAAATTGCGAAGTGGTTGAATCGCTTCCCCATGCGACGGCCACAACCGGCTGATCCAGCTTGGCAATTTCGACTTTGGCGCGCAATTTGTAGAGCGTCAGCCGGCGCATGAAATCATCGGCGGTCTCGGTACGGCATTCAAGTCGGAAAGCATTTTCGCCGGCGCGCGAGATCAGGAAGTCGAAAAGGATCTTGCCTTGCGGCGTTAGCAGCGCGCCGGGCTTTGCTTCGCTGCTGCCGAGCACGTCGAGGTCGGTGGTCAGGATGTTCTGTAAAAAGTGCTCGGCATCCGGCCCGGACACGGAAACGAGTGCGCGATCTCTGAGCGGGGCAAAGGGCATGGTGGGAAAACGAGCCTGATCTTGCAAAACTATCGGCCATTACGTAAGCCGCTGGCACTTCCCCCGCAAGAGACCGGATCCGTATGGCCCCCATCTACGATCTCATCCTGACAGGCGGCACCGTGGTCAATCACGACGGCCAGGGTTTTCGCGACGTCGGTATCAATGGTGGGCGCATCGCTGCCATCGGCGACCTCCGCCAGGCGTCGGCCGGTGAGACGATCGACTGCCGTGGGCTGCACATCCTGCCGGGCGTCGTCGACAGCCAGGTGCATTTCCGCGAGCCGGGCCTGGAGCACAAGGAAGATCTGGAGACGGGCTCGCGGGCAGCGGTGCTCGGCGGCGTCACCGCCGTCTTCGAGATGCCGAACACCAATCCGCTGACCACCAGTGAGGCAACCCTTGCCGACAAGGTGCGGCGTGCCACCGGCCGCATGCATTGCGACTTTGCCTTCTGGGTCGGCGGGACCCGCGACAATGCAAAAGACGCTGGCGATCTCGAGCGGCTGCCTGGTGCGGCCGGCATAAAAGTTTTCATGGGCTCGTCCACCGGCGACCTGCTGGTCGAGGACGACGAAGGCGTTGCCTCGATCCTGAGGAACACACGCCGCCGCGCCGCCTTTCACTCCGAGGACGAGTTCCGGCTGCGCGAGCGGCTTGGCGAGCGCATCGCGGGCGATCCGTCCTCACATCCGGTGTGGCGCGACGAGATCGCTGCGTTGCGCTGCACGGAGCGCCTTGTGCGAATCGCGCGCCAGGTCCGCGCCCGGATCCATGTGCTGCACATCTCGACCGCCGAGGAGATAGGCTTCCTCGAACAGCACAAGGATGTCGCGACCTGCGAGGCGACGCCGCATCATCTGACGCTGAGCGCCGATGATTATGCGCAGTTGGGCACCCTGATCCAGATGAACCCGCCGGTGCGCGCCACGCGCCATCGCGACGGGGTCTGGTACGGCGTTGCGCAAGGCATCGTTGATGTGCTCGGCTCCGACCATGCGCCGCACACGCTGACCGAGAAGGCAAAGCCTTATCCGGCGTCGCCGTCCGGCATGACCGGGGTGCAGACTTTGGTGCCGATCATGTTGGATCATGTCAACGCCGGCCGGCTGACGTTGCAGCGCTTTGTCGACCTGACCAGCCACGGCCCGCAACGCATATTCGGCATCGCCAGGAAAGGCCGCATTGCCGCCGGCTACGATGCCGATCTGACCATCGTCGATCTGAAGCGCCGCGAGACCATCGCCAACGCCCAGCAAGGCTCCAAGGCCGGCTGGACGCCTTATGACGGCAGGCAGGTGACCGGCTGGCCGGTCGGCACCATCGTGCGCGGCCGGCGCGTGATGTGGGAAGGCGAGATCGTCACGCCGGGCCAGGGTAGGGCGGTGGAGTTTTCCGAGGCGTTGGCGGGCTAAGCTCCTGTCTCCAAGAGACCATGCTTAGCCACTCAATCGCCGGCGACGAAGAACGTCCATTGTCCGGTCGGCGTGATGCCGACGCGGTAGAAAATGTAGGCACCGAACTGCTTCATGTCGTCATAGTCGCTGGCGGTGACGATCTTGAACAGCTCGACCCGTTGTCTGGCGTCGAGCTTGTCCAGCGGCAGGGCGAAGAAATAGGGCCAGACATAGAGATCCTGCGGCGTGCCGGCATCGACATGGACAAAACCGGCACTGAGCACTTCTTCCAGGATGGCGAGGATCTCCTGGCCTTCCGTATCGCCCGAAAGGCCCTTCAGGAAGGCGATCGGGTCGCCCTCGATGTCGCCCAGCGACAATTGGGTCATCATGTCTCCCGTGCCGATCAGCGGCCGAAGTTTTTCGATGTCGCCGCTTTTGCACGCCTCGACTATCAGATCGTGCATGCGCCTGACCGGTTCCGGCAACTTTGCCAGGTCGTAGACGACTTCGGGCACGGGCGCGTCCGGATCGACATGCGGATTGGCCATGCCGCCATCGTTGGCCGGCCCTTTCGGTTCGGTTTGTTCCGGCTCGTCGGATGGCGTCGGCTGGCTGGCCGGTGGTGGCGTCGTGCCGAGCGGGCCGGGCATCGGCACGGTACTTCCGGGCGGCGACATGTCAGCGTCGGGCGGCGGCGTGACCGGTGAGGGAAGATCTTCGCGCTTGATCTCGCTGAGAGCTTGAGAGGGACTGCTCGCAAGAAACAGTGCAGAAGGAATCATCGCGCAGGAAGCGGTGAACCAAATGCTGAGGACCAGGCCGCGCGGCTTGCCTGATATCGAAAAATTCACCGCCTGCTACTCCCTGGTTCCAGCCCATCCATGTGCCCGGACATGATGTCCGGCGGCGCGCCGTCGTCAAAGAACCGGGGTCAGTGACGCAGTCTTTCGGGCTCGAAGGCCCCGGCAATCACCTTTTCACGCATGCGATCGAGCAGGGCAAGCGCCGAGGTCTCGCCATTGGTGCGCAGCATTTCGCCGAATGCCGTTTCGAGGGCCGCCTCGGCGATGATTTCCGGCTCGATCCCGGCCGACAATCCTTCTGCCCAGGCTTCGCTGTGGCTTTCCACGGCGGTCAGGCGCTTTTCTTCCCTGACCAGCGCGTCGATGTCGTTGACGCCATGTTCCATTGCGATGTCCACCCTTTCAAGCGGTGATCCGTTGGACAGGGATCAAGCTTGAGTTGTCCCTTTTACACGCAGGCGCAGTAAGTATTTGTAAATGCGACATTTTTTTGGTCGTCGTCTACAATTTCCGTCGCGTCCAGCAAACCTGCGTCCGATCCGTTTCAAACTTAGCCGATTAGGCAGGCCAAGGGGACGGAAACCTTCAGTTTGAGTTAATTTCACATCTGCGCGCTAACGTTTCGTTAACATAGTTGCAAAAGTGCAACATCAGGTTTGCACCAAGACCTCACTCGAGGCAAGCGGAGAAGCGTCGAACGCGTCCGCCGCAACGGCGCCGACCCTTGATGCGGCTTTTCCGCAAAGCGGCTGCCGCCGTCAGTTTCCGTAGCGCGAGGCGATGTCGCGAGACAGCGTCTCGCCTTCCTTCATGTAGCGGCTGATGGCTTCCGTCGCCGAGGCGGTGCATTGCGTATAAGTGCCGCCGAACGACCGGTAACCGCGGTTGAAGCTGGCGATGAAGCGGGCGCGCCGCTCCGGGTTCGGATTTTCCGATGCGATCAGTTTTTCCATCTCGGCTCGCCACCGATCGCCCTTCTCGCCACACAGATTACGCAGGAAATGCAGCGAGCCGAGCACTTCCGCCAGCCGCATCAGCCCGGGCTCGAACGGTGCTTCGGCGGCAATCGCCGGGCGCGCACCGACAACCACACTGACGGCGAGGCATGCGGCGAGAAACGAAGACGTGCGGCTCATGGGTCCTTGTGCTGAAACAATTTGTCGCCTGCAAGGCGATTCTCTGGCTCAGATCTCGCCGTCTTTGTCGGGACCGAGTAGATCGTCGGCAATTTCAAACACTGCATCGGCGAGCGGCATCGCTGTCATTTCGGCCAGCGTATAGAAAGCCGCGGTCTCGGCATCGTCGCTGGCCACCGCCTCGCCGCCAGCATACTCGGCCCCAAACACCGTCAGCCAGTAGTCGACCGGATGCCCGTCGCCGCTGCCGTCGATGTGGATTTCCCGCAGCGGCCGGTAGCTGCGCGCCTGCAATCCGGTCTCTTCCAGCAATTCGCGCCGTGCTGCCTGTTCCAGCGTCTCGCCGGCTTCGACCTTGCCGCCGGGAAAGGCATGGAGACCTTGCGAGGGCGGCCTGGCCCGCTTGACCAGCAGCACCGTGTTCTCGCGCACGACGCAGACCGAGACTGCCGGAATGATCTTGCGTGCTTCCATGGGCTTCGGATCGCTCGATTGGCATAGCCCGTTGTGGACCGGCCGCCGGCGAACAGCTTTAGCGGTTGCGAAAGGCGGATTCCATGGCCACTTTCACATGCCACCAATTCGAGAGCTGAATTCATGTGCGGACGCTTTGCTTTGACGGCCACTCCGGACCAGACCGCCGCCTTTCTCAGCCTAGCGGAACTTGAGGAGTTTCCGGCCCGCTACAACATCGCGCCGACGCAGCCGGTGCTGATGGCGTTCGCCGGATTGCCACAGGCGCCGGGCTCGAACCTGCCCGACCGCCGCTCGATGCTGGTGCGCTGGGGCCTGATCCCGGCCTGGGTCAAGGATACGCGTAACTTCCCGCTGCTGTTCAACGCGCGTTCTGAGGGGGCTTCGGAAAAGGCGTCGTTTCGCGCTGCCATGCGCCATCGCCGCGCCCTGGTACCGGCTTCGGGATTCTACGAATGGCACCAAACCGGTGGCAGAAGAGGGCAGCCCTATTGGGTGCGGCCAAGGCATGGCGGGCTTGTCGCCTTCGCCGGGCTGATTGAGACCTATGCTGAGCCGGGCGGCTCGGAAATGGACACCGGCGCTATTCTGACCGCCCACGCCAATGCCGATACTGCCCATATCCACGACCGCATGCCGGTAGTGATCCACCCCGAGGATTTCGCGCGCTGGTTGGATTGCCGCACGCTCGAGCCGCGCGACGTGGCCGATCTGCTGAGACCCGCCCAGCTCGATTTCTTCGAAGCGATCCCGATTTCCGACCTCGTCAACAAGGTCGCCAATACCGGGCCGGAGATTCAGGAGAAGGGCGTCGTCGAGCTTGAGCCCGACAAGGTCAAGCGCCAGAAGTCCGGCGCGAACGACAGTAGTCAGATGAGTTTATTTTAGCAAAAGCTACTATTACTGGTTCGCCGTGAGCGCCTCAAATCTTTCCCGACGGCATTCTCAGGCAGCGCGCGGCGAAACGATTTTTTGCGCCGGCTTCTTCTTCTTCGCGGTGTGCAGAAGAGCTGCGACGATTGCTGCCGGGCCGATCGCCCGGTAATGGCTGGCGAGCGCCGGTTGCTTGGCGCGGTTGGATTCTTGCTTAGGCATTGTTCTCTTCCCTGGTAACGTCTTCGTGTCTGCGTTTGCTGGCCGAATCCGACCAAATCGTGACGCTTGCTGATCTAGCCGGCGAATGTTTCATCACAGTGCCGACCTGTTTAATAAAATGTTTCAGTGGCTCAATTCCTGTGAGCCAACGATATTTTTGGCGAAGGTAGCGACTTGACGGCAACACCGGGCAAGGCGATAAAGCCGGCCATGAGAACGTCTTTCGCCATTTGTGGCATTTGCATTATTGGCTAGCCTCGCGCTGGTCCTGGACGTTTTCGCCTCATCTCCTCCCAGATTGGACAAACGCCCCGGCCAGCAGGCTGGAGCCGATTTGCGCCTCGGCGTAACCGACTCCATCCAGAGCACGATACCAGAAGGTCATGCCAAAGTAACGCACCGGGAACGCACGTATGTCTGACGCATCGAAGAGCCTGCGCCTCTACAACACGCTAACGCGGAGCAAGGAGGATTTCTTCCCGATCGATCCGCGCAACGTGCGCATGTATGTCTGCGGCCCGACGGTCTATGACTTCGCCCATATCGGCAATGCGCGGCCGGTGATCGTCTTCGACGTGCTGTTCCGCTTGCTGCGCCATCTCTACGGGCAAGCGCACGTCACTTACGTCCGCAACATTACGGACGTCGACGACAAGATCAACGCTCGCGCGCTGCGCGATTTCGGCGGCGAAATTGCATCGGGCAAGCTGTCGCTGAACGAAGCGATCAGGCGGGTCACCGAAAAGACCGCCGGTCAGTTCCACAAGGACGTCGCGGCGCTCGGTTGCCTGGAACCGACGGTCGAGCCGCGCGCCACCGAGTTCGTCGAGCCCAGGCCCGACGGCAAGGTCGACATGATCTTCTTGATTCAACGCTTGATCGAACGCGGCCATGCCTATGTCGCGGCTGGAGAAGTCTTGTTCGACACCGCTTCCATGCCGGATTATGGGCAGTTGTCGAAGCGCAATCTCGATGAGCAGCAGGCCGGCGCTCGCGTCGCCGTCGATGAGCACAAGAAGAACCCGCAGGATTTCGTGCTGTGGAAATTGTCTTCGCCCGAGGAGCCGGGCTGGGACAGCCCGTGGGGCAGGGGTCGGCCGGGCTGGCACATCGAGTGCTCGGCGATGTCGGCCGCCTATCTCGGCGAGGTGTTCGATATCCATGGCGGTGGTCTCGACCTGATCTTTCCGCACCACGAGAACGAGATCGCGCAATCGCGTTGCGCCCACGGAACCGAAACGATGGCCAAGATTTGGATGCACAACGGTTTCCTGCAGGTCGAGGGCCAGAAGATGTCCAAGAGCCTGGGCAATTTCTATTCGATCACCGAATTGCTGGAGACGGATACGTTTGGCGGCCGCAAATGGCCGGGCGAGGTGCTCAGGCTGGCGATGCTGATGACGCACTATCGCGAGCCGATCGACTTTTCCGTGCGCAAGCTGGAAGAGGCGGAGAATACGCTGCGCAAATGGAAGCGGGCGGCCGATCTGGCGCCGCCGACGGCAAAGCCGGTGCCGGCGGATGTGATCGAAGCGCTGTCGGATGACCTTGCCACCTACGCCGCATTCCAGTTGCTGACGCAGTTGGCTGGTGATGCTGTTGATTTCAACGCAGGTAGCGGCAACGCAGCCGCCGAAGACAACGATGCTGCCGCTTCACTGAAGGCATCGCTTCTGTTCCTCGGCTTCGACATCGCAACAGCCAAGGTGGATGAAGACGCCATTGCCAAGGCGATCGTCAAACGCCTCGCGCTGATCGCCGCAAAGAACTGGGCCGAGGCCGACCGCATCCGCGACGAGTTGCTGACGCAAGGCATCCAGTTGAAGGACGGCAAGGACCCCGTCACCGGCGAACGCATCACCACCTGGGAGGTAAAAAGATGATCGATCATCTCGGCATCACCGTTTCGGATTTCGACGCGTCGAAGGCTTTTTACGACAAGGCGATGGCGCCGCTCGGCGCCGCGCTGCTCTACATGGTGCCGCAGGAATATACCGGCGGCGCCAAGGTCGGCGGCTACGGCCGCGACCGGCCGGTGTTTTGGCTGCATGCCGGCAAGGACAAGCCGAAGGATCATCAGCATGTCGCGTTCACGGCTCGCAGCCGCGCCGAGGTCGATGCCTTTCACGCCGCGGCGATTGCCGCCGGCGGCAAGGACAATGGCCGGCCGGGCCTGCGCCCGCACTACCATCCGAACTATTATGGCGCTTTTGTTTTCGATCCCGACGGCAACAATGTCGAGGCGGTTTGCCATGCCCCGGAGTAGTGCGCGATGAGCCTCGACAACAGACCAGTCTATACAGGCGGCTGCCAGTGCGGCGCGGTGCGCTTCCGCGTCGAAGGAGCTCTCGGCGATGCTTCCGTATGCCATTGCCGCATGTGCCAGAAGGCGAGCGGCAATTTCTACCTGCCGCTGGTCTCGGTGCGCGGCGCAAGGCTGGACTGGACGCGCGGTGAGCCCAAACGCTTCCGCTCGTCCAACGCGGCTTTGCGCGGTTTCTGTGCCGAATGCGGCACGCCGCTGACCTTTGAAGCGCCCGACGGGGTGGCCCTCGCCATCGCCACATTCGACCACCCCGAGGAGATTGCGCCGACCATCCAATGGGGTGTCGAAGCCAAGCTCCCGTACGTGGATCACGTCCACGAATTGCCAGGTGAGGAAACGATGGCCGACGTCTCGTCGGCCTCCTATCTCGCCGATCTCGTCTCCTACCAACATCCCGACCACGACACCGAACAATGGCCGCCGGAGGAAAAATCATGACCGAAACCGTTCGTACCGGCGGCTGCCAGTGCGGCGCCGTGCGCTTTCGCATCCACGGGGCGCTCGGCCGCCCGTCCATTTGTCATTGCCGCATGTGCCAGAAACAGTTCGGGTCGTTTTTCGGCGCGCTGGTGACAGTGCCGAGCGACGGCGTCGAATGGGTGCGCGAGGAGCCGAGTTACTTTCAGTCGTCGGTCAACATCGATCGCGGCTTCTGCGCCCGCTGCGGCACACCGCTGACCTACCGCCAGCCCGGCGCGCTGGAGATCGCCATCGGCGCCTTCGACGACCGTTCCGATCTGGCGCCGCAGATCCAGGTTAACTACGCCGCCAGGCTGCCTTGGGTCGAGACGATCTTCGACGCGCCGATCCATGACGACCCGGATTTCTACGCGCGACAGGAATCCATCATCTCCTTCCAGCATCCCGATCACGAGACGGCCAACTGGCCGCAGCAGGGCCTGAAATTATGAGCAGCGAATTCCGTACCCTCTATCCCGAGATCGAGGCTTTCGAGTCCGGCATGCTCGACGTTGGCGATGGCCATCAGGTCTATTGGGAGCGCTCCGGCACCAGAGGGGCCAAGCCGGCTGTCTTCCTGCATGGCGGGCCGGGCGGCACCATTTCGCCAAAGCACCGGCGGCTGTTCGATCCGAAGCTGTACGATGTCATCCTGTTCGACCAGCGCGGCTGCGGAAAATCGACGCCTAATGCCTCGCTTGAAGCCAACACCACCTGGCACCTGGTCGCCGACATCGAGCGCCTGCGAAAAATGTGCGGCTTCGACAAATGGCTGGTGTTCGGCGGTTCGTGGGGTTCGACGCTGGCGCTGGCCTATGCCGAGACCCACTCCGAGCGGGTCAGCGAACTGGTCGTGCGCGGCATCTACACGCTGACCCGCGCCGAACTCGAATGGTACTACCAGTTCGGCGTGTCGGAGATGTTCCCCGACAAGTGGGAGCGGTTTCTGGCGCCGATCCCGGAGGCCGAGCGCGGCGACATGATGGCCGCCTACCGCAAACGGCTGGTCGGCAGCGATCCTGTGGCGCAGGTCGAGGCCGCCCGCGCCTGGAGCCTGTGGGAGGGCGAGACGATCACGCTGCTGCCGGAACCGGAAACCAGCGGTCCCTTCGGCCAGGATGATTATGCCCTGGCTTTCGCCCGCATCGAGAACCACTATTTCGTCCATGCCGGCTGGCTGGAAGAGGGACAGCTGCTGCGCGATGCATGGAAGCTTAAGGATATCCCGGGTACCATCGTTCACGGCCGCTACGACATGCCGTGCCCGGCGTGCTACGCCTGGGCGCTGCACAAGGCGTGGCCGAAAGCGGATTTCCATCTGATCGAAGGCGCCGGCCACGCTTATTCGGAGCCGGGTATCCTCGACAGGCTGATCCGCGCAACGGACATGTTTGCCGGGAAATGACCATGGCTCGCGAGCGCCTTTATCTGTTCGACACCACGCTGCGCGATGGTCAGCAGACGCCGGGTATCGACTTCTCCGTCGAGGACAAGATCGCGATCGCCAAGCTGCTCGACGAGTTCGGCATCGACTACGTCGAGGGTGGCTACCCCGGCGCCAATCCAACCGACACCGCCTTCTTTGCCGAGCGTCGCACGGCCGATGCCAAGTTCGTTGCCTTTGGCATGACCAAACGGGCAGGAGTGTCGATCTCGAACGATCCTGGGCTTGCCGCGCTGGTCCAGTCGAAGTCGGACGCCATCTGCTTCGTCGCCAAGAGTTGGGACTACCATGTCCGCGTCGCGCTCGGCTGCACCAATGAGGAGAACCTCGAGGCGATCAAGGCCTCGGTCGAGGCGGCGCTCACTGCCGGCAAGGAGGCGATGGTCGACTGCGAGCATTTCTTCGACGGCTTCAAGGCCAACCCCGATTATGCGCTGGCCTGCGCCAGGAGGGCCTACGATGCCGGCGCGCGCTGGGTGGTGCTGTGCGACACCAATGGCGGCACGCAGCCCTCCGAGGTGCGCGCCATCGTCGAAAAGGTGATCGCCGCTGGCATACCGGGCGACCATCTCGGCATCCACGCCCATGATGACACCGGCCAGGCGGTGGCGAATTCGCTTGCCGCCGTGGAGGCCGGCGTCCGCCAGATCCAGGGCACGCTGAATGGCATCGGCGAGCGCTGCGGCAACGCCAACCTGATTTCGATCGTGCCGACATTGGCGTTGAAGCCGGCCTTTTCGGGCCGCTTTGCTACAGGCATTTCGGCAGAGGCGTTGACCGGTATATCGCGCCTGTCCCGCGCCTTCGACGAGTTGCTGAACCGTGCGCCCGAAGCGCAGGCGCCCTATGTCGGCGCCTCCGCTTTTGCTACCAAGGCCGGCATCCATGCCTCGGCGCTGGCAAAGGAGCCGGCGACCTACGAGCATGTGCCGCCAGAGACCGTCGGCAACCGCCGCCGCGTCATGGTTTCGGACCAGGGCGGCAAGGCCAATTTCCTGGCTGAGCTGAAACGGCGTGGCATCGACATGCCCCGGGACGACCATCGCCTCGACGCGCTGATCGCCGTGGTCAAGGAGCGCGAGGCCGAGGGCTATGCCTACGAAGGTGCCGACGCCAGCTTTGAGCTTTTGGCGCGCAAGATGCTGCACGGCCTGCCGGAATTCTTCCGCGTCACTTCTTTCCGCTGCATGGTCGAGCGCCGGTTCGACGCCAACGGCCAGCTGAAGACGGTCTCGGAGGCGATCGTGAAAGTGCTGGTCGAGGGCGAGGAGAAGATGTCGGTGGCCGAAGGCCACGGCCCGGTCAACGCGCTCGACATTGCGCTGCGCAAGGATCTCGGCAAATTCCAGAGCGAGATCGCCGATCTCGAACTGGCCGACTTCAAGGTGCGTATCCTCAACGGCGGCACCGAGGCGATCACCCGCGTGCTGATTGAATCGCATGACGGCACCGGTGCGCGCTGGTGGACGGTCGGCGTCTCCGAAAACATCATCGATGCTTCCTTCCAGGCGCTGATGGATTCGATCGTCTATAAGCTGATGAAGAACCGCGACATGGCGGGCTTGGCGGCGGCGGAGTAAGAAATGGGCTTTTCGATAAGCTGGCTGGGCTTTCGCGGTTACGGGATAAAGGAAGCTGCGGCGTTGTTCGGGCGCGAGATTGGCGATCCATCGGAGATTTTCGAAGCGCCTGTGAACGCCTATGCCAGCGAAAAGAACTGGGCGATCATCATCCTCGATCCCTGCAGCTTTCCGAACCCGCCTCAGCAATATCTGGCCGCGATTTCGCAAGAGCGGGAAATCGTGATCGCGCACATAGACGAGCATGTAATGTTCGCGCGCGCCGAGCTCTGGCGCGACGGAAGGAACATCTGGAAAGTCTGGCACAGCGGCGACAAGACCGTGCGGGACTTGCATGTCACGGGTGATCTCCCCGCGTCTTTCGAAGCGCTGAAGCAACAGTGTTTTTCAAAGCAGGATGAAGAAGATAGCAAAGGTACAGAGGTCGATCTTGTTTTTGACCTTCCCCTCGATCTTGCGGCGGAACTGACGGGCTTTAGGCACGATGAAGGTTCGCCCGACAACGTCTTTTTCGAACTCAAGGAGAAGCCTGCTCCGCCTTGAGACCGTGTCGTGCCGGGCCTGCAATCACTCTCGCAGACAGCGGCAATTGTTCGACGTTTAGCGGTCGTGTTGAACCATCAGCAAGACTCCATTGATCCATCAGCAATTTGCGATGGTTTTGGGCAAGCCGCTGGCGCATAGCCTTGGGCCATGACTACCCAAGCACTTCACATCGAGGCCGACACCAAAGCTCGTCGCGGCTTCCTGCTGGCGCTCGGCGCCTACCTGCTTTGGGGGCTGCTGCCCTTCTACATGAAGGCTGTCGCGCGTCTGCCGCTGGCCGAAGTTATCGCCCACCGCATCGTCTGGTCGGTGCCGATCGCGGCCGCTGTCCTGGTCTGGGCCGGTCGCACTGCCGATTTCAAAGCGGCAGTTCGTTCGCCGCGCATCATTTCGATGGCGGTGCTGACGGCGGCGCTGATCTCGGTCAACTGGGGCATCTATGTCTGGGCGATCGCGGTCGACCGCACCATCGAGACCGCGCTCGGCTACTACATCAACCCGCTGGTCAGCGTCGTTGTCGGCGCGCTGCTCCTCGGCGAGCGGCTCGACCGCCTGCAGATCGCGGCGGTGGTGCTGGCGGCAATCGCGGTCGCGGTGCTGACCATCGACGCCGGCAAACTGCCCTGGGTGTCGCTGGTGCTGGCCTTTTCCTTTGCCGCCTATGGCTTCTTCCGCAAGACGCTGCCAATCGGCCCGAGCCAGGGCTTCCTGCTTGAAGTGCTGCTGCTGTCGGTGCCGGCACTCGGCTACATCATCTTCCTGATCGCCACAGGACAGGATCATTTCGTCTCCAGCTCGCTGAACGACACCGCCTTGCTGATCGGCTGCGGTCCGGTCACCGCCGTGCCTCTGCTGTTGTTTGCGTTCGGCGCCAGGCTGCTGCGCCTCTCCACCATCGGCATCATGCAATATATCGCGCCGACGATCGTCTTTTTGATCGCGGTGCTGATTTTCGGCGAACCCTTCGGCAGTGTTCAGGCCATAGCCTTCGGGCTGATCTGGGCGGCACTGGCGATGTACTCCTGGTCGATGTTTTCTTCGGCGCGCAAGACCGTTTCCGCATCAGCTCGCGCCGCGTAACGAAGAAAGGCGGCTGGCCGGTCTTAATGCCGGCAGCCGCGTCTTTCACGAGCGCTCAGCGCTTCGGCCCGAAGCCGGGATATGGCTGCAGCGGCACGACGGCGGCAATATCCATCATGCCGGCCTTGACCAGCGGCAAAGTTGCAAGATGGTGGCGCACGTCGGCATCGCTGCCGGCTTCGAACATCATGCCGCTGCCGGGAATGTCGCCCCGATTCCACACCTGACGCACGGCGCCTTCGGCATAGAGCGTGCGGCGCTGCTCGGCCTCGCCAGGCAGCAGCGGCGCGAAATCGGCGTCGGTGAACTTTTCGGTGTTGCGCGCTAGAAGGGCAAAGAACTGCATCGGAATCTCCTGATGTTGGCCGTTGGAATGGCGGAAATATTCGCTTCTGCTGGCCAGACAGTCCAAGACTGATTAGGCTAAATTTGAGACCTCACGGGACTTGAGCATCGAAGCAACAATGTTCGACCTGCGCCAGCTTCGCTATTTCATCACGGTGGCCGAAACCGGCAACGTCGGGCGTGCCGCCGAATTGCTGCACATCTCGCAGTCGCCGCTCAGCCGTCAGATCATTCAGCTGGAGGAGCAGCTGGGCGTCGCACTGTTCGAGAGGACGAGGCAGCGTGTTCATCTCAATGCCGAGGGCCGCGCTTTTCTTGCCGAGGCGCGTGCGCTGCTGGCTCATGCAAGACGGCTGGAGGAGCTCGGCCGCAATCTCGCCGGCGGTACGGTCGGCCGTCTCGCCATCGGTTATGTGGAAGGTGCGGTCCATGCCGGGCTTGTCGCTCGGATGCTGCGCCAGTTTCGCCGCGACCGGCCCGAATTTCATCTTCAACTTAAGGGTCAGCGTTCCGCCGCCCAGATCGAAGCGCTGCGCGAACGATCGCTCGATCTGGGCCTCGTCTACACGCCTCCTTCTGCCGACGATCCCGACATCGCCGCCATGCTCATCATGCGTGAGCCGCTGGTTCTGGCGATGCCGGAAGGCGATCCATTGGCCGATATCGTGGAGATACTGCCGCAGCAACTGGACGGACGCACCTGGATCACGGTGGTGCGCCAGCCTGACGACACCAACCGCAGCCAATTTCTCGCCGCCTGCGCGAAGGCGGGCTTCCTGCCCGACATTGCCTATGAGACGACCGATCCGTTGACGTCGTTGGGCCTGGTCAGCGCCGGGCTTGGGCTGGCGACGGTGCAGGCCAGCCTGCGGAGTGCCGCGCCGCCTCATACCGTGTTTCGCGATCTGCCGTGGTTCGAACGCACCGTCTCGATCCATCTCGCCTGGCGGCGTCAGGACAAGCGCGCGGTCATCGGAGACTTGAGGAAGGCAGTCGGGAAGGAGTGAATAGTGAATAGTGAATAGACAGGCGCCGGTTTGGAAAGTCTTCTACTTCGCCATTCACCATTCACCATTCACTTTACATCTTATCAATCACCGACTGCACGCCCTCCGTCGGTGCATCGACGGAGGATCCCGCCACCATGATAGCGGCGACGATTGCTTCCGGATCCTCGACCACCAGCGGCTTGACCCGTTGCGCCGTGTGGATGAAGCCCTCCGTTGCCATGTGGTCGAGCAACGCCAGCATCGGATCCCAGAACCCTCCGACGTTGCCGAAGACGATCGGCTTGCGGTGATGGCCGAGCTGCGCCCAAGTCATGATTTCGACGATCTCCTCGACCGTGCCGATGCCGCCGGGCAACGCCACAAAGGCGTCGGATTTCTCAAACATCCTGTGCTTGCGCTCGTGCATATTGTCGGTGATGACGAGCTCGTCGAGCCGGTTAAGCGCGGTTTCGGTCGCCTCCCGGTTGATCAGAAAGCGTGGAATTATGCCGGTTACCTTGCCACCGGCCTTTAATGCCCCTTCAGCGACGGCACCCATGATCCCTTTAGTGCCGCCGCCATAAATCAGACGCAGGCCGGACTTGCCGATCGAGCGGCCAAGCAGGTGTCCGGCCTTGATATAGGTCTCATCTCGGCCCGGGGACGAGCCGCAATAGACGCAGACAGATCGAATCGTGTTCATGTTATGATTGGTGATAGGGACTATAGGCATGGTCAAGCCCCGGGGCGGGCTTTTTCTTGTCGGCTTTGGCAAAACAGGCTAGACCGAAATTAGGTGGCTAAGGGGCAGGGAAACATGGCAATTAATCCATTGAAGGCGTTTTTGTTCGCGGCTGGCGGCTCTGTCGCAGCAGCGGGAACCGCCTATGTATCGGGCGCACTCGACCCGTATCTCAATTCTACCCGGCCTGCGGAGGTCGCGGCGCTGACGCCGCCGGCTTCGAAACCGGCCGCTCCGGCGACCGAGGACCGGCTGCCGCCTGCGTCTGCCGCGTCCACCGATGCGGCAGCGCCCGCCGCGCCGGCCACAGCAGGTGCAATCGTGCCGACCTTCGACATCGTGCGCGTCGAAAGCAACGGCTCGATCGTCGTCGCCGGCAATGCGGCGCCCAACGCCAAGGTCGAGATTCTCAACGGTTCGGCTGTGCTCGGCTCGACGGTCGCCGGTCCCGACGGCGCCTTTGCCATTATTCTCGACGATCCGCTGAAGCCCGGCGACTACACGATCACACTGCGCTCGACGGCTGGCAATGTCGTGACCGCCTCGGCGCAGACCGCCGTCGTTTCGATCCCCCAGAATTCCACCGGCCAGGTGCTGGCAATGGTCGAGGAGCCGGGCAAGCCGTCCGAACTGCTCACTGTTCCGGCCCCTCAGGCGAAATCTGACGCCTCGCCGCCTGTCGGCGAACAGGCGGCCGTTCAGCCACCCGCCACGGGCACCGAATTGCCGGCTGCCGCAGCGCCGGCGCCAGCCCCGGCGGCTGACGTTCCAGCAGCGTCTGCTCCTGCCGCGCCGGCCGCTGTTGAAGCCGCGCCGGCTCCGGCAGCGCCCGCCACACCGGCAGCGCCCGCTACTTCCGCGGCGGAGCGGAAGATCGTCGTCGAAGCTGTCGAAATCGACGGCAACAAGATTTTCGTTGCCGGCGTCGCCGATCCCGGCCGCAAGGTGCGTGCGTATGCCAACGATATCCTGCTCGGTGACGCGAAGACCTCGCCCGACCGCCACTTCCTGGTCGAAGCGACACGCGACATCCCGGTCGGCACCTACACCATCCACGTCGATGCGCTCGATGCCGACGGCGTGACGGTGGTTGCCCGTGCGGCTGTGCCGTTCGAGCGCGAGCCTGGTGAGGCGGTTGCGGCCGTGGCGCCGGCCGAGCAGAAGCCTGCCGGGATAAAACCAGCCGAGCCGAATGCTCCGGCGACCGAAGCCGCACCGGCAACGGCCGCCGAAACGCCCGCAACTGCCCCCGCTCCTACAACCGAGGCCCCGGCCGAAATGGCTGTCGCAACGCCTCCGGGCGAAACGCCCGAGACCGTGGCGCCAAAGCTCGAACATGCCGATGGTGCAGTCATCATCCGCCGCCATGACACGCTGTGGCGGATTTCGCGGCGGGTCTATGGCCAGGGCATGCGCTACTCGACCATCTATCTCGCCAACCAGGACCAGATCAGCAATCCGAACCGCATCTGGCCGGGGCAGGTGTTCAAGGTGCCGGAGAAATCGAAGGAAGGCGAGCCCGCCGATCTCAAGGCAATGGGCGACCAGATGACGACGGCGCCAGTCAAGGCCGAATAGCCTTCTGCCCATCAGGATAGCTTGCGGCAGGGCCAGTCATCGTTTATCGCCGATGGACGATGACCGAATCCCCCCTCGTAACGGACCGAAGCCGCGCGGCAGATGAACGCCCGCCGGCCAACTGCACGCCGGCCAACTGCATGCCGGATAGCCGCGCTGTCGCTGTCCGGCTCGCGGCCCTTTCGCATCCAGCGCGGATCGAAATTCTCAAACACCTTTCCGCAAGCCGTTCCTGCTGCTGTCGCGAGGTCGTCGAGCATCTCGACCTGGCGCAGTCCACCGTTTCCCAGCATTTGAAGATCCTGGTCGAGGCCGGGCTGATCCGCTTCGAGCCTGACCGCCAGCGCTCCCGCTATGAGCTCGACCGCGCCGCGCTCGCCGATGTTTCGGCATCGCTGGCCGCGCTGGTCGATTCCTGCTGCTCCGGCCGCTAAAATCATAAGGTAAACAAGAATGGCCGAGAAAACCGTTTCCGCAGATTCCGGCTCGACCTTCAGAACGTTGCGCAATCTCTGGCCCTATATGTGGCCGGCCGACCGCGCCGACCTGAGGGCCCGAGTGGTATGGGCCACCGTACTGCTGGTGGTCGCCAAGCTGACCCTGGTGGCCGGACCCTATTTCTTCAAATGGGCGACCGACGCACTGGCCGGCGATAGCAAATCGCCGCCGCCGCTGCCGGCCCTGCTGCTGGCGCCGGTCATGCTGGTCGTCGCCTACAATGCGGTGCGGCTGGTGCAGCTCGGCTTCAACCAGTTACGCGATGCCCTGTTTGCACGGGTCGGCCAGCATGCGGTCCGCCGGCTCGCCTTCCGCACCTTCGTGCACATGCACGAACTGTCGCTGCGCTTCCACCTCGAACGGCGCACCGGCGGACTGTCGCGCGTCATTGAGCGCGGCACCAAGGGCATCGAGACGATAGTCCGCTTCACCATGCTGGCGACGGCGCCGACAATCGTCGAATTCGCGCTCACCGCCGGCATCTTCGCCGTCACCTATGGCTGGCTATACGTCTTGGTGATCGCGGTCACGGTCTGGCTCTATGTCTGGTTCACCGTCAGGGCGAGCGATTGGCGTATTTCGATCCGCCGTGAGATGAACGAAAGCGACAATGAAGCCAGCACGAAGGCGATCGACTCGCTGCTCAACTACGAAACAGTCAAATATTTCAATAACGAAACCATGGAGGCCGAGCGGTTCGACCGGTCCACGGCGCGCTACGAGTTGGCGGCGACCAGGACCTGGACCTCGCTTGGCTGGCTGAACTTCGGCCAAGGTGTGATCTTCGGTATCGGCATGACCGTCGTCATGGTGATGTCGGCGCTCGAGGTGAAGGCGGGCACACAGAGCGTCGGCGATTTCGTCTTCGTCAACGCCATGCTCATGCAGCTTTCGGTGCCGCTGAATTTCATCGGCATGATCTACCGCGAAATTCGCCAGGGCCTGACCGACATCGAAAACATGTTCGATCTGCTCGACGTCAAGCGTGAGATCGTCGATCGGCCGGGCGCCAAGCCGCTGGTCGTCGATGCCGGCAGGGTCGAGTTCCGCGACGTACATTTTTCCTACGACCCCAACCGCAAGATCCTGAAGGGCATCAGCTTCGAGGTGCCAGCCGGCAAGACGGTGGCCATCGTCGGACCCTCCGGAGCCGGCAAGTCGACCATTTCGCGGCTTTTGTTTCGCTTCTACGACATCCAGCGCGGCAAGATTCTGATCGACGGCCAGGACATTCGCGACGTGACGCAGGAGAGCTTGCGCGCTGCCATCGGCATGGTGCCGCAGGACACGGTGCTGTTTAACGACACCATCGCCTACAACATCCGCTACGGCCGCGTCGGCGCCAGCGAGGAGGATGTGCGCAAGGCGGCAGAACTGGCCCAGATCGGACCGTTCATCGAGCGGCTGCCCGACGGCTATCGCTCAATGGTCGGCGAGCGCGGATTAAAACTGTCCGGCGGCGAGAAGCAGCGGGTGGCGATTGCCCGCACCATTTTGAAGGCGCCGCCGATCCTGATGCTCGACGAGGCGACCTCGGCGCTGGACAGCCACACCGAGCAGGAGATCCAGGCGGCACTCGACCTGGTCAGCCAGGGCCGCACCACCCTCGTCATCGCCCATCGGCTGTCCACAGTGATTTCGGCCGATGAGATCATCGTCCTGCAGGATGGCCAGATCGCCGAGCGCGGCACCCATGTCGCCTTGATAGCCAAGCGCGGCCTTTATGCATCGATGTGGGACCGCCAGCGCGAGGCAAGCGAGGCCGAGGAGCGGCTGCGCATTGCCCGCGAAAGCGACGAGTTCGGCGTCGTCGTCCGCCGCCGCACCTCGGAGGTGAGCTGAAAATTCGTGCTTGACCTCAACTTAAGTTGAGATCGTAGGCCGTTTTGGATCGCAGCAAAATGCGTCGTTCAAAAACGGAGACAATCGATATGAATGGGACAAATCAGGCAGGTACTGGCGGCAGCCTATTCCGGGTGGACAAGTTTGTCGTTCCGGCCAACGCCCGCGAGGAGATTCTTGCCAAGGTCCGGATGACGCATGAATTGCTGCGCCAGCAGCAAGGGTTCGTCCAGGATTTCCTGCTCGAGCAATTCTCGGGGCCGGGCGAGTTCAACCTCGTGACCATTGTCGAATGGGAAGGGCAGGCCGCCGTCGACAAGGTCGTGCCGATCATCAAGGCTGCGCATGAGCGCAGCGGCTTCAATCCTCAGGAGACCATTTCGCGACTTGGCGTCAAGGCCGATATTGCCAACTATCAGCGGATTCCCGGGATGTAAGCTCTCTACGGCCAGCCGGCGCCCGGCGCAGTAGCGTCGACGCTGAGCACTTGGCCGGTACGGGCATCGCTGATCATATGTTCGAAGCCGCGCCATTCGGCGGCGACGATGAACAGCGTTTTTCCCTCGCTGCCGCCGAGCATGCAGGCAAAGCAGCCGCGGTCGACATCGACGCTTTCGAGCATCGCGCCGCCCTCGCGCACCCGCACGCAATGCCGGTTCGGAACGTCGGCATACCAGGCCGCACCTTCGGCATCGAGGCAGATGCCGTCGGGAAAACCGTTGCCGAGATTGGCCCAGATCCTGCGGTTGGAAAGGCCACCATCGGCAGCGATGTCGAAGGCGGTCAGCCGGTTGGCGTGGGACTCGGCAACGACCAGCGTCTTGTTGTCGGGCGTCACCGCCATGCCATTGGCGAACGCGAGGTTCTCAGCCACCTGCTGAACCGAGCCATCCGGTGCAACTTGCACGATGGTGCCGGGACCGAAATGCTGGCCGAGGGCCGGAGCAGGCCCACCGCCATTGACGTATATGTTGCCGCGCCCATCGACCACCATCTCGTTCCAGGGGCTCTTTGATAGTTGTCTCAGATCGGCATGGGTGACCAATGTCCCGTCTGCCTCCTGCCTGAGGATCAGCCCTTCGCGGCCGGACACGACAAGCAGGCGCCCGTCCGGCAGCCAGTCAATGGAATAGGGCAGGATGGCCGGCACGGTGAGCACGATCTCGCTGTTGCCTAGGGCGTCAACGGCGATGATCTGGCCCGTGCCCCAGTTGCAGAGCCACAGCCGGCCGTCGTGCCAGCGCGGTGACTCGCCGAAGGCCAAGCCGTTCATCACCACTTGCACTTGCCTAGCTGCTGATTTCTGCATGGGCCGAGAACCTCCGGGTTTGCGCAAATCGTCATGGCCGAAAGGCCGATGAGAGGCGCCGTCTTGCCAAGGACGGGCGAGAGTGCTGCGTTCCGACAATCGCAATGAACATTTCCGGTTGATCACTTCGGCAGTCCGGATGCTGCTAACGGCATCCTGAAACGGCGGTGACCGCCACCCCCGAGCGCTCTCATTGTCGCGTTGCGACCGCGGGGTGTTTCCGCTATTGAGGCCGGACTTGGAACCAAGGTTGCCCTCATCCCATGAGCCTCGTTGACACGATCAAGAATGCGTTCGTTCCGATCCACCGCGAGGGTTATCCCTTTATCGCTGCGTTCGGCACGGCGACGCTCTTTCTTGGCTATTTCTCCTCGACCCTGTTCTGGATCGGTCTCATCCTGACGGCCTGGTGCGCCTATTTCTTCCGCGATCCCGAGCGCGTCACGCCGATCGACGACCGGCTGGTTGTCAGCCCGGCCGACGGCATCGTCTCGGCGGTTGGCCCGGCCGTGCCGCCGCGCGAGCTTGGCCTCGGCGGCGGCGAAATGACCCGCATCTCGGTATTCATGAACGTCTTTTCCTGCCACGTTAACCGCTCGCCGGTGCGTGGCCGCATTTCCAGGATCGAGCATCGACCAGGAAAATTCCTCAACGCCGAGCTCGACAAGGCAAGCACCGAGAACGAGCGCAACGGGCTGGTCATCGAAAGCCCCAATGGAACGGTCGCCGCGGTGCAGATTGCCGGCCTGGTGGCGCGGCGCATCGTCTGCTGGGCCGAGCCCGGCGGCGCCATCGGCACCGGCCAGCGCTTCGGGCTGATCCGCTTTGGCTCGCGCGTCGATGTATTCCTGCCCTCGACCGCGACGCCGCGTGTCGCCGTCGGCCAGACCGCGGTTGGCGGTGAGACGGTGCTGGCGGAATTCGGCGGCGTTGCCGCAACGCCGCTCGTGCGGGTCTCCTGACCGGTGGCGCCGCCGTTCAAGAAATTCGAGGCGCATGGCGGCGGTGGCCCGCGCATTCGCGAAATCCCGATGCGCATGGTGCTGCCCAATCTGGTCACGGTGCTTGCCATCTGCGCCGGCCTGTCCGGTATTCGCTTCGGCTTCGAGGGCCGCTTCGAGCCAGCGGTGGTGATGGTGCTGCTCGCCGCCTTCCTCGATGGTATCGACGGCCGTCTAGCGCGAATGCTGAAGGCGACTTCCAAATTCGGCGCCCAGATGGATTCGCTGGCCGATATCGTCAATTTCGGCGTGGCACCGGCGCTGGTGCTCTATGCCTTTCTGCTCGACAGGGCAGGTTCGCCGGGCTGGATCGCCGCGCTGCTGTTCACCATCGCCTGTGGGATGAGGCTTGCCCGTTTCAACGTGCTCGACGAAGAGCTCGACCGTCCGCAGTGGCAAACCGAATATTTCGTCGGCGTGCCGGCGCCGGCGGGTGCGGTGCTTGTAATGCTGCCGCTCTATCTGTTCTTCCTCAGGCTTGGGCTTGAACCCAGCCGCCTGGCAGCCTTCATTGCCACCGGCTTTACAATATTGGTGGCGTTCCTGCTGGTCAGCAGACTGCCCGTCTATTCCGGCAAGAGCGTCAGGATACCGGGCGACAGGGTGCTGCCGATCATCCTCGCAGTCGTCCTCTACGTCCTGCTTTTGATGACCTATCCCTGGTATACGCTGACGGCCTCGGTTGCCGGCTATCTGGTCTTCTTGCCGTTCAGCGTGCGGGCCTATTCGAGACGCGCCAAGCGCGAAGGCGAGAAGGTGCCGTCCTCGGATATTGGCTGACGGATTTGGTGCCAGTTCGCGTTGCGCCTGGCAGTGCATGATTCCAAAAAGGCTCGCAGAGCACGCGGCGCTGTGGAACGCACCTCAAAAACCCCGTTTTCGGAACTTGCTGGGCGGCTAGACCGTTTGTGTTGGTAGGTCCGCCTGAGCGGCTGCTCGTGATACGTCGTCAACGTAGCGCAAGCTGCCGCATCGGGCGCAGAACCATCGGAAAACGAGGAGAAATGGCTGTCATCCTCATCGGCGCGTTACTGACTGTCGCCGGCCTCGTGTATATGGCGATTGCGGCCATCATGCGCGGGCGGCTTAGTGAGCCGGCCGCTGTCTCCACCGCGCCGGACAGTCCGACGCCCAATCTCGCAACACCAGGTCCGACTCTGGAGCCGCGACGACGCGGGCTCCGTTTTCTCGGCCTGTCGCAGAACTGGCCGGGCCTGCTGATGATGGCCGTCGGCGTCATTCTGCTGTTGTCGGTGGTAGTCCTCTAATGCATTCGCGCAAAAGTGTGCAGCGGTTTTGCGATAACGACATGCATAAAAACAAGAATCTAAAGCGCGTCGCACAAGGCCGGTCGAACGCGACGCGCTTTAGAATTTTCGACAGCAAGCCTCAGGCGGCTGCGCTCAGTCCCAGCCTCTCGAGCGCCAGCTTTCTAGTCGAGACATAGTCGGTCTTGCCGGAGCCCAGTACCGGGATCTCCTCGACCTTGACGATGTCGTTCGGCACCATCAGTTCGGCCGCCCCGGCTTTTTTGCCGAATTCGCGCAATTCGTCGGGATCGGCATTGTCGGCCGTGGTGACCAGAACGAGGCGCTCGCCGCGCCGCTTGTCCGGCACTGCCACCACGGCGTGATGCTCTTCCGGCCACAGCGACTGCACCAGCATCTCGACCGCGCCAAGCGATACCATCTCGCCGGCTATCTTGGCGAAGCGCTTGGCGCGGCCGCGAATGGTGATGAAGCCTTCGCGATCGACCGAAACGATATCGCCGGTATCGTGCCAGCCTTCGAGCGGCTGCAACTCGCCCGGCCGGTCGCCGGTCATGTAGCCCATCATCAGGTTCGGCCCGTCGAGCCACAGCCGGCCGGCGTCGCTGATGCCTTCGACCGGTTCGAGTTTCATGCGCATGGCCGGCAGCAGCCGCCCGACCGTTCCGTCGCGGCCGTGGATGGCGGTGTTGACGGCAACCACTGGTGCGGCCTCGGTCAAGCCAAAACCTTCGATGATCTCGGCCTGGAAGCGCTCGCGGTAAACCCGGCGCGTCTCCGGCTTCACCGCCTCGGCACCGGCCACGACGAAGCGCAGGCTGGAAAAATCGCCGTCCTTGGCGGTGCGGGCATAGTTGGCGAGGAACGTGTCGGTGCCGAACATCACCGTCGGCCGGACCTTGCGCGCCACCTCCGGAATAAGTTTGTAGTGGAGCGGTGACGGGTAGAGGAACAGCTTTACTCCGGTGACCAGCGGCAGGATGGTGCCGCCGGTCAGCCCGAACGAGTGGAACACCGGCAGCACGTTGAGCAGGATATCGGCCGGCGAGATGGTGATGCGGGCTTCCGCCTGCATCGCATTGGCAAGAAGATTCCGGTGCGACAGCACCACGGCCTTGGGCGTGCCTTCCGAGCCGGAGGTGAACAGGATCACCGCCGGCTTGGCCGCATCCTGGCGCTGCAACGGCCGGCGCCACAGCAAGGCGGCTGCGGCCTTGTCCAGCACGGTCACGCTTGCGCGGACATCCTCCAGCCACAGCAGTTTCGCCCCGCCCTTTTCCACCGCCTCGACGATGTCGGCGAGGTTGGCCTTTTCGACAAAGCCGCGTGAGGAGACCACGGTGCGGATCATTGCCGTGCGGACGGCGGCGGTGACGCTGGCCGGGCCGGCGGTATAGTTGATCATTGCTGCCACCCGCGCAGCCGACAAAAGTCCGACGAACGACAGCACGACGCCATTGGCGTTGGGCAGGAGCAGCCCAACCGCTTCGCCCGGCGCCGTTATTGCCTCGAGCCGTCGGCCCAAAACCCTGGCGCCGATGAACACTTTCCGGTAGCTCAGGGCACCGCCAATGACGTCCTCGATTATTGGGTGCGAAGCGCCAACACGGTCGGCCGCATCGCGCATGGCGAGGAACAGCCCTCGGTCGAGATCACTGCCGAAAAGCCTGGCCTCGGCGAAGCGATCAAACAGCGCATTGGTGTTGGAGGCCTGATCTGGGTTCCGCGCCACCAGCTCGGCGATGGTCATCGGCTCCAGCGCGCTGATCGACAGCTGCGGAAACCAATGGCGCGGCGCCTTGTCCGCCGGCGTCAGCGAGGCCGGCAGGCTGCGTGCGCCGGCAACGAAGATCGGCACGATACGGGCGTCGGCCTGCATGGCGATACGGGTGATGGCGCGAAACAACCGAAACGACTTGACGTCTGGCTCGACCGCATCCGGCAGGTAAACGGCGAGCCGGCCCTTGCCCTTCAGCACCCGGACCAATCTGCGGCTGACGAAGACATGCTCGGCGTTGAAGGCGATGGTGCGGCCGAGCTCGCGCCACGGCTCCAGCCACGGCGACCTGGCCGAAGCCTGGTCGAGGATGTGCAGCGTGTCCTCCGGCAGCAGCGACAGCATCAGCGCCGGCTCGATGCGTGACTGATGCCAGATGACATAGATGACCGGGGCCACCGACCTGCGCGCAATCTTGATGCGCTCGTCGCTGATCCGGTAGGCGAGCTTGAACGGCACGTAGAGCAGCGCCTGGCTCAAACGCAGGCCGAGGCGGAACTTCTCCACCACGCCGATCAGCAGCCAGGCCGCGACAAGACCCGCAAGCAGCGCCAGTGTCAGGATCATCGCCGCATCTCCCAACGATCTCACGTCGCGGCTCTTCACCGGCCGCTTCGGGTGAGAACCTAGCCGAAGTTGGATCAACGTCAATGCGGCTCCATTTTTCCTTCTCTCCTATGTTTGATTCGCCTATGTTTGATTCGGCTCGGCTGCTTATCGCAGCTACGCCGCTTTCATCCTTCCGCTGATGAAGCGGAATTCCTGCGTCTTGCCGCCAAAGCCATAGGCGGCCGCAGGCACTTCATGCACGAGGGCGTAGCTTTCCTCATGCACCTTACCCAGCAGCCGGCCGAATGCCGCGAAAATTGCCTGCAGATACGCCTCCAGTTCGAGCTTGGTGTTGGTACCGTCGACAACCTTGATGTCGAGCCAGGCCGTGTTGGTGCCATGCTCGGCCAGCGACTTGCCGCCGGCGAACCAGTGCTCGGGGTCGTGATAGGAAATGGCAACAGCTGTGATCGTCGCGTCCTTGCGCAGATGCGTGGCTGTCAGTTCGGTCACTTCCCTGGCAATGGCGGCGGACAAAGCGGCATCGGGCTTGCCGGTAACGCTGACATTGATGATCGGCATGTTTCTTCTCCTCGGTTTCAAGCGGCGCCTCTTCGCCGTCGAGAAAATCATGCCATCGTCCTTTGATCAAAAAAATAGAATTGTTTTTGATAAACACTTTGATAGCATCGAATTATGCAGTTGTTCGATCCCGACCTCCTCAAGACTTTCCTCGCTTTCGTCGATGGCGGTTCCCTGGCGCGGGCCGCGTCGATCGTCGGTCGCTCGCCGTCCGCAGTGACCGCGCAGATGCAGCGGCTGGAGGATGTTGTCGGCGAACCGCTGCTGGTGCCGCAGGGGCGAGGGCGCGGCCTGACGCCGGCAGGCGAGGATCTGATCGTTCACGCGCGTCGCATCCTTGCCGCGCACCGCGAGGCGTGGCTGGCCCTCAAAGGCGCGCACGCCGACGGGCGCGTCGCCATCGGCACCACGCAGGATTTCGCCGACAGCGGCTTGCCGCAGCTTCTCAGGGCTTTTGCTGTCAGCCATCCGCGCGTCAGGATCGAACTGCGCGTCGGCCGTTCCGCCGAACTGGCGCAGGCTTTGCAGGCCGGCACCCTTGATCTGGCCATTGCCATGCGGCAGGTGCCGACACGGGACGAAGTCGGTGTGCTCAAGGAACCAATGATCTGGCTTTGCTCACAGAACGGGCTGGCCACCCGCCACGACGAACTGCCCCTGGCGCTGCTCGATCCCCATTGCGGGTTTCGCGAAGCGGCGACCAGTGCACTCGATGCGGCCGGCCGTCGCTACCGCATTGCTGCCGGCAGTGCCAGCCTTGCCGGCCTGCGTACGGCGGTGCACGCCGGCATCGCCTTGACGTTGAGGACGGCGCGCTTCGCTCATTCCGGCATCGTCGAGGCGCCGAGCGATCTTGATCTGCCGCCGGTGCCGGTCGCCGAATTCGCCGTCCGCTTGCGTGAGGATGCCGACCGGCCGGCGCAGGATCTGGCAGCGTTGTTCAGCGGCAACCTGGCCTTGGCCAATTGAGCCAGCAAAGAAAAAGCCGACCTTGCGGTCGGCTTCTGAGTAGGACGGGCCGAGGGGTTTGGGGGGACTTGGGGTGGCCCGTCGCAGCCATAATGCCTGAGCCCTATGATGGTTCCATGACTTTTCAAATTAATTTTCAGGACCGGATTTCTCGTGATCGGACCACCAACTCGCGCTCGGACGCGGCGAGGATTGGTCATGCATCCGCTGCGCGCTGCCTGGCCATCAGCCAGTCGCGGCCGGCGTGAGCGAACACCGCGCAAAGCACGATGGCGCCACCGACCATGCTGGCTGCCGGCGGGATCTCCGCCAGGAACAGGAAGGCAAACAGGATCGCGAATGGCACTTCAGCTGAACCCAGCAATCCGGACTCGGCCGCCGGAATAAGCCGGGTGCCCTCCGTCCACAGGATCGAAGCCAGCGCGAACGAGGCGCCGAAGGTGGCTAGAAGCACAGCGTCCCTGGCCGAGACAGCCAGCGGATCGGCGACGAACCAGCCGAGCACGAACAAAAGGAATGCCGACACCGCACCCGCCCACACCACCGGCGTGTCGCGGAAGGCGCGCACCATGATCATGTAGAGCGCGCTGCCGATCGTCATCAGCAGCGCCAGCCCGTCGCCGAACAAATGGCCGGTGCCGAAGCCGGACCAGACCATGATTGCCACACCGCATAATGACACAGCGGCGGCGGCAAGCGTCTGCAGCCGGAACGGCTCGCGGACCAACAGGAGGGCCAGCAGCGCGGTGACGAAGGGGGCGGTGGCATAGATGATCGCGACATTGGCGACAAAGGTGAACTTGAACGCCGAGATGAAGGCGATGCTGGCGAGCGCGCCCTCGATCGCCAGCAGCCAGCCGCGCCAGCCGAGCCGCAGGCTGTCGCGACCGCCGGAGCGCTGGTGGCGCCATAGCACATAGAGGCTGATCAGGATCGAGCCGACGAAGCCGCGCCAGCAGGTAATGGTCAGCGGGTCGGCATGGATCGATTTGGTCAGCACGCCGGTGAGGCCGAAGACGGCCGCCGATGCCGAGACCAGGATGATGCCGAGGGTACGTTCGCGGGCGCTTTCCACTGTGCATGGCATGTCCAGCGATCCCGTCATCTCACCAGCCTACGCTGCCCCTTCCTGACACCATAGTGTCAGCTTGAGGCGTCCTGCATCGAAAACAGCAGGTAGGCAGCCCCGCTGAACAGGATTCCGGCAAGAACCCGTTCGCGGGTTTTCACGATGGCGATATCGGCCATATGTCCGGCGGCCTTACGAATGTGTTGCGAGAGACGGTGTGATGGCGTTGGATGCTCCCCGTATCGTCAGGCTATACCGGCGAAACCCTGCCAAGCGCTACGCCAGCGCGGACTTGCGTTTGGGGCAGGCGGCATAGCCGTAAAGCAGCGAAGCCAGGGCAATTATGGGAGACGACAAAATGGATGCGATCGCATTGAAGGCCGTGCAGGCGCCGCTGAAGGTGGCCTATCGCGACGACGCCTCGCGCGCGCTGATTACTCTCCGCGCCAAAGGCTCGATCGACGACCAATCGATCGCCTGCAAGGTCGAGACAGGCAGGGCGATCGCCATTGCCGGGCTGCATCCGGCGACCGGCGGCACCGGGCTCGAACTCTGCTCCGGCGACATGCTGCTGGAGGCACTGGTGGCTTGCGCCGGCGTCACGCTGAAGGCGGTAGCGACGGCGCTGGAATTCAAGCTTGGGGCCGCCACGGTGGAAGCCGAAGGCGACCTGGACTTTCGCGGCACGCTTGGCGTGGCAAAGGATGCGCCGGTTGGCTTCCGCGCCATCCGGCTGACATTTGGCCTCGACACCGACGAGCCGCAGGAGCGCATCGATGCGCTGCTCAAGCTGACCGAGCGCTACTGCGTCGTGTTGCAGACCATCAGCCAGAAGCCGGAGCTGACGGTAAGCGCGCGACGCTGACGATCTCCCCCTCAAGTGGGGAGATCACGCTGTCCTACTGCGCCGACGGCTCCTCGGCGTCGCCCTCGTCGGCGAAGGGCGAGGCGCTCGGCACGCACTGCACCGACCAGCCGGCCGGCGTCGGTTGCTTCTGGTATTCGGTTATGGCGAAGGCGCACTGTTCGCGGGTGTCGAATGTGCTGGGCAGCACGACCATGCCGCCTTGCGGGCCAGCGATCACCAGATACCAGACTAACGCTACGCTCGGTGCCGCCATGAGTATTTCCTCGCTCTGCTTGTTTTGGGAGTCGCACGATCCTAGCAACTCCGGCCCAGCGGCGAAAGCTGGGCCAAAGCGCGGCGTTAAGCCACGGTATCACAGCCACGTGATGTCGGGTCGTTTTGGTTCAGTTCACCGCAAAACAATAGAACAGGCCGTCGCCGCCGGTGCCCTTCAGCGCTTCCTGGCTGCAGCCACCGCGTGACGCATGCGAGGAATTCCACGATTTGGCGGCTGCCGAGCCATCGAGGCCGGTACGATCGTGATGACCCATCATGGCCACACCTTCTGCTCCGCTCAGCGTCCAGTCGCCGCAGGTCTGGTCGGCAATTTTCGTGCCATCCGGCTTGGAGCCGGTCAACACGTCGTGCCGGTTGGGCGTGTCGCCGCGGCCGTTGACCATTTGGCCCTTTTCGTCGAGTGCCGTCTGTTTGGTGATGGCATTGGCATCGCTATGCAGGGAAGCGACATCATCGGCGATCTTGACGCCCTCGGCGTTGAACCACGGGCCTTTGCCGATACGGTCGCGTGCATCGGTATCGGTGGTCGAGAGATAGGCGCGCCATGTCTTGCCGGTAACGCCCGCGGCTTCGGCCAGTGAACTACAATGGGCGTCGGCGCCGGCGAGACCGCCGAGATCGGCGCCTTTGCCAGAGCCGACGCTGGTGACGAAAAAGCTCATCGTTGCCTCCTGCGACGACGCGGCGCCGATCACTGCAAGCAGCGCGGTGGCAGTCAAGAGAAGCAGTCTCCGCATTTGGTCCTCCGTTTCTCGAATTGTGGCACCCGAACAACGTTGGTGCCGGCGCAATTCTTCCGGCAAAATGCGATGTGTGGCTACTTCGGCTGCCGGTAGGCGACAAAGCGATTGTGCTTGGCCTGGAAGATCAGCCCGGTCTCCTTGAGCGTAGGGCTGGCCAGCGGCACGATTCGCTTGGCGATCTCCGAAGGGTGCGGCAGCGTTTCAGGATCCTCGCCGGGTACGGCCTGCGCCCGCATCGCGGTGCGCGTTGCCCCGGGATCGGCGGCATTGACCCTGAGCGGCAGGGTTTCGGTCTCATGCGCCCATGAACGCGTCATGGCCTCGACCGCCGCCTTCGACGCCGCATAAGGCGCCCAGAAGGCGCGTGCGGAGTGGGCAAGGCTGGAGCTCAGCACGATAGCACGGCCGGCATCGGAAAGCCTGAGCAGCGGGTCGACCGAGCGGATCAGCCGCCATGTTGCGGTGACGTTGATGGTCATCACCTTCTCGAAGGTCTTGGCCTCGACATGGCCGATCGGGGCGATGACGCCGAGCACGGCGGCGTTGGCGACCAGTATGTCGAGCTTGCCCCAGCGCTCGTGGATGGCGCCGCCCAGCCGGTCGATCCCCGCCATGTCGGCAAGATCGAGCGGTACCAGCGTCGCCTGTCCGCCACCTGCCTTGATCTGGTCGTCGAGTTCTTCCAACCCGCCGACGGTGCGGGCAACCGCAATCACATGCGCACCGGCGGCGGCAAGCTCCCTGGCGATGAAATAGCCGATGCCGCGCGAGGCGCCGGTGACGACCGCAACGCGGCCGGAGAGGTCAAGGCTCATACGATGGATTCCGACAGGCAAGGTGAAACCGCCGTGAGGGGCTAAGGGGAGGGAGACAAACGGACCGGCAAGGCCTACGACCCGCCTGCCGCCAAGAGCGACAGCGTGCGCACATTGTCGGAGCCTTCGAAGTCGGCAAGCCGGGTCGGATACTGGCCGGTGAAGCAGGCGTCGCAGAATTGCGGCTGCTCGTTGTCGCGGCCGGCCTCGCCGACGGCGCGGTAGAGCCCGTCGATCGACAGGAAGCCGAGCGAATCGACGCGGATGAACTCGGCCATCTCCTCCACCGACATGCGCGACGCCAGCAGCTTCGACTTTTCCGGTGTGTCGACGCCGTAAAAGCAGGAGGCGCGCGTCGGCGCCGAAGCGATGCGCATATGCACTTCCTTGGCGCCGGCATCGCGCACCATCTGGACGATCTTCTGGCTGGTGGTGCCGCGCACGATCGAATCATCCACCAGCACCACGCGCTTGCCTTCGATCATGCGGCGGTTGGCGTTGTGCTTGAGCTTGACACCCATGTGGCGGATCGAATCGCCGGGCTGGATGAAGGTGCGGCCAACATAGTGATTGCGGATGATGCCGAGCTCGAACGGAATGCCCGCGGCCTGCGAAAAGCCGATCGCCGCCGGCGTGCCCGAATCCGGCACCGGCACGACGATGTCGGCCTCGACCGGACTTTCCTGCGCCAGCTCGGCGCCGATGCGCTTGCGCACTTCATAGACGTTGCGGCCTTCGACCGACGAATCCGGCCGCGCGAAATAGACATATTCGAAGATGCAGAAGCGGGTCTTCTGCGGCTCGAACGGGAACAGGCTTTCGATGCCCTTGCTGGTGACGACGACCATTTCGCCGGGCTTCAGGTCGCGTACGAAACGCGCACCGATAATATCGAGCGCGCAGGTCTCGGAGGCGAGAATCCAGGCGCCGTCGAGATCGCCGAGCACCAGCGGGCGGATGCCGAGCGGGTCGCGGCACCCGATCATCTTCTTGGACGTCATCGCCACCAGCGAGAAGGCGCCTTCGACTTGGCGCACCGCATCGATGAAGCGCGAATTCAGGTCGCGCTCCTTGCTGGTGGCAACCAGGTGCAGGAGCGTTTCGGTGTCGGAGGTGGAAGAGAAGATGGCGCCTTGCTTCTGCAGGGCGCGCTGAACGGTCATGGCGTTGGTGAGATTGCCGTTATGGGCGACGGCAAAGCCGCCATCGGCAAGTTCGGCGAAGAAAGGCTGGATATTGCGCAGACCGGCGCCGCCGGTGGTGGCATAGCGTGTGTGGCCGATAGCACGGTTGCCTTGCAGGCTGTCGATGACACGCTGCTTAGTAAAGGTGTCGCCGATCAGGCCGACATGGCGTTCGACATGGAATTGGGTGCCGTCATAGGAAACGATGCCGGCCGCTTCCTGGCCTCGATGCTGCAACGCATGCAGACCGAGCGTTACGATGGCTGCGGCGTCCTGCCGGCCGAAAATGCCGAACACGCCGCATTCGTCGTGGAAATGGTCATCGGCTTCGGCGGAAAGCACGTCGTCTGCGTCTGCCACTGAGGCTGCCATTGGGGCTCAAGCTCCGCTAAAGCCGCCATATAAGGTCATAGCGCATCGAAAGCAACGCACGTCGTGCGGCGTTCACATGATCGACAGTCTTGAGCCTCGCAAGTCTGTCGAAATCAGTTTGCCGGCGCCGGGTTTGCAGGTGCCGGCGTCGCGGGCGCATTGTCGGCCGGCGGCGCATCGCTGTCGTCGGGTGCCGGAGCAGTGGCGTCGTCGCCGGCGGCAGGGGCTTCCGCTGCAGGCGCATCGGGGGCCAGAGGCGTCTCGGTGGCCGGCTGATTCGGATTGAGCTTGTTGAGGATGGCGTTTTCCGGATCCTCGGGCAGCAGGCTTTCGAGCTTGGCGCCGATCGATTCGAGCAATGGCTTTGACTTGGCGTTGGCAATCCAGCCTGGAGCCTTGGCGCCGGCCAGCCAATTGAAGAAAAGCAGCGCGACAGCGACGACCAGGATGCCGCGCGCCGCGCCATAGAGGAAGCCAAGTGTACGATCGAGCGCGCCGATCCTGGAATCGATGATCCAGTCGGCGAGCTTCATGGTGATGACCGAAACGACGATCAGCGCGACAATGAAGACGATACCGGCGGCCGCCGCCATGGCGGCCTTTTCGTTGTCGACATAGGGCTGAATGTAAGGCAGCACCGGCTTGTAGAAGAAGAAGGCGGCGGCCGCGGCGGCTGCCCAGGAGATGATCGACAGGATCTCGCGCGAAAAGCCGCGAACCATAGCGAGCATCGCCGAGACCAGGGTGAAGCCGACGAGAATTCCGTCAAGCAGCGTAATCGGCATGTTTTTCGCCCCACTCCGATCTCTTTTTCACGGCCCGACGAGCCGCATCACTCTTGCTCGTCGGCGCGGCTGCGCCGAGAGCCGGCTATTCGCGCCACGAGATCGGCAAGCTCGGTGGGCTGGAAAGCGCTGGCTCCGATCCCCCCGACCGCATTACCACCAACAAGTTCCTCGCTGCCCAAGGGCAGAACCGCGCGTCCGAAACCCAGCTTTTCGGCTTCCTTGAGGCGCTGCTGCGCATGCGCAACCGGCCTCACCGCACCCGAAAGGCTGATTTCGCCGAAATAGACGCAATCGGCGGGAAGGGCAAGACCGGTGAGCGAGGAAACCAGTGCCGCCGCCACTGCCAGGTCGGCCGCCGGCTCCGAAATGCGGTAGCCGCCGGCAACGTTGAGATAGACGTCGTGCGTGCCGAAGCGGACGCCGCAATGGGCTTCCAGAACCGCCAGGATCATCGACAGCCGGGCACCGTCCCAGCCGACGACGGCGCGGCGCGGTGTGCCCAGCGTCGATGGCGCCACCAGCGCCTGGATCTCGACCAGCACCGGCCGTGTGCCTTCCATGCCGGCGAAAACCGCGGCACCCGGCGACTTCGCATGGCGCTCACCGAGGAAAAGCTCGGACGGGTTGGCGACTTCCCGCAAGCCCTTGTCCGACATTTCGAAGACACCGATCTCATCGGTCGGCCCGAAGCGATTCTTGACCGTGCGCAGGATGCGGTAGTGGTGGCCGCCTTCGCCCTCGAAATAGAGCACCGCGTCGACCATGTGCTCGACGACGCGCGGTCCGGCGATCTGGCCCTCCTTGGTGACGTGGCCGACCAGAACGATCGCCGCCCCTGTGGATTTTGCGTAGCGGATCATCGCCTGGGCGGCGGCACGCACCTGGGTCACCGTGCCGGGCGCCGAATCGGCCATATCGGTCCACAGCGTCTGGATCGAATCGAGAATGACCAGATCCGGCCGCTTACCATCGGCGATGGTGGCGAGGATGTCCTCGACATTGGTTTCGGCGGCGAGCTCGACCGGGGTGTCGGCGACGCCGAGCCGCTGGGCGCGCAGCCTGATCTGCGCGACCGCCTCTTCGCCCGAGACATAGACGATGCGGTGGCCCTTTGCCGCCAGCGCGGCCGCGGCCTGGGTGAGCAGCGTCGACTTGCCGATGCCGGGATCGCCGCCGACCAGCAGCGCCGAGCCGCGCACGAAGCCGCCGCCGGTGGCGCGGTCGAGCTCGCCGATGCCGGAGACGATGCGCGGCGCGTCCTCGATATCGCCGGAGAGGCTGGTCAGCACCACCGCGCGGCCCTTGCGGGCGTTGCGCATGTTGGCCGGGCCCGAGCCGATGCCGCCTGCCGTGCCTTCTTCGACCAGCGTGTTCCACTCGCCGCAGGCATCGCATTTGCCGGCCCAGCGCTGATGCACGGAGCCGCAATTCTGGCAGATGAACTGGACGCGGGATTTGGCCATCAGGCGCGGCCTGCGACAATTGAAAGACAGGTCGGCGGGACAGCGCCCCCCTCTGTCCTGCCGGACATCTGCCCCCCAAGGGGGGAGATTGGCAGCTCCGATATTGCCGTACATCTAGCAGCATTGACGATTGCCGAAAGCCGAAACGACATCCGATCTCCCCCCTTGAGGGGGAGATGTCCGGCAGGACAGAGGGGGGTGCGAAGGAATGAGACCTGTATCAAGAGGTCACTCGAACCGATCCGGCAAATGATGCTCTTCCGCAAGGTCCGAGAAGCGGGTGAACTCGCCCTGGAAGGCGAGGCTGACCGATCCCGTTGGGCCGTGGCGCTGTTTGGCGACGATGACCTCGGCCTTGCCGCGCATCTCGTTCATCTCGTGTTCCCATTTGATGTATTCGTCGGTGCCCGGCTTCGGCTCGCGGTTCTTCAGATAATATTCCTCGCGGTAGACGAACAGCACCACGTCGGCGTCCTGCTCGATGGAGCCCGATTCGCGCAGATCCGAAAGCTGCGGGCGCTTGTCGTCGCGGCTCTCGACCTGGCGCGACAGCTGCGACAGCGCGATGATCGGCACCGCCAGCTCCTTGGCTAGTGCCTTGAGGCCGGTGGTGATCTCGGTGATTTCCTGGACGCGGTTTTGCGAGGATTTCGCGCTCGATCCCTGCATCAGCTGGATATAGTCGATAACGATGACGTCGAGGCCGCGCTGGCGCTTCAGGCGACGCGCGCGGGCCGACAGCTGAGCGATGGAAATGCCGCCGGTCTGGTCGATGAACAGCGGGATTTTCTGCATTGTCTGCGAGCAGGCGACCAGCTTTTCGAAATCCATCTCGCTGATCTCGCCGCGCCGGATTTTCGACGACGGGATTTCCGTCTGTTCGGAAATAATGCGGGTGGCCAGCTGTTCGGATGACATTTCGAGCGAAAAGAAGCCGACGACGCCGCCATTGGCCGCCTTGAACGAGCCGTCCGCCTGTTGCGCCGGGACATAGGCCTCGGCGATGTTGAAAGCGATATTGGTGGCGAGCGAGGTCTTGCCCATGCCGGGGCGGCCGGCAATGATGATCAGGTCGGACGACTGCAGGCCGCCCATGCGGCGGTCGAGATCGCGCAAGCCGGTAGCAACGCCCGACAAATGCCCGTCGCGCATATAAGCCGCATTGGCCATGTCGACGGCGGTCTTGACGGCATCGGTGAAGCTCTCGAAGCCGCCATCGTAGCGGCCGGTTTCGGCCAATTCGAACAGGCGCCGCTCGGCATCCTCGATCTGGTCGGAGGGCGACATGTCGACCGGCGCGTCATAGGCGATGTTGACCATGTCCTCGCCGACAGTGATTAGCGCGCGCCGCGTCGCCAGATCGTAGATGGCGCGGCCATAGTCGGTGGCGTTGACGACGGTGACGGCCTCGACCGCCAACCGCACGACATATTGCGCCACCGTCATGTCGCCGACCTTCTCGTCGGCCGGCAGGAAGGTCTTCAGCGTGATCGGCGTCGCGATCTTGCCCATGCGGATGAGCTCGGCCGCGACCTCGAAGATCTTTCTATGCAGCGGCTCGTAGAAATGGCCGGGCTTCAGGAAGTCGGAGACGCGGTAGAAGGCATCGTTGTTGACCAGTATGGCGCCGAGCAGCGCCTGCTCGGCCTCGATATTGTTCGGCGCCTCGCGATAGAGCGGTGTTTCCGCCACGCCGAATTTTCGTGCTGCCTCTGCCATGATGTCCCCGGTCCTGATCCCCGTCTCTCGATATCAGAACGAGACAAGTCGGTGATGACTTATCTGCATCAGTCCCCAACCAACCAACTTTGATGCCCGCGATTCACAGCCAGGATCTTTCGGTGGAAAGAATCTCGATTGACTCGAATCAAGATGGCGAGCCTAGCCGTTCTCGGGCGAGAACAAAACAGGAAAATAGCTGCCGGTCATTCCGGCAAGGCATCACCCCAATCCAGTCGCCGCGCGGCCTTGAACGTCTCGCCGTCGCGCTTGGTGAACAGTCGCTCGGCAGCACCCCCATCCTGTTCGCAAAGCTTCAGCAAGACCTTGCCGGACCCCGACTTCGGCGGTGCGATCACTCGCGCTCGAGGCGGAGCGGCCGGATGGCGGGAGGCCGCGACAAAGATGAATTTCTCGTCCTCCCACGGCACCTCGGCATCCTTGGCCAGACGGTGTAGGCGCGAGCGGGCGACGCGGCGGGCGAAATGGCACCAGTCGGGGGCAACGAGCGGGCAGGGCGCCTCATGCGGGCAGGGCGCAAGCACGTGCGCGCCGGCCTCGATCAACTGCCGCCGCACGGCAAGAATACGCTGCCAGCCGGCCGGCGTGCCCGGCTCGACCACCAGCAGCGTGTCTGCGGTCAGCTGCCAGAGCCGGTCGACGAGTTTTGCCAGCGATGCCGGCGCGATCTCATCCAGCACATAGGCTGAAGTCACCAGCTCGGCCGGCTCCAGATCGACCAGGTCGATGGTGATGTCGCCGGTCCGCCAGGCGGTCCTGGCCGTGATCGCATCCGCGGCAAGTGCTTCGCCGACCCTTCGTACCGCGGCGCCGGCCTCGAGTAGCACCGCCTGTTCGAGATCCGGCCAGAGATTGATTGTGGCCCAAAGCACCGTGCCAGGGCCGGCGCCGACATCGAGCAAGGTCTTCGGAGCATAGTCGGGCCGAGACTCGCCCACCGCATCGAGGCTGGCGCGAACGGCCGCATAGGTCGCCGGTAGCCGCGTTGCCAGATAGGCCTTCACCGCCATGTCTTCGGCCATGTGCAGGCGACCGTCGCGCAACTCTGCGCGGTAGCGGTCCGACAGCGTCTTTGCCGCTTGCTTAAGCATCGGCAAAGGCACCTGTTCGAGAAGGCGGTCGACGCCCTGTCTAAGCGGGACGGGCAGTTCCATCGCTTAGGCAGTCCGAGGTGCGAGCAGAATGACCGAGGCGCCAACGATGCAGATCGCGGCACCGGCAAGATCCCAGCGGTCGGGGTGCACGCCTTCCGCCAGCCACAGCCAGGCCAGCGAGGGGGCAATGTAGATGCCGCCATAGGCGGCGTAGGCCCGGCCCGCCGCGCTGGTGTCGACCAGCGCCAGCAGCCACGCGAATAGCACGAGCGAGACGAGACCGGGCGCCAACCACAGCGGCGACTTGTCCAGCCGCCGCCACGCCCAGAACGAAAAGCAGCCGGCGATCTCGGCAAGTGCGGCGGCGACGTAGAGGAGGTAGGTCATGAAAAAAGGGTCCCGCGTTTGACGGGACCCTTTTCAGCGTGCCGGCCGGCAATGGCAAGTGGCGATGGCGTGATGCCGGCAGTCTACTCCGGATCCGCCACCTTGCGGCGGCGAGTGGGCTTGGCAACCGGAGCCTTTTCGCGACGTCCAAGATCGCGCATCTCCAGCGCCTTCTCGCAACTGGCCATGTAGTCGCGCGTCATCGGCAGCGTGTCGTTCTTCTTGGCAATCTGGATCTGGAAGATCACCAGATCCTGCCAGCGGAAGGCAGCTTCCGAGGCGGCAAGATAGAACTCCCACATGCGGCAGAAGCGCTCGTCATAAATCGCCCTGGCCTTGTCGCGGTTGGCCGCGAAGCGCTCGCCCCAATGCTTCAGCGTCTCGGCATAATGCAGCCGCAGAACCTCGATGTCGGTGACGACGAGCCCCGATTTTTCGATGGCCGGCATCACTTCGGATAGCGACGGGATGTAGCCGCCCGGGAAGATGTACTTGCGGATGAAGGCGCTGGTTGCCCACGGCACGCCGGAGCGGCCGATCGTGTGCAGCAGCATGACGCCGTCCGGCTTCAGCAGCGTCGCCGATTTGTCGAAGAAGGTGCGGAAATGATTGACCCCGACATGCTCGAACATGCCGACGGAGACGATGCGGTCGAAACGTTCATTGAGTTCGCGATAGTCCTTGATGTCGAAATGCACCCGGTTTTGCAGGCCTTGCGCATGGGCGCGGTCGGTGGCGACGCCGTGCTGCTCGGTCGACAGCGTCACGCCCTGTACGTCGACGTCGAACGCCTTGGCTAGATAGAGCCCAAGCCCACCCCAGCCGGAGCCGATATCAAGAACCGTCTGGCCCGCCTTCAGCCTGAGCTTGGCGGCGATATGGCGCTTCTTGGCTGCTTGGGCCTCGTCGAGCGTCATGTCCGGCTGCTCGAAATAGGCGCAGGAATATTGCATGTCCTCATCGAGGAAGAGGCGGTAGAGGTCGCCCGACAGATCGTAATGGCGCTGCACGTTGCGGCGCGCCCGCGACGCCGTGTTGATCTGCTGCAGGCGCCGGAAGGCGTGGCGCAGACCTTCGATCGCCTTCGACCAGGTGGCATCGATACCGCCGCTGCCCATGTTCTGGAAGGCAATCCGCATCACCCCCAGCACGCCGCCCTCGAGAATGTCGAGTTCACCGTCCATGTAGGCTTCCGGCACCGCCAGCATCGGATCGAAGGTTATTGCGCGCTCGGCATGCCTTGTCTTGATGTGCATGTGCACCGGCTCGCCGCTGCCGTCACCGAAAGTCACCATCGAGCCTTGCGGCCCTGTCACCTTGAGATTGCCTGTGCGGACCAGGCGGTCGAGAACGCGTTTCAGCAGAATATTCATGACCAATTGTCCCCTCTCGGCCAGACATGCTGTCCTATTCTGCATCAAGATATAGGGGTTCGAAAAGTTCCATTTGGCATAAAAATGCCCGGGTACGAGGCCCGGGCATTGGTCCAGAATAGCGATTAGCCGGCGAATGCCGACGAATGACGATCAGCCGTTGTCTTCGCCGCCTTCGAACTCCGCATTCGGATCGAAGAAGTTTTCCGGCCGCGCATTATCGTTGATGTCCTCGCCGTAGATGGCTTCGGCGGTGGTCAGCGTTTCGCCCTTGGCCTGGCGCTCGGCTTCGTCGGCCGTGCGGGCAATGTTGAGCGTGATGGTAACCTCGACTTCCGGGTGCAGCGCGATCGCCACATTGGTGACGCCGATGGTCTTGATTGGCTGGTTGAGCAGGATCTGGTTGCGGTTGACCGAAAAACCTTCCGCCGTCACCAGCTCGGCGATGTCGCGCGTCGAGACCGAACCATAAAGCTGACCGGTTTCGCCGGCCGAGCGCACGGCGATGAAGCTCTTGCCGTCGAGCTTTTCTGCAATCTGCGCGGCTTCGGACTTGCGCTCCAGGTTGCGGGCTTCAAGCTGGGCCCTCTGTCCCTCGAACTTCTTCTTGTTAGCTTCGTTGGCGCGCAGCGCCTTGCCTTGCGGCAGCAGGAAATTGCGGGCGAACCCGTCCTTGACCTTGACGGTATCGCCCATCTGGCCGAGGCGGGAAACGCGTTCGAGAAGAATGACTTCCATGGTTTTGTTCCTTCGCTTGGGCGCTATCCTCAGGATCGGCGCCGAGTTGTCTGGAACAGGTCAGGAAGCTGGGGCGTCGCCGCCTGTGTCGCTGTCCTGCCTGTCGCGGCAGTTAGGATCTCTTGTCGAAATCCAACCCGGGATTTTGATGGCAAACCCTGCGGCGCCCGTCGCCGTGGGAAAAGCGGGCGGCGAACCGCCCGCGTAGATTTTAGCGGACCACGTAGGGCAGCAGGCCGAGGAAGCGGGCGCGCTTGATCGCCTTGGCGAGTTCGCGCTGCTTCTTCTGGCTGACGGCGGTGATACGCGATGGCACGATCTTGCCGCGCTCGGAGATGTAGCGCTGCAGAAGCCGCACGTCCTTGTAGTCGATCTTCGGCGCGTTGGCGCCGGAGAACGGGCAAGTCTTGCGGCGACGGTGGAAGGGGCGCCGGGTTGGGATCTGGTTGATGTCGACCATTATTCTGCGGCTCCTTCAAAGCCTTCGCGCGGACGGCGCGGGCCACGATCGGCACCGCCATCGCCGAAGCTGCGCGGCGGACGATCACCACGGTCACCGCGATCGCGGTCGCCGAATGAGCGCGGGCCACGATCGCCACGGTCGCGGTCGCCGAAGCCGCCGCGTTCCGAGCGCTCTTCGCGCTTCTGCATCATTGCCGACGGACCTTCCTCATGCGCATCGACCTTGATGGTCAGGAAACGCAGCACGTCCTCGGACAGGCCCATCTGGCGCTCCATTTCATTGAGCGCGGCCGGCGGGCAGGTGATGTCCATGAGTGTATAATATGCCTTCCGGTTCTTGTTGACCCGGTAGGTGAGGGACTTCAGTCCCCAGTTCTCGACCCGGCCGACGGACCCGCCATTCGCGGTGATGACGCCCTTGTACTGTTCGACAAGCGCATCGACCTGCTGCTGCGAGAGGTCCTGCCGGGCAAGAAACACATGTTCGTATAGAGCCATAGTGTTTGTGCCTTTCTTCGTTTCTCTCCCGGTTCCCGGCGGCAAAAGCCTCTGCAACTTCTCTGACCCGCAATCCTTGCGAAGGCGGGGAAGAAAGGAGCATGACGAGACGGTCGAGAGCGGAGACACGGGAGGCGGAAGCGCTTCTGGCTTCACGCGAAGGTTTCGAAAAACCTCCGGCCCTCCGTTCAGCCCCCAGCAAGGACCGGCAGATTGCGGGCGTCTATACAGGAATTTGACCGCAAAGCAAGGCCAAACGACGGAGCAAACGGCCCTAACGTCCCAGAGCGCCACGGGCCTCGACGGCAAGGCTTACGGATCTCCTGAAACCGGACCTTAACCACCATGCGAAGTTCCAGCATCGGCGGGCGTGGCGGCAACCCGTCGTTCATCATGCGGATGCAAAAGCAAACAGTCTGCGCGAGTTCGGCACCAAGGCGGTTTGGGGACAAAAATGCTTTTCGACAAATTCTGCCGTTCGAAGAGCGGCAACTTTGCCCTGATGCTGGCGTTCGGGCTGCCTGCGGTTCTGACCGCCGTCGCCTTTGCCGTGGACGTGTCCACCTTGATGAGGGCCAAGGTCAGCTTGCAGAATGCGCTCGATTCCGCGAACCTTGCATCTTCGCATCTCGGCGACATCGAGGCTTCGCGCAAGGACGTCTTCGACCGCTACTTCCAGACCAATGTCGCCGGCCACAGCGAGTTGAGGAACGCCGAAGCGACGCTTACCGTGGAAAGGGGCCTCAATTACATCCAGACCAAGGCTGTCGCCACGGCGGACGTCAATTTGAACTTCGCCTTCCTGTTCGGCAACGACAAGCGCATCACCGTCGATGCCGGCGCCGTCGAATCGACCAATCAGCTCGAAGTCGTGCTGGTGCTCGACAATACCGGGTCGATGGCCAGCAACGATCGCATCGGCGCATTGCGGACGGCGGCGACGGCCCTGATCGATATGCTCGAAGCGGCGAAGTCGCCGACGCGCAGCGTACGTGTCGCGGTGGTGCCGTTCGTCACCGCGGTCAACGTCAAGGGCGAGGACTACGATCCGGCCTGGATCGACATGGCCGGCAAATCGCCGAACAATGGCGCCAATTTCCCCTTGGTCGGCGGCAAGCGCGTCAACCATATGGACCTGTTCAAGCAATTGGGCGTCGAATGGAGAGGCTGCGTCGAAGCGCGGCCCGGAACCAACAATGTTTCCGACATTTCGCCCGACCAAAACAAACCGGACACCCTGTTCGTACCCTATTTCGCGCCGGACGATCCAGGTAACGCTAAAAATCCAACCAGCTCCTACGGCAATTCAGCGACCGGCTACAACAATTCCTATCTCGACGATACCGTTGTCACCGTGCTTCCCGGCCTCACCAGCGACATGGCGAAGTACAGTGTTTCGACGATGAAGCTGATCAACGACAAGAGAGGCCCACTGACTATCGGCCCAAACCGGGCCTGTCCGACGCCGATAGTGCCGCTGACCGATGATTTCGACAAATTGCGGAAAGCCGTCGGTGAGATGATCGAATGGAACGGCTCGGGGACCAATGTTTCGGAAGGCTTGTCATGGGGGATGCGGGTGCTCTCGCCGGAACCGCCTTACAGCGACGGCGCGCCGTTCAGGGCGTCAGGCACGACCAAAACGGTGCTGCTGCTCACCGACGGCGAGAATGTTGTCTATGGCGCGAAGGATACGCCACAGAAGTCGGACTATGGCTCCTACGGATTCCTGGCCTCGGGTCGGTTTGGATCCAGCGACCAGACCGCGGCTGCGCGCAATGTCGACGATTGGACAACCAATGTATGCAACACATTGAAGAAGCAGGACGTGCAGATCTTCACAGTGCTGCTGCAGGCCGACACCGCAGCCAACCGCAAGCTCTACGAGGCCTGCGCATCGTCGCCGTCGGATTATTACCCGACCAACGACGTCAGTCAGCTCGAAAGCGTCTTCCTTAAAATCGGAAGCTCGATTTCGCAGCTGCACTTGACGAACTGAACGACGTCGGCCGCTCTCCCGCCGCCGCTGCTCAACTCGTGTGTGCAGCCACTTTGCCCGTGGTTTCGGGGAAGAAATCGGGCGCCGCATGGCGCTTGCCGAACATCATGTCGTATTGCAGCAGACGGAAGTCGCGGATTGCCGGATCGATCTCTTTCTGACGCGACCAATCGGGGGTGGCGTCGCCCCCCGGTGCCAAAAGCAAATTGCGGTCGATAACGCGGTAGCGCTCTCGCAACTGTCCGAGGAAGCCGGTGTAATAGGGATGGCTGATGCCGGCTGTCTTCAGGATATGGTAGGGCAGGAAGGACGGGCTGACGGCGCCTAGATCCTCGGCCGGGCCGCTGCGATTCGACCAGACGATCAGCGGCGTCTGGTGGTGCAGCAGCATCTGGTCGGCTGCCTCCTTGCGCGGCGCAACATTGTCCTTCAGGAAGCCGGTCTCGACGTAGACCGGCCCAAGCGGCGGCAGATGGTCGCCGAAGAACGCGATGACGGTCGGCCGCTCGCGTTTCTTCGCCCATTCGATCAGCCGCTCGAGGCCGCGGTCCGCGTCGGAAGAGCCTTCGGCATAGCTCAACAGCGATTCACGGGCCCATTGGCTGATCGGCGCCTGCACCTTGTGGGTCGGATTGTTATAGCGATACGGCTCATACGGCCCGTGGTTCTGCAGGCTGACGGCGAAAAAGAACACCGGCTCGGCGCTGGTATCGGCTTCGTGGATGATCTCGTCGGTCATCGCAGCGTCCGACGCGAGCGGTCCGCGCTTCTGCATGGGCGGCAACGTCTCCTCGGACTTGAAGTCGTTGAAGCCGAAATCGGCATAGACGGCCCCCCGGTTCCAGAACCAATTGGTGCCGGGATGGATGGCGCGCGCCCGGTAGCCCTGACTTTTCAGGAAGGTCGCCAGCGAGGGAGTCGGTGTCCGCACATATTGCTGGTAGGGAATGCTGCCCGCCGGCAGGAAGGCGTTGGAAAAGCCGGTCAGGGCCTCGAACTCGATGTTGGCCGTCATGCCGCCGAACTCGGGCGAGAACATGTAACCCGTGCGCAGTGCCCGCACACTGGGGATAGGGTCGGGTGTGATGGTGACGCCAGGCAGCTTGGTCGGATCCCAGAAGGATTCGCTCATGACGACGATGATGTCGGGCTTCTCGGCAGGTACCGAGGCGGTCACCTGCGGTTTGCCGATCGCTTCGATCGCCTTGTCGGAATAGCCGGGCGGCGCCGAGACATGCGCCATCGGAACGTTAAGCGCGAAGGCGAGCGCAAAACCGTTTGAGGCATAGTTTTCCTTCTGGTCCCACATGATCGGGATGATCTGCAGCCGGTCGCGCGTCCACGAGAAAGTGGCATAGTCCATGATGGAAACGAAGAAGGCGATCAGCGGTACTGTCAGCGTCAGCCGGGCAAGGCGGCCCTTGTGGCTGAGCGCCGGAACGCGGCGGCGCCATAGCCGCCAGCCATAGACGAGCAGCGACAGCCCGCCGACGATGCCGATCGCCAGGGCAATGGCGGTTCCCGGGCGATCGCGTACCAGAAGCGGCATCAGTGCCACGATCTGCCGGGAATAAAGGAAATCGGTCGGATAGAGCGGATCGCCGAGATACAGCGACTTCTGGTGGCCGACGAACGCCAGCGACAATGTCAGCGGCGCGACGATCATCAGGCTCTGATGACTGCGGCCGAGCACGGCGTCGAGGCCGATGAGGATCAGCGCAAAAATGATGATCGTGGTCCAGCCGGGTTTGAAAGGCTGCAGAAAGAAATCAATGGTGCCGGCAAAGTTGCCGCGCACGATCAGTTCGATGGCAAACACAAGGATGGCCGCAGCCAGCAAGCTGATAAGGCCATAGCGGATGACAGGCCATTTGCGCGCCGGCAGATAGCCGGTCGACGGATCGCCTTCAAGAAACTGGGGCGCCGCCTCGGCTGCGCTCTGCTTGGTCTTTGCCACTTCAATAGTTCCCCGGCCCGCAACAAAAGCGTCACTCGATTGTCATCGAACTGTCACGCAAAGCCTAGCGCCTGTGGCGGAAATAAGAAGAGCCAGCAAACAAATCGTGAGCGGTTTTCATCATGAGTGATCGCCAAAAAGCCTGCCGAAACAGGCACTCGGCCGATATTACTCGATCAAGGTTGGACTTGACTTGGCCGCACGCCTTGCGTCACAGGCAACGTGAACCAGCAGCTGGGAGCCGCCGATGGCCATCGCATTCACCTTTCCGGGGCAGGGCAGCCAGGCTGTCGGCATGGGCAAGGACCTCGCCGATACCTTTGTGGAATCGCGGCGGATCTTCGAGGAAGTTGACGACGCGCTCGGCGAAAACCTATCGAAGCTGATCTGGGAAGGCCCGGAAGAGACGCTGACGCTGACCGCCAACGCCCAGCCGGCGCTGATGGCGGTGTCGCTTGCCGCAATCCGGGCGCTGGAGGCGCGCGGCTTCTCCCTGAACGGCAAGGTCACCTATGTCGCCGGCCACTCGCTCGGCGAATATTCGGCACTTGCGGCCGCAGGTTTCGTTTCGGTCGCCGACGCCGCCCGGCTGTTGCGCATCCGCGGCAATGCCATGCAGGCGGCTGTGCCGGCCGGCGAGGGCGCCATGGCGGCGATCATCGGGCTGGAACAGGCCGACGTCGAAGCCGCTTGCGCAGAGGCCGCCCAGGGCGCCGCCAAAGATCCCGCACAAGCCTTGGTTTGCCAGATCGCCAATGACAATGGCGGCGGCCAGCTGGTGATCTCCGGCGCCAGGCCAGCGGTCGAACTGGCGGCGAGGCTATGCACGGAGAAGGGCGCCAAGCGGGCGCTGATGCTGCAGGTCTCGGCGCCCTTCCATTCGGCATTGATGAAGCCTGCGGCCGAGATCATGCGGGAGGCGCTGGCCGCCGTGACGAAGAGTGCGCCGGTCGTGCCGCTGGTCTCCAATGTTACGGTGACCCCGACGAGCGATCCCGACGAGATCGCCCGCCGACTCGTCGAACAGGTGATCGGGCGCGTGCGCTGGCGCGAAACGGTGGAGTGGTTCGGCAGCAACGGCGTTGTGACGCTTTACGAAGTGGGCGCCGGCAAGGTGCTGTCGGGGCTGGCCCGCCGCATCAACCGCGACATTGCCACCAGCAGCATCGGATCGGCGGCGGAGGTCGAGACGGCACTTGCCGCCTTGGGTGACCACGTAGCTTGAATTCATCAGTGCTTGCCGCTACATGAATACATGTATCGCAACAAGGTGCGGCATGCCCACATCGATCCGCCTTTCTCCTGAAGTCGAGCAGCGCCTGGATTTTCTCGCGGCCAAGACTGGTCGCAGCAAGGCCTACTATCTGCGCGAGCTCATTGAACGTGGTCTGGAGGACTTGGAGGATTACTACCTGGCTGCCGAAGTCGTTGAGCGGATCAGGCGTGGTGAAGAAGACGTCATGAGAGCCGAGGACTTCTGGCGTGGCCTGGACGCTTGAATACGCCCACTCGGCGCGAAAATTTGTCGAAAAACTGGATCCGCAGACACGTCACCGTATCCGTGATTTTATTGAAAACCGCATTGCCGTTCTCGACAACCCGCGTGAACTCGGCAAACCGCTGAAGGGCCCGCTCGCAACCTTTTGGAGATATCGCGTCGGGGATTATCGCATCATTTGCGATGTGCAGGATAACCGGCTCGTCATTCTGGTGGTAACCATAGGCCACCGCGGCAACGTTTACAGATAGCCGAACTCACCGGCCCGTATGATTGGCCAGTACGATTTGGGAAGAGGATAAAGCATGTTCGAATTGACCGGCCGCAAGGCGCTCGTCACCGGCGCATCGGGAGGTATAGGCGAGGCGATCGCCCGCGTGCTGCACGGCCAGGGCGCCATCGTCGGCCTGCATGGCACACGTATCGAGAAATTGGAGGCGCTGGCCGCCGAACTGGGCGACCGGGTCAAGCTTTTCCCGGCCAATCTTTCCAACCGCGACGACGTCAAGGCGCTCGGCCAGAAGGCGGAAGCTGACCTCGAAGGCGTCGACATCCTCGTCAACAATGCCGGCATCACCAAGGACGGGTTGTTCGTGCGCATGGCTGACGCCGACTGGGATAGCGTGCTCGAGGTCAACCTGACCGCCGTGTTCCGGCTGACCCGCGAGCTTACCCATCCGATGATGCGGCGCCGCCATGGCCGCATCATCAACATCACTTCAGTGGTTGGCGTCATGGGTAATCCCGGCCAGACCAACTATTGCGCCTCCAAAGCCGGTATGATCGGCTTTTCCAAATCGCTGGCGCAGGAGATCGCCACCCGCAATATCACCGTCAACTGCGTCGCCCCGGGCTTCATCGAATCGGCGATGACCGCCAAGCTCAACGACAAGCAGAAAGAGGCGATCATGGCGGCGATCCCGACCCGGCGCATGGGCACGGGCGCCGAAGTCGCCTCAGCCGTCGCCTACCTCGCTTCCAACGAGGCAGCCTACGTCACCGGCCAGACCATTCATGTGAATGGCGGCATGGCAATGATCTAACACTTGGGAAAACGCTTCATTCCGTCTTGGATGCACGGGATTTTTCGTGTAATGCCGCCCGCAACCCGGCGGTTCGGGCAAAAACCGGTCCTGTTCCGCTGCGTTTCCGGCAGGACCATCTTTCAGCTTGATTAGCGGCATTCTGCCCGCTAACGAAGACAGACAACCAAAAGACGAGGATGCCCAAATGAGTGACACCGCAGAGCGCGTCAAGAAGATCGTCATCGAGCACCTTGGCGTCGATGCCGACAAGGTGACGGAGCAGGCGAGCTTCATCGATGATCTGGGCGCGGACAGCCTCGACACGGTCGAACTTGTCATGGCGTTCGAAGAAGAGTTCGGTGTCGAAATCCCGGACGACGCCGCCGAGACCATCCTGACTGTTGGCGATGCGGTGAAATACATCGACAAGGCCTCCGCCTGACGCTATTTGCAGTCATCACCGGGGAGGACCTGCGATGAGGCGTGTCGTCGTCACGGGCCTTGGGCTGCTTTCGCCGTTCGGCATGGGCTTCGAGCACAGCTGGAAGGAGCTTCTGACCGGCCGCAGCGCAGCCAAGCGCATCACCGAATTCGAGGTGGAAGATCTTGCCTGCAAGGTCGCCCACGTCATTCCGCGCGGTGACGGCTCCAATGCCACTTTCAATCCTGAAGCCGTTCTCGAGCCGAAGGAACTGCGCAAGATCGGCGACTTCATTCTGTACGGGATCGCGGCCGCCGACGAGGCACTCAAGGATTCCGGCTGGCAGCCGAAGACGCATGAGGAACAGTGCGCCAGCGGCGTGCTGATCGGTTCGGGCATCGGCGGCATCGAAGGCATCGCCGAGAATGCGATGATCCTCAAGGAACGCGGTCCGCGCCGCATCAGCCCATTCTTCATCCCTGGCCAGATCATCAACCTCGTCTCCGGTCAGGTCTCGATCCGGCATGGGCTGAAAGGCCCCAACCATGCCGTCGTCACCGCTTGCTCGACCGGTGCGCACGCCATCGGCGATGCCGCCCGGCTGATCATCTGGGGCGATGCCGACGTGATGGTCGCAGGCGGCGCCGAAGCGCCGGTGACGAGACTGTCGGTCGCCGGGTTCGCCGCTTGCCGCGCGCTCTCCACCGAGCGCAACGATGCGCCACAAACGGCCTCACGCCCCTATGATCGCGATCGCGACGGCTTCGTCATGGGCGAGGGCGCCGGTGTTGTCGTGCTCGAGGAGCTCGAACACGCCAAGGCCCGCGGCGCCAAGATCTATGCCGAGGTCACCGGCTACGGTCTGACCGGTGACGCCTATCACATCACCGCGCCTGCCGAGGACGGCGACGGCGCTTTCCGTTGCATGACCGCGGCGCTGAACCGGGCGAAGCTGACGCCGGCCGATGTCGACTACATCAACGCGCACGGCACCTCGACCATGGCCGATACGATCGAACTCGGCGCCGTCGAGCGGCTGGTCGGCAACGCCGCCTCGAAGATATCGATGTCGTCGACCAAATCGTCGATTGGCCACCTGCTGGGCGCGGCTGGTGCTGCCGAGGCGATCTTTTCGATCCTCGCCATTCGCGACAACATCGCGCCGCCGACCATCAATCTTGACAATCCGGAGCGCGAAACGGCGATCGACCTGGTGCCGCACAAGCCGCGGGCCCGGCAGATAGACGTGGCGCTGTCCAACTCCTTCGGCTTCGGTGGCACCAACGCCTCGCTCGTCTTCCAGCGCTACAATGGCTGACCGCTCTGCCGGTTTCCGTCTGCCGTCAATTTTGCCATATTCGCCCCTACTCTGCCCGAGGGGATTCGTCGCAAGATCAAATGGTAGGGCGCTATGAACACAAATCCGGCCGATAACGGGGAATTCGGGCAACGGCCAGCAACGCCCACGCCCGGCCCGATCGTGCCGAAGACGGCCAGCGAGGCGTTGCGGCCCGAGGCCGGCACGCCGCCGCCGAAGCGCTCGCGTGCCTCGCGCAGCCAGTTCGTCGTGTTCATGAACTTCGTCATCTCTTCGGTGATGCTGATGGTGCTGGCGGCAGGCGTTGCGCTGTATTTCGGCAAGCAGGAGTTCAACGAGCCCGGCCCGTCGGCCAATGGCGACACTTTCCTGGTCAAGCCGAATAGCGGCGTCCAGGAGATCGCCGACCAGCTTGAGCGGCGAGGGCTGATCAGCGACGCCCGCATTTTCCGCCTTGGCGTGCGCGCCTTCGGCAATGATTCCGCCCTGAAGGCCGGCGAATACGAGATCAAGCCGCAGGCGTCGATGCACGATATCATGGAACTGCTGAAGAGCGGCAAGTCGGTGATGTATTCGCTGACCATCCCCGAGGGGCTGACGGTCGAGCAGGCGCTGCAACGGATCGCCGAGCAGGACGCGCTGACCGGCGATATGCCGTCGACCACTCCACCTGAGGGCAGCCTCGCCACCGACACGCTGCGTTTCACCCGCGGCGCAACACGCCAGCAGATGGTCGACAAGCTTCTGGCCGACCAGAAGAAGCTGGTCGACGAGGTCTGGCAACGCCGAGCGCCGGATCTGCCGATCGCCAACGTTGAGGATTTTGTCACCCTGGCCTCTATCGTCGAGAAGGAGACCGGCAAGGGCGATGAACGCTCGCGCGTAGCCGCCGTCTTCCTCAACCGGCTGGCCAAGGGTATGCGGCTGCAGTCGGACCCGACCATCATCTACGGCCTGTTCGGCGGCAAAGGCAAACCCATCGACCGCCCGATCTATCAGTCGGACATCCAGAAGCCGACGCCCTACAACACCTATCTGATCAACGGGTTACCGCCGACGCCGATCGCCAATCCCGGCCGTGCGGCGCTGGAGGCTGTCGCCAATCCGTCGAAGACCAGCGATCTCTACTTCGTCGCCGACGGCAGCGGCGGGCACGTCTTTGCCTCGACGCTCGATGAGCATAACGAGAATGTCGCTCGCTACCGGGCACTGCTGAAAAAGCAGGCGCAGGACGCCGCCAAGGCCGGAGCAACCAATACCGGAGCCGACACGCCGGCGGGAGCCATCGTTGACGATGCAGGCCCCACCGCCGCCCAGTAGGGCCGGACGCCATCAGTTTGGCCCTGTGCATATCCGGGTGGATGTGCAAGGGCTGCCATGGCATTGAAATTCACATGGTCCTGTCCGGAGAAAATCGCTCCGGCTTGAGGGGCATTCGGCAAAGGGACGCACGGCTACATGAACTTGCAGAGCATGACCGGTTTTGCGCGCAGTGTCGCCGAACACGACGGCACTTCGATTGCCTGGGAAGCCAAGTCCGTCAACGGCAAAAGCGTCGAGGTCAGGCTGCGGCTGCCGCAAGGTTTCGACCGGTTGGAGCCGGCCGTCCGGCAGACGGTGCAGAAGCGTTTTGCGCGCGGCAATTTCCAGATGACGCTGACCATTGGCCGCGCCGCCGGCGCGCAAGCGCAACCCGTGGTCAACGAGGCTTTCCTGAAGGATCTGGCGGGCTTGGCCAAGCGGCTGCAGGAGCAGTTCGGAGTAGCCCCTGCGGCGGCCGACGGCCTGCTTGCGCTGCGCGGCGTCCTCGACATTCCCGAAACCATCGAAACCGAAGAGGCGCGCAGTGCGCTCGATACCGCAATACTGTCGGCGCTGGAAGCAGCACTGAACGGGCTGCACCAGGCGCGCCAGGGCGAAGGTGCGGCACTTCGTTCCCTGCTGTCCGGCCATATCGATGCCATCGAGGCGCTGACGCTGCGGGCCGAGGCCGATCCATCACGCGAACCGGCCACGATCCGCGAAAGGCTCGCCGAGCAGATCCGCCTGTTGATGGACGCGTCTGCCAACCTGGACGCCAGCCGGCTGCATATGGAAGCGGCGTTCCTGGCCACCAAGGCCGACATACGCGAGGAGATCGACCGGCTGAAGACACATGTGGCGTCAGGCCGGGCGCTGCTCGGCGGCGGCGGCGCCATCGGCCGCAAGCTCGATTTCCTGGCACAGGAATTCAACCGCGAATCGAATACGCTGTGTTCCAAGTCGAATGCTGCCGCGGTCACCGCCATCGGGCTGGAACTGAAGGCGGTCGTCGACCAGTTTCGCGAACAGGTCCAGAATCTGGAATGATCCCGATGCCAAGCCACATGACTGCCAAGCCCCATGACCGCTAGGGATGTGGGTTCCCGCATTCGGCGCCGCGGGCTGATGCTGGTCTTGTCGTCGCCGTCAGGCGCCGGCAAGTCGACGATTGCGCGCAATCTGCTGGAGAGCGATTCCAGCCTGGAATTGTCGGTCTCGGTCACCACGCGGCCACGCCGCGGCAGCGAGATCGAGGGCGTCCATTACCATTTCCGTACCATGCGCGAGTTCGAGCGGCTGCGCGATTCCGATGCGCTGCTCGAATGGGCGGAGGTGCACGGCAATTGCTACGCGACGCCGCGCGAGCCGGCTGAACAGGCGCTGGCCGAAGGCCGCGACATGCTGTTCGACATCGACTGGCAAGGCGCTCAGCAGCTCAAGGAGAAGATGCGCGCCGACATCGTCTCGATATTCATCCTGCCGCCATCGATGAAGGAATTGAAGGCGCGGCTGAAGCGTCGCGCCGAGGACCAGGAAGCGGTGATCGAGACGCGGCTCAAGAACGCCCGCAACGAGATCGAGCACTGGAAGGAATATGATTTCGTCATCGTCAACGACGATCTCGACCGCGCTTTCGCCGAGGTGCGCGGCATCGTCACCGCCGAACGGCTCAGACGCGATCGCCGGCCCGGCCTGTTCGATTTCGTCTCGGGGCTGCTCGACGAGAAGACGGATTGATCAACGCGCTATCCCCTCGACCAGGATCAGATTGCGGCTGAGCGCGGCGTCGCGCAGCTCCAATGCAGCGGCGTATTCGGCCGAGCGATACCAGCGCCCCGCCGTGTCCATGTCGGGGAATTCGACGATGATCAGCGGCCCGGGAGACCAGTCGCCTTCCAACATTTCCACCTTGCCACCGCGTACCAGATAGCGCCCGCCGTGCTGGGCGATGGAGGCAGCCGCGCGGGTGCGATAAGCTTCGATCGCCTCTGCGTCGCGGATCGTGACGTCGGAAATGACATAGGCGGCCATTGTTTGTCTCCGGGCAGGTTTGTCCGGCTATCTATGCCGTGAGAGCGGAAATTCTACGCAGACGCGTCCCGGCATCACACCGCGTTGGTCAGGCGAACGAACTCCTCGACGCTCAGCGTCTCGGCGCGCCTGGTCGGATCGATGCCGGCACGGGCAAGCAGCGCCTCGCCGCCGAGGCTTTTCACGCTCTGCCGCAGCATTTTCCGGCGCTGGCCAAACGCCGCTTCGGTGACGCGGCTGAGCCGTTTCACCTCTGCCGGCAAGGGGCTGGCGCGCGGCACCAGATGCACCACCGAGGACGTCACCTTGGGTGGCGGCGTGAACGCCTGCGGCGGCACGTCGAAGGCAATCCTCGCCTCCGTCCGCCAGCCTGCCAGCACGCCGAGCCGACCATAGGCATCGCTGCCGGGGCTGGCTGCAATGCGTTCGGCGACCTCGCGCTGGAACATCAGTGTCATCGATGTGTAGAAGGGCGGCCACTCGGTGACGGTCAGCCAGCGGATCAGCAATTCGGTGCCGATATTGTAGGGCAGGTTGGCGACGATTTTCGCCGGCCCGCCGCTTTCCCCTTTAGCAAGCGCTGCAAAATCGGTTTTCAGCGCATCGCCGGCTATGATCTCTAGCCGGCCCGGATAGTGGTTCGCGATCTCGGCCAAGGCCGCCAGGCAGCGCTCGTCGCGCTCGATGGCGACGACCCGCCGGGCGCCGTTGAGGAGCAGGGCCCGGGTCAGCCCGCCCGGACCGGGACCGACCTCGATAACCGTAACGTCGCTCAGGTCGCCGGCGGTTCGCGCAATCTTGCTTGTCAGGTTAAGGTCGAGCAGAAAATTCTGGCCCAGCGCCTTTTTCGCCTGCAGCCCATGGCGCTCGATAACCTCGCGCAGTGGCGGCAGGCCGTCTATGCTCATCGGGCTGGGCTCATCAGGCGGGCTCATCGGGTTAAGGCCATCGAATATGGCTGATTGGGCTCAGGGCCTACGGCCTTTTCCCGGTATCGGCAAGAACGCGAGCGAGTTTCAGCGCTGCAATCAGGCTGCCGGCACGGGCGATGCCCTTGCCGGCGATATCGAAGGCGGTGCCGTGGTCGGGCGAGGTGCGGACGAAGGGCAGGCCGAGCGTGACGTTGACCGCCTCGTCAAACGCCAGCGCCTTGGCCGGGATCAGCGCCTGGTCGTGATACATACAGAGCGCCACGTCGTAGCCGGCGCGGGCGCGAGCATGAAACAGCGTGTCGGCCGGCAACGGCCCGAAGGCGTCGATCCCTTCCTGCCTCAGCCGGTCGACCGCCGGGCGCACGATCCGCTCGTCTTCGGTGCCCATGGTGCCGCCTTCGCCGGCATGCGGGTTGAGGCCGGCAATGGCGAGCCGCGGCTTGGCAATTCCGAAGCGGTTCGCAAGGTCGGCGGCGGTGATGCGGCCGGTGGCGACGATAAGGTCCGTGGTCAGCGCTTTCGGCACCTCGGCCAGCGCGATGTGGATGGTGACCGGCACGGTGCGCAGGTCCGGACCGGCAAGCAGCATCACAGGCGTCACTTCGATGCCGGTGTGAAGCGATGCCAGATGCGCCAGATATTCGGTGTGGCCGGGAAAGCGAAAGCCGGCGTCGTAGAGCGGCTTCTTGGCAATGGGGCAGGTGACGACTGCGGCGGCGCGGCCGGCCAGGCAGTCGGCAACTGCGCGGTCGATCGCCTCGATGATGCCGGCGGCGTTGGCTGGATCCGGGCGGCCGGGACTGTCGACGAAACGGGCAGCAAGCGCCACCAACGGCAGCGCGCGCGAAAACACCCCCGGCGCTAACGCCGGCGTCGTCTCGGCAATCGCGATATCGGTGCCGAGCCTGTGCGCCCGCGCGGCAATCAGTGCCGGATCGGCAAGGAGATAAAATGACGGAACGCCAGCGCTTTCGCGGGCCTGCCAAGCAGCGATGGCGATGTCCGGCCCCACGCCGGACGGATCGCCGACGCTCAACGCCAGCGGAAGCTCTGCGTCAGCCACGGCGCGTCGACTTCAGCGCTCGATTATGCGGGCTTTCTTCCGCAACTCCTCGACATATTTCTTCGAGAGTTCGTCGGCGTTCTTGTCGCTCGAACCTTCACTCTGGAACACCATCTGCGCGGCTTTGTCGTCTGACACTTCGCGCGACGAGCAGATGCCGATGAATTCGACACCGCGGTCGGTTTCGCGCGTCGTGGTGGCGCCGCCGACCTTTGTAGCCTTTATCTGCTCGGCCCAGTCCGCCGGCAATTGCGGCGCCAGCACCCGGCCGAGATCGCGAACGGTGACATCGATCAGGCCCTTGGCGAATTCGCGCGTGGTGTTGCAGCCGTTGAAGCGGGCGCGCATAGCGTCGGCTTCGCGTTTGCGCTTGGCCAGCGTCGCGCTGCGCTCGGCCGCCGGCACCACGAAGATGACCTGCTGCAGCATGTATTCTGTGGCGCTCGGTTTGCTGCCGCCTTTTTCGAGCATGCGCTTGACGAGGTCCTGCTCGCTCATGGCGCCGCCGCCGTCGCTAGAACGGTGACGCGCCGTCAGCGCCTGGTTCCAGGCCATCTGCGCCCGGATAAAGTCCTTGAAATGCTCCTTGGTGACGCCGGATTGCGCCATCGCGCCGTCAAGCTGCTTGAGCGGCATCTTGTTGCTGGTGGCGAAACGCTGATAAGCGGCATCGACCTGCTCGTCGCTGATGCGGATGCCGAGCCGCCGGGCTTCGGCCAGGCGCAGCGTCTGGTCGATCATTTCCTGGCTGGCATCGCCCTTTCTGTGCTGCAGGCGCAGGAAAGCGGCCCGATGCTGGATGTCGCCGGTGGTGATCGGTATATTGTTGACGACGTATTTGATCTCGGTGGCGAAAACTGGCCGTGTCACCGCGGTGGTCGAGAACGCCACCAGCAGCGCGAACCCTGCCGAAAAGAGGTATTTCCTCATCGAAAGCATCCCAATTCCATCCCGATTCAGCCGAACCTATCCCAGTTCAGGCCGTCAAAATTCGTGCCTGCTCTATGCGGCGAAACAATGTCGTCCGCCAGCCGCCCCGTTGCCGACCGCTGCCCGTTATTGAATGGTGTCGATGGAGCGTTGCGACGAGCCGAAATCGCCGAGCGTGCGGAACGACAGGTTGAAGCCGACGTTCTGCGATACTTCCTTGGTGTTCAGGTCACGTCTTTCCGAAAACGTCATCAAATAGGTAAAGCACGAATCACTATAGGCAAAGCCGACCCCGTCCTTGACCAGAACGCTCTGCTCCAGATCATATGTGCCGGTGCCAAAGACGCGCCAATTCTCGGCAAGATGTGTCGAGGCGCCGAGCGTAACCTCATGGCGATCGGTTGAGAAGCCATAGAGTGGCTGCGCCTGGATGAAGGCGTATTTGGCGCTCAGCGATACCGGCAGGCCTGAAAAGGCGGCCTTTACCTCAGCGCGGCGGATCTCGAAGCTTTGCTCGTCGAAACGGCCGCTGACCGAGCCGGAAAACCCGCTGGGGCTGTTGAAGCCGACAAGGCCGACATAGTCGGAGGTTGCAGTTTCAAGGCCTGAATAGGCGCCGACATTGACCAGGTCCGGCGTGCCGAACGAGTTCTGGCCGCCCAGCTGGTAGGATTGGCCGAACACCGCATTGGTGCCCCAGCCATTGTCATATGCGCCGGAATAGCGCAGCCCGACATTGGCGCGTGTGCCGCCTTCCATGCGGTCATAGCCCGAGAATTTGTCGCGCTCGAACAGCGTCGTGGCGTCGAAGACGAAGCTCTGGGCGTCCTCGTTGGGGACCGCCAGCCCGCCGACATATTGCTCGTTCGGACGCATGAATACCTGCGCCATCGGTTCGAAGACATGGCTGGAACTGGTCATCGAAAACAGCACCGGCCAGCGCATCTCAAGGCCGGCGGTCGCCATGTAGCGGGCAAGCGATGAACGCATATCGTCCTCGACGCCGAGATTGGTCGCCATCTGGTTGACGGCGTCGAGCGAGGCCGAGGAGGCGTTGACGTAGCCGGCGTCGCCCCGCAGCGCCAGGAGCGGTGTCAGCAGCAGCCCGCCATCGGTGGTGAAGGTGCGCTTCCATTCGGCTTCCGCGGTAAGGCGCCCGGATTGACCGTCGATGCCGCGAACGTTGTTGACGGACGAAGGGATGCCCGAATTTGCAAGAGCCGTATCGAGCCTGTCGCGGTCAATGACCCGCGCGTTGACGTCGAACGACAGCTGCCCGCCGGCCACCGGCATGTCGGGGATATAGGCGTAGTCGAGCGAGGGTAGCACCCAGGGCTGCTTGGCGGCGCGTGCAGTCGGATCGCTGGCGAGCGTGTCTTCCTGAACCTCGAAGTGCATGGCGCGCACGTCGAAGTAATTGCGATCGTTGAGCCCCGTCAGGTACACCTCGGAGCGGTGCACGCTATCGTTGAAGCCATCGATGTCGTAGGTGCGCGCGAAATTCTTGTCGCTCTGCAGCAGGATGTCCCAGCCGAAGTCCCAGCGCGGGTTGATGGCGAACTGGCCCTTGGTGCCCATCATGCCGCGGAACCTGTTCGGGTCGCCTTCGGTACCCGAATTCACGTTGTGGCCATTGTCGTCGATGAAGGCGTCGGGATTCTCCTGCCGGATGCCCGCAATCTTCAGGCTGTACTGACCGTTGTTGAAGCGCTGCCTCCACTCGGCCTCACCGAGGAAACCTTGCTTGGTATAGCCGCTGCCAGTGACAGTGAGATCGTAGGTCGGCGAGAGCGCGAAATAATAGGGGACTTTAACACCGACGCCGAGATCGCTCTTGTAGGCGACGCCGGGGATCAGGAAGCCGCTCTTGCGCTTGACCGTTGGGTCGGCGATCTCGAAAGCCGGCAGATAGGCCAGCGGAAAGCCGAAGAACTCGAAATTCGAGTTCTCGAAGCGAACCGTCTTCTTCTCGCCGTTCCAGATGATCTTCCTGGCCTTGATACGCCAGGTCGGCGCTTTGTCGGGCTTGTCCTCGCACGGCTCGCAGGCGGTGTAGACGCCATTGTGGAACGTCGTCAGCACGCCGCCCATGCGCTCCGCGCTTTCGGCGGCGAAATACGCCTTGTCTATGGTCTCGACCCGCAGCGCGTTGACGAAGCCGTCGGCGAAATCGTCAGTGATGTCGGCATGTTGCGAATAGATTTTGGTGCCGTCGCTATTGACGAGTTCGACATTGCCGCTGGCGACGAGGCGTTTGGTGTTGCGGTTGTATTCGACCCGCTGGGCGACGAGACGGTTGCCGCCGTAGTCGATCTGGACGCCACCGACGGCCGTCACTGTCTGCTTGTCGTTGTCGTAGACCAGCGTATCGGCTGCCAACAGCATCTGCGTGCCGCTCGGAACCTTCGTTGCCAGCTCACTGACGTCCTGGGCGAAAGCCGGAGCAACCGGGGCGGCGCTGGCAAGCAGGCATGCCAAGGCGCTCGCCGCAGAGAGGCGTGCCAAACCGGCGTGCCTATGGCTGCGCAAAACCGCCTCCCTCACTAGCCGTCTTCCTTGTATAGCAGGAATGTCACCCCGAAGAACATAGCCACGACAACCGGGACCCAAGCCGCTACGGCCGTGGGTACGAATCCCGCTACGCCGAATGCCTTGACCAGCACCGAAACGACATAAAGCAGAAACCCGGCCACGATGCCACCCAGAATCATCGTTGCCGACTGCCCCATCCTCGCAAATCGCATTGATACCGTTGCCGCAATCAGCGTCATCGCGACAAGCAGGAACGGCAGCGCAATCAGGGAATTGAACTGCATGGCGAAGGCATTTGCCTTGAGGCCGAAGGAGCGGGCCACTTCGATCTTGCCGGGCAGATCGTAGAAGGGAATGGTCTCAGGGCGCGCCAACCGCTCTTGCACGAATTCCGGCTTGAGATTGGTCGGCAGCCGATCGCTGGGTAACGACTGGATGGTACCGTCCCGGAACACCTTGACGTCCTGCAATTCCCAGTAGCCGTCCCGCAAAAAGGCGCGCGCCGCATCCTTGCGCTCGATGATGTCGCCTTGCGGGCTGAAGCTGAAGAAGACCGCGTCGGCCATCTCCAGGCCTTGATTAAGAATGGCGCGCGCGCCGATGATGGTATCGCCGGCGTTGGTTTTCTGCCTGATCCAGGGCGCAGCATCGGCCGAGACGCTGTTCGACTTGCCCGAACGGAGCTGGGTCTCGATCTCCTCGGACCAGGAATAGGCGTGCGCGGCTACCGGATTGATGACGCCGACCGACAAGGCTCCAAACAGCAGCGCCCCGATGCAGCACGGCAGCAGGAATTGCCATGCGGAAACCCCGGCGGAACGGGCAATGACCAATTCGTATTTGCGGTTGAGCGACACCAACGTCGCCATCGCCGAGAACAGGCCGACGAACGGCACCGTCTGCAGCATGATCATCGGCATCCTGAGCCCCGAAATGGCGAACGCAGTTGCGTAGGTGAAGCCCGGCACGCCAGTCGTGCGGCCGGAAAGCTCGGTGAAATCGATCAGGAACACCAGCGCCAAGAGGCCGATGAAGAACCAGATGGTGATTGTCACATAGCGAAAGAAGAAGTACCGACCCAGAGTCCAGCCCATCAGCCGGCTCCCTGTCCGGATGCGCCACGCCCGGCAAAACGGAGCTTGATGGCGCTCCAGCCGTCACTGAAGCGGCCGGCAAGATTGGTTATCCAATCGGCCCAGGCAACCGGCAGTTCCATGGTCCGGTTGGAAACAATGAACCAGATGGCGATCGCCGATGCCACGATCGGGACGCCGTAGACCATATAGGCATATTGCGGCACCTTGTCGGCCTTGCCGGCGGCAAAGAACCCGAGCCAGCGCACGAACAGCGCGATCGCGATTGCCGTGATCAGCGGGTGCACACGCGCCTCGCGATGCGAGCGCGCATCTCCGGCAACGGCGAGCGCGATCAGCGCGAAGACGAGCGAATAGGACCACTCGGAAAAACGCTGGTTGAGCTCGGCCAGGTACCTGTTCGGCTTTTGCTGGTACATCTTGTCGTTCGGACTGGGATTGAGCAGATACTGGGTCGTCCGGTCCTTCGGCAAAAGCAGGATGTCAGATGATGCCGACATGAAAGCGGACAAGTCGAAGGCGTAGGAGGTGAACCGGATCACCGAGAGGTCGCCGGTCATGGTTTTGCGATGGATGACCCCGTCATTCATCATCAGCACCTTCTCGTCGCCGCGTTCGATGATGCTGCCGGTCTTGGCGTAGTAGATGAGATTGACGCCTTCTTCGCGCGAATCGGCGACGAAGATGCCGCCGAGACGGTTGTCGGGAAGCCGTTCGCCAACCTGCAGGAACAGGCCGTCATCGATCTTGCGGAAGGTGCCTTCCTGGATGATCAACGACAACAGATCGGCACGCGACGACGCAATCAACTCGCGGTTCTTCTGGCGTGCATAAGGGTCGACGCCATTGTCGACGGCGAAGGAAAAAACGCTGGCTGCAAGTGCCAGAAGCATGATCGGCCTGACGATGGTCCAGCGTGAAGCGCCGGCGGCATTGATGACGGCCAGCTCCGAATCCGAATTCATCACGCTGAGGATCTGGGCGACCGCGACCACCAGGGCGAACGGCACGACGATCGGAACGATCGTCGGGATGATCAGCGCTGCGACTTCGAAGAAGGTGAGGGCCGACTGACCGCTATCGGTGACGAGGTCGATGCGGGCGAGCACCTGAGTCGTCCAGACGATCGCCAGCGTCCAGACGAGCGCCAGCGCGAATACCGCGAAAGCACGGCGCATGATGTAACGTTCAACGACCTTCATGAAGGCTTTTCTCGGCGGTTTCGAACGGCATCATGCCTTGGAACAAGGTAGTCGTCCGGCGCCGGCTGCACAACTGGCTCAGTTTGGCGGTTCGATCTGGGTTCTGTCCCGTATCGCAAATTCCGCTGGGCCGGAGTGTCGGCGGCAATGGATAAGAAAGGGCGAACATTGTTGGTTAACAACAGGTTGCGGCGGGAAGCGGGGCCGTGCCGCGACGAATCGTGGATGGTTCGATATCGCATATGGGGAGCGATTTCGGCCAAAGTCTTGTCAAATGCGGCAAAACGACCAAATGTCGCGCCGGTCGCGACCGCCGCGGCGTGATAAGACGGGTCAGGATCTGTTGAGCCCCAGCATGGAAGCGGAAAAATTGCGCGGTCAAACGGGTCGGGAAGCGGTCTTTGACGGCGCGATCGTGGTCGGGGCCGGCGCGGCCGGCCTTGCCGCCGCCCACGCCTTGATGAAGGCCGGCGTACCGACGCTCGTCCTGGAAAAGGAGAGCCGGCTTGCCGAACCCTGGCATCGGCGGCACCAGCGGCTGCACCTCAATACGCATCGCGATCTCTCGACGCTGCCCGGCGTCGGCTATCCCGCAGGCACCCCGGCTTTTCCGCATAAATCGGCCGTCATTCGCCATCTGAACGATTTCAGCCAGGCGCATGGTCTGCCCGTCGCATTCGGCGTTGCCGTTGAAGAGATCACGTTCGACGGCGATCACTGGACCGTGCGGACGAACTCCGGACGTCGTCTGGCGCGCCATGTCGTCGTCGCCACCGGGCGCGACCGGCAGCCGTTTATTCCCGCGTGGAAAGGCATGAAGGATTTTGCAGGCCGGATTATCCATTCGGCCGATTTTGGCGAGGCGAAGGACTACGTCGGCAAAAAGGTGCTGGTCGTCGGAGCCGGCAATTCGGGGTTCGACGCACTCAACCATCTTTCGAATGCAGATGCCCAAAGCATCTGGCTGTCGGCCCGCAACGGCCCGTCGCTGCTGCCGAAACGCATCGGCAAGGTCGCCGTCCACAGGCTTTCACCGTTGATTGCGAGCTTGCCGGTGCGGCTGGCCGATGCGGTGATGGCGACAACCCAGCGCCTGGTTTTCGGCGACCTGACGAAATTTGGGCTTCCGCCGGCTCCCATAGGCGGTGCGAGCCGTCTGAGCGCCGACTACACCGCGATCGCAGCCGATGACGGCGCGGTTCGCGCCATAAAGGCAGGCACGATCGTGGTGGTGCCACCATTGCGGGAATTTACCCACGACGGCATCGTATTGAATGACGGCAGGTTGATCACGCCCGATATCGTCATTGCGGCGACCGGCTATCGCACCGGTCTGGACCAGATGTTCGGCAAGCTCGGCGTTCTCGACGGCAAGGGCGCTCCGCTTTTCAACGGCGGCGATGCCGATCCGAAATTGCCCGGTCTGTGGTTTACCGGCATGCGGCCGAGCATTCGCGGTTGTTTCGCCAACGCCCGCATTCAGGCCAGGGCGATAGCGGCGCGGATTGTCAAGCAGCGATGATGAGCCGGACTATGCCGATTGTTCCGCCCGCAATAGACACGCCTTGTTGAGCGTGCTCGAACCGAAAGGTCAATGATCATGACGCCAGTCAGCATTCGCTACATGGTCGATGATGTCGCCGCCTCGATCGACTTCTACTGTGGACATCTGGGCTTCGCTGTTGAACAGGACGCGCGACCGGCTTTTGCTTCCGTCACACGCGGCGCTTTACGGCTCCTTCTAAGCGGACCCGGCAGTTCGGGTGCACGGGCGATGCCGGATGGCCGGCAGCCGGTGCCGGGAGGTTGGAATCGCATCCTGTTGGTGGTGCCGGACCTGAAAGAAGAGGTTGCGCGCCTCAAGAGTGCTGGACTTGTCTTTCGCAACCATATCATAACGGGCGTCGGCGGTTCGCAGACGCTGCTCGAAGACCCATCGGGCAATGTCATCGAGCTGTTTCAACCCGCCGCTCACTGACGAACGTTTCTCGCGATAATCCAACTCACTTCCCCGAAAGCAGGACATGATGAATTCGAGACCCTCGATCGCCTTTGCCAAATTCGCCGCGCCCAAAAAAGGCAGCGTTTTCGTTCTGGTGGCCGACGAGGGCGGCCTCAGCGATGCCGCCAGGGCTTGCGATCCGGCAAAGACCCTCGAGCGGGCTTTTCCGGTCGCCGACTTCACCGGCAAATTCGCCAGCCTGGTCGAAGTACTGGCACCGGAAGGGACTTCGCTCGAGCGGCTGGTGGCGGTCGGTGCCGGCAAGGGCTCCAATCTCGATGATTACGCCTGGCTGAAGCTTGGCGGCACGATTGCCGCGTCCTTTCGCAAGGCAACCGAAGTGGCCGTCGTGCTCGATCTTCCCGGTGCGGCCGTCAGCGGCAGGCAAGCCGTTCAGCTTGCAGCGGGCATCCTGCTGCGCAGCTATTCCTTCGACAAGTACAAGACCAAAAAGAACAATGGTGACGACAAGCGCGAGCCAAAAAAGCCGGTCAAGGTGACTATTCACACCGCCGATCCGGCAGCTGCAAAGAAGGCCTTCGCCGATGAAGCGGCGGTGATCGACGGCGTCTTGCTGGCGCGCGACTTGGTCAATGAACCGGCCAATGTTTTGGGACCGGTTGAATTCGCCGCCCGCATCGCCGAACTGGAGGCGCTCGGCGTCACGGTCGAGATCCTGGCCGAGAAGGAGATGAAGAAGCTCGGCATGGGTTCGCTGCTGGGCGTAGCGCAGGGCTCGCCGCGTGGCGCCCGCATCGCGGTCATGCGGTGGGACGGCGGCAAGGCCAAGGAAAGCCCGGTCGCCTTCGTCGGCAAGGGCGTCACCTTCGACACCGGCGGCAATTCGATCAAGCCGGCGTCGGGCATGGAGGACATGAAGGGCGACATGGGCGGCGCTGCTGCCGTCACCGGCCTGATGCACGCGCTGGCCGCGCGCAAGGCGAAGGTCAATGTCGTCGGCATTGTCGGGCTGGTTGAAAACGCCGTCGACGGCCACGCTCAGCGACCGGGCGACATTGTCACCTCGATGTCGGGTCAGACTATCGAAGTGCTCAATACCGACGCCGAGGGCCGCCTGGTGCTGGCCGATGCGCTCTGGTACTGCAACGACCGCTTCCAGCCGAAATTCATGATCAATCTGGCGACGCTGACCGGCGCCATCATGGTCGCGCTCGGCCAGCATTATGCCGGCCTGTTCTCCAACAATGACGAGTTGGCGGACCGGTTGACGGCGGCCGGACAGGCGACGCAGGAGCGGGTGTGGCGCATGCCGCTCGGTGCCGAATACGACAAGCTGATCGATTCCAAGAATGCTGACATGAAGAACATCGGCGGCCGCCATGGCGGCGCCATTATCGCCGCGCAGTTCCTGCAGCGCTTCGTCAAGGACACGCCCTGGGCGCATCTCGACATCGCCGGCACCGCGATGGGCGCGCCTTCCAACGAGATCAACCAGTCATGGGCTTCCGGCTTCGGCGTCAGGCTGCTCGACCGGCTGGTGCGCGATCATTACGAGCAATGAGCGGCTGGGGCGGGACTCCGACAATGTAGACTGAACGCATGGCCGAGATTCTGTTTTATCACCTGACCGAATCGACGCTGGAGGATGCGTTGCCCGGCCTCCTGGAGCGCAGTATCGATCGCGGCTGGCGTGCCGTGGTGCAGACCGGCACCGAGGAACGGCGCGACGCGCTGGACCAGCATCTGTGGACTTTCCGGGACGATTCATTCCTGGCCCACGCAACGGATCGCGAAGCCCATCCCGCCGAGCAGCCGGTGCTTCTGACCGTCGGCCCTGACAATCCGAACCAGGCGCAGATACGCTTCCTGGTCGATGGGGCGGTGCCGCCGGAGCTTGGCGGCTACCAGCGCGCCGTGTTCCTGTTCGACGGTCACGATGCAGCCCAGCTAGAGGCGGCACGCACGCACTGGAAGACAATGAAGGAGGCCGGCCACACCGTGACCTACTGGCAGCAAACGCCTGACCGGCGCTGGGAACGCAAGGCTTAGAGAATTTGCCGGCAAGGGAATCACTGGCGCCGCAATAGTGCGACGACAAAAAGATGGACCGCCGGCTATTCAGAAGACCGGAGCAAGCCCGATGCCGCCCGATGAACGAACGCCAGGCATGCCGATAGATGCCGCACTTGTTCGCCGGCTGATTGCCGCGCAGTTCCCCAAATGGGCGGACCTGCCGGTAGAGACGGTCGAGCCTGGCGGCTGGGACAACCGCACGTTCCGGCTGGGCGACAGCATGTCGGTGCGGCTGCCGAGCGCTGCCGCCTATGTCGCCCAGGTCGAGAAGGAGCATCGCTGGCTGCCCCGCTTGGCGCCTCACCTGCCTCTGCCGATACCCGTGCCGCTGGCCAAAGGCGCGCCCGGGGAAGGCTATCCATGGCCTTGGTCCGTCTATCGCTGGCTTGGCGGCAGACCGGCGGCTGGTGGACTGATTGCCGATCTTACTGAGTTCGCCCGTTCGCTGGCCGGCTTTCTGGTTGCGCTCTACCGGATCGACGCTGCCGACGGGCCACCGGCAGGGCAGCATAATTTCCACCGCGGTGGCCGGCTTTCGGTCTACGACGCCGAGACCCGAGCCGCGCTCTCGGCGCTCGGCGGCCGCATCGACAAGGCCGCCGCCGAGGCCGTGTGGGCGACGGCGCCCTTCACCGCCTGTGGAAAGGCCCCCCGGTGGGGGGCGAAGGCCCTAGAGCCGGGCGGCTAGCCACCGACAACTCTGCAAAAGAGAAGACGGGCGGCCGAGAGTAATGTT
>NZ_JAMYOE010000023.1:0-100190 GCF_040319695.1 Mesorhizobium sp. M0898 | reverse complement strand
AATGGAAGGAAACGGCAAGCGATCCGAGTGGCGGAACAAGCTCCACCTGATGACGTTACCGGCCTATAGCGACCCCGCTGCGAACGGCATGACGCGGCGCAGCGCAGAGGTGGCTCACGAGGAAAGGAGACAATCATGAGAATGCATCTTTCCGCAGCCGCGGCTGGGTTTTTGCTGCTTGCGGGTGTCGGCGCCGCTGCCGCCCAGGATGTGGTCATCGAACCGCAGCAGGAGACGATCGTACGCGAGTATGTGAAAAAGCAGCCTCTGGCGTCCGTCCAGCTCCCCGGCGTGGAGCTCAATGTCGGCTCGACCCTGCCCGATACCGTCGAGCTTCATGAAGTCCCCAACGTCAAATACCGCTACGTCGTCGTCGACAACCAGACCGTCCTGGTCGATCCAGGCACACGCAGGATCGTGAAGGTCATCCAGTGAGCAAGCGCGTCGCTTTGAAGGGACGTGCGGCGCGTCTAGCATTGTCGACATCCCACACTGCTGCCCGTGTCGGGCATTCGGACGCAGAAAGGCCCGCCGTTTCGAAGCACGGCGGGCCTCATAGCGGAGACGAGGTCCGGACAAGTTCTGAACCAGCATTGGCTTAGAACACATGATCCCAGCACGCCCTGTGCTCGCCAGGCCCGAAACTTTGAGAGAATATTCCTGGCTTCGCATTTCGCGGGAAATACGGTGCTTTGATCCGACGGTCAGCATTCCCGATGATGCCGACAAGGCTTGGCACTCCGCCTGGCCGCAACGACTTCAGAACCGACGGGATAGATCATGTCTGGGAACACCAACACTTTGCACTCATTTTTCTCCGCAAGTATAAACCGGCGCGCCGGTCTCGCTGTACTTCTCGCATCAGCGGTTGCGATTGTCAGCCTTGCTGCGCCGTCGCTCGCCGAGGACAAGACGGCGGTCAAGGTCGGTATCATGAGCGGCGAGGACGAGGACGTCTGGCGCGTCGTCACCGCCCAGGCGGCGGAGAGGGGCCTGACAATCGAGACCGTGGTGTTCAACGACTATACCCAGCCGAATGAAGCGCTCGAGCGTGGCGAAATCGACGCCAACGCCTTCCAGCACAAGCCCTATCTCGACAACCAGATCAAGACGCAGGGCTATCACATCGTCCCGGTCGGCTATACCGGGGTCTGGCCGATCGGCCTTTATTCCAAGAAGTACGCGAAGATTGCCGACCTGCCAGAAGGCGCGGTCATTGGCGTGCCGAACGACCCGTCCAATGAGGGCCGCGCACTGCGCGTCCTGCAGAGCGAACATCTGATCAAGCTCAGGGAAGGCACCGGCATTCTGGCGACGACCACCGACATCGCCGAAAACCCGAAGCACTTGGTCATCAAGGAGCTGGACGCAGGCATCGTCGGGCGCTCGGTGGAAGACCTCGACGCGGCCGTAGTCAACACGGATTGGGCGCTTAAAAGCGGCCTCACACCGGAGAATCGCATCGCCCAGGAGGCGGTGGCCGACAATCCCTACCGCAATTTCATCGCGGTCAAGGCCGGCAATGAAAACCAGCCCTGGGTAAAGACATTGGTCGCCTCCTATCAGAACGAAAAGGTGAAGGCCGAATTCGATCGGGTCTACAAGGGAACCGGCATCAGCGCCTATTGATGCCGAGCTCGACTGGGCGCCGAAGCCCGGCATGGTAAAGCGGTCCGCGCTTCAACGCGGACCGCGATCGCGTTTGCGGGACACCAATACAGGAACTTTCATGAACCAGCATTTCGCCTCGGTCATCGAAGTCATGCATCCCGTCGGCGGCCGCTCCGCGGGACCGAACGATGTCGTGCGCCTCATCGAGCTGAAGCGCCGCTTCGGCGCGACAGCGGCGCTGGACGGCGTGTCGCTCAGCGTGCGCCAGGGCGAGATCCTCGGCATCATCGGCCGCAGCGGCGCCGGCAAGTCGACGCTGATACGCTGCCTGAACGGCCTGGAGCGGCCGGATTCAGGACAGGTCTACATCGAAGGCCGCGACATCAGCCGGCTCGGCGAGCGCGAATTGCAGCCGCTGCGCCGGCGCATCGGTATGATCTTCCAGCATTTCAACCTGCTGTCCGCCAAGACCGTCGAAGACAATGTAGCGCTGCCGCTCAAGATCGAAGGCCGGCCCAGGGCCGAACGCCTGGCGCGCGCCGCCGAGCTGCTCGAGCTCGTCGGGCTGTCGGAGAAGGCGAAAGCCTATCCGGCGTCGCTGTCGGGCGGGCAGAAGCAGCGTGTCGGCATTGCCCGGGCGCTTGCGGCGCGCCCGGCGCTACTTTTGTCCGACGAAGCGACCTCGGCGCTCGACCCGGAGACGACGCGCTCCATCCTTGCCTTGCTGAGGGACATCAACCGGCAGCTTGGCCTGACCATCCTGCTGATCACGCATGAGATGGAGGTGATCCGCTCGATCGCCGACCGGGTCGCGGTGATCGACGCTGGGCGGATCGTCGAGCAAGGGCCGGTGTGGTCGGTCTTTGCCGACCCGAAATCGGCGATCACACAAAGCCTGCTCGGCGGCATCCGGCCGCAATTGCCGGCGGAGATCGCAAGCCGGCTAACGCAGAACGCCGGCGTGGAGGCGATCCTCAGGATCGACGTGGCCGGTGAGGCCGCCCGAAGCCCGCTTTTGTCCGATCTTGCCTCGGCAGTTCCCGGCTCGTTCCGCCTCGTGCATGGCGGCATCGATCACGTCCAGCAGCAGCCTGTCGGGACACTGTTCGTGGCGGTCGCCGGCACCAATGAAGCTCACCTGGCAGAGGTGATCGCGTTCTTGAAAGCCCGCCAAGCGCGGGTGGAGGTGCTTGGCCATGTCGCCGGTTCTGTTTGAGCTTCTCGTCCGTTCAATCTGGGAAACGATCCTGATGACGGCCGCCTCCGGCCTCGTCTCGCTGGTTTTCGGGCTGCCGCTCGGCCTGGCGCTGGTCGCCACCGACCGCGGCGGCATCGCCGAAAACCTGTGGGTGAACCGCGCGCTTGGCGCTGTCATCAATGGCTTCCGCTCGGTGCCTTTCATCATCCTGCTGGTTGCGCTGATCCCGGTGACGCGGCTGATCGTCGGCACCTCGATCGGCACCTGGGCAGCGATCGTGCCGCTGTCGATCGCGGCGACGCCTTACTATGCCCGGATCGCCGAAGTGTCGCTGCGCGAGGTCGACCACGGGCTGATCGAGGCAGCACGCGCCATGGGCGGCAACCGCTGGACGATTATTCGAGAGGTGCTGGTGCCGGAAGCGTTGCCCGGCATCGTCGCAGGCTTTACCGTGACGCTGGTGACGCTTATCGGCGCCTCGGCCATGGCTGGCGCCATCGGCGCCGGCGGGCTCGGCGACCTCGCCATCCGCTACGGCTACCAGCGCTTCGAGACGTCCGTCATGATCGCCGTGGTCATCGTCCTGATCGTCCTGGTCTGCGGCATCCAGTGGGCCGGCGACCGGCTGGTCGCGAGGCTGGACCACAGAGCGTGACCGGCGAACCGCGGCCAATCAACGCCTTTAATTTCCGGGAAAGTTCAGATTGTTCTCGATGGTCTCGCTGGCCCAAGCGAGCTTTTCGCGATCGTCGGGGCGCAAGGGAGCCTCGACCGCGACGGTGAACAAGTGCCAGGCGAGACTGTCGGATAGAAGCCATGTGGTGACCTGTTCGCTGAAGATCACGTGCCCCTTATCGAGTGTCTTGATGTTGCCGGTAATCAAATCCGCACAGTGCAACATGGCCTCGGGGTAAGGGCTATCATGCCATGCCGCTAATGCAGCTGCTACATCCATTCCGGCAAGCACTATGCCCTCCAGCCAGGGAACCGCGTTCCCTTCATCGGGATGCATGGTCATCGCTTTTCGCCAGGCAGCCTGAAACAGCTCCTCGACAGCCTGCTGTTCTTCCAACGGCCAATCGCGCCAGGAGGTCCTTTCGAGCTTTGCGGCAATCACGTTGGCGTCGAACCCCATCGAAGGTTCGCCTTGGATGGCAAGTTCAAGCACTCTCGGCAGAAAGTGCCGGTAGTCATCGACGTCGCCGACCGTCCATATGGCCGATCCGGCATAGGCGCCGAGGTTTTCACCACTGAGCTCCCGAAGCGGACCACTGGATACTCCCCGAAAGATCGATTCCAAATCCTTGTACGGCGAGCCATGCAGGTGGCGGGGCGATGGATAAGACGCGAAAGCGGCATAGACGCGTTCGACTGCGTGGGCCAGTTCAGACGAGAGATCAGCCTCCAGGGGATTTGGGTTGCTCATCCGCTACGACTCCGAACAGGTCTCTGGCTTGCTCTGCGGTATAGTAGCCAAGCTTGACATCCCGAGCGACCAATTGCGGATCGCGCTGCAACGGATCGCCGTAGCCGCCGCCGCCCGGCGTGCCGACGCGCACGCGGTCGCCTGTCTTCAGCGCGATGTCCTGTTCCTTGGAGAGGTGCTGCGGCACATGTTCCTCGCCGTTGCGGAACACGGTGACCGTGTTGACCGCGCCGTCCTTGCCGCCGAGCGCGCCTTGCGGGCCGAAGCGGCCGTGATCCATGACGAAAGAGGCGCGGGCGTCGCCGCGCAGGATCTCTACCTCATAGGCGAGCCCAAACCCGCCGCGGTGCTTGCCGGCGCCGCCCGAGCCTTCGCGCAGCGCATAATGCCGGTAGAGCACCGGGAAGGCCTGCTCCATGATCTCGACCGGCGGCGACTTGGAGATGCCGATGGTAGAGCAGCCATTGGTCAGGCCGTCGTGACCGGCATTGCCGCCATAGCCGCCGCCGGAGATCTGGTACATGACATAATCGCGGCCACGGACCGGATCGTTGCCGCCGAGCGCGAAATTGCCGCTGGAGCCAGCCGGAGCCGCCGTCACCTTGTCCGGCAGCGCCTGCACCATCGCAGCGAACACCGCCTCGGCAATGCGCTGCGAAACCTCGGCCGCGCAGCCCGATACCGGGCGCGGATATTTGGCGTCGAGGAAGGTGCCTTCCGGCCGCTTGACGATCAGCGGCTCGAAGGCGCCGGCGCTGATCGGCACGTCGGGGAAAATGTGCCGCATGGCGAGATAGACCGAGGACAAGGTCGTCGCCAGCACGCTGTTCATCGGCCCGGCGCAGGGCTTTGATGAGCCCGAGAAGTCGAAGCTGAGCGTGTCGCCTTTTTTCTCGATTGCCAGCGCGATGATCAGCGGCTCGTTTACCACGCCGTCTGAATCGACGAAGGCCTGCGAGCGATAGATTCCGTCGGGAATGGCCGATATGTTGACGCGCATCTGTTCAGCGGCGCGGCGCCGCAATTCGGCGATCGCTTCGACAACCGTTTCATCTCCGTAACGATCCAGGATTCCGTTAAGCCTGTCCTGGCCGATCAGCAGTGCCGCCGCCTGCGCGCGGATATCGCCAATGCGCTGGTCGGCGACACGGATGTTGGAGCAGATGATGGCGTAGATCTCCGGGTCGAGCACGCCCTTCTTGAACAATTTCACCGGCGGCAACCGCAAGCCTTCCTGCTCGACCGCCGTTGCCGAGGCGGAGAATCCGCCCGGCACCGAACCGCCAATGTCGGGCCAATGGCCGGTGTTCGACAGCCAGCAGAAGATCTTCCCGTCCCGGTAGACCGGCATGGCGAAGCGCACATCCATCAGATGGGTGCCGCCGAGATAGGGATCGTTGACGATGTAGATATCGCCCGGCTCGGGCGGCAAGCAGCGTCCGTCGGCGATCATCTCGATCACCGTTTTAGTCGAATACTGCATGACGCCGACGAACACCGGCAGGCCCTGGCTGCCTTGCGCGATCAGCGAACCATCGAGCGCCGAATAGATGCCATCCGAACGGTCATTGGCCTCGGCGATAACAGGCGAGAACGCGGCGCGCGAAAACGTCAGGTCCATTTCGTCGCAAACTTGCTGCAGGGCCGCCTGGAGGACCGAAAGCGTAATGGTGTCGAGCTGCGCCATCTCAGGCCTCACCGATGTCGATGATGATGTTGCCGTCGGCATCCGATCGCGCCCGGTCACCGGGCTCCAGCACAGTCGTCGCGTCCATCTGTTCGAGGATCGCCGGACCTTCGATTGTTGCGTCGAGCGGCAACTTTTCCCTGCTGTAGACCGGCGTGTCGTACCAGCGCCCGCCATACCAGACAGGCCGGATCTCGCGCCGCGCCTCTTCGAGCGTTTTGGCGCGCCCAGCCGGGTCGATCAGCCGGGACAGATCGATTGCCGGCCGCACGCCGGTGACCGAAGTGTTGAGATTGACCAGATTGGCGCGGATTTCCGGCAACTGGACCTTGAAGCGGGCGAAATAGGCCTTCTCGAACAGTTGCTGCAGTCCCTCGCGTGTCATCGCAGACGACGGCAGCTGCACGTTTATGATATGCGTCTGGCCGACGAACTGCATGTCGGCGGAATGCGTGAAACGGATTGCTTCCGGCTTCACCGCTTCCTTGCCGATCAGCTCCTCGCCTTCGTTTCGGTGCCGTTCCAATGTCTCGTGGAGTTGGGTTTCATCGAGACTGGCCACCGGCTGGTTGACCGTGTTGACGGAATCATGGCGCAGATCGGCGACGACGCAGCCGAGAGCATTGGTGATGCCCGGCCGCGCCGGCACCAGCACTTTCGGCAGACCTAGTTCGCGCGCCAGTGCCGTCGCATGCAGCGGCCCGGCGCCGCCGAAGGCGAACAGCGCGAAATCGCGCGGGTCGTGGCCGCGCGACACCGAGACCATGCGAATGGCGCCGGCCATCTTCACGTTGCCGAGCCGCAGCACCGCACCCGCCGCCTCGACGCCGGACAGGCCGGTAGGTCGGCCGATCCTGTCCTCGAATATGCCGGTGACCCGCTCGACGGTGACCGGGTTTTCCACCGCGAGCAGCTTCTTCGGCGCCAGCCTGCCGAGCACCAGATTGGCGTCGGTGATGGTCGGCTCCAAGCCGCCGCGTCCGTAGCAGATTGGCCCGGGATTGGCGCCGGCGCTTTCCGGGCCGATCTGGATCAGACCGGCCGCATCGACGCGGGCGATCGAGCCGCCGCCGGCGCCGACCGTATGCACCGCCACCATCGGCACGTGGATCGGCATCGCATATTCGATCTCGATCTCGTTCGACACCGCCGGCTCGGCGTTGCGGATCAGCGCCACGTCGGTCGAGGTGCCGCCCATGTCATAGGTGACCAGGTTTTCGAAGCCGGCGCGTTTTCCGGTATAGGCGGCAGCGATGACGCCGGAAGCGGGGCCGGACATGACGGTCTTGGCCGACTCACGTGTGACAAAGCGGGCCGAGATCATGCCGCCATTGCCGTTCATGATCAGGAAGTCGCGGGCGTAGCCTTTTGACGCCAGCTCCTTGCGCAGCCGCTCGACATAGCGTTCGAGGATCGGTTGCACCGAAGCGTTGACCGAAGCGGTCACCCCGCGCTCGAATTCGCGCGCTTCCGAAAGCAGGGCGTGGCCTGTCGTGATGTAGCCGTTCGGCCAAAGCTCGGCCGCGATCTCGGCGGCGCGCCGCTCATGCGCCGGGTTGGCGTAGGAATGCAGGAAATGGATGACCAGGGATTCGCAGCCGGCTGCGATCAGTTGTGAAATCGCTGTCCGCATCTCGGCCTCGTCGAGCGGGATGCGCGCCGCGCCCGAGGCCTCGACCCGCTCCGACACTTCGAGCCGCAGATTGCGCGGAATGATCGGGACGAACGTGCCCGTCATGCCATAGGCCTGCGGCCGTGTCCGCCGGCCAAGCTCGATGACGTCGCGAAAGCCGCGCGTGGTGATCATGCCGGTCTTGGCCAGCCGGCGCTCCAGGACCGCGTTGGTGGTGGTCGTCGTGCCGTGCACGATGAGGTCGATGCCGTCGACCGGAAAGCCGGTGGCGCCAAGTGCTGCAACGACGCCGAACGCCTGGTTGTCGACCGTGGTCGGGGTCTTGGCGATATGCACCCGGCCACCGTCACGGCCGTCGATCAGAAGGAGGTCGGTAAAAGTTCCACCGACATCGATGCCGGCGACGACGCCGCCAGTTGAATCCAGCGCTTGCGCCGAAAAATTCTGTCCCATTGTCGAAACCCGAAATGCCCGAACTGCCTAGATGCCTTAGTTTGGAAAGCTGTTTTACGGTGGCGTCTTGACGCAAATATCGTTTGTATACTAATAAATTCCGGACACAAGAGCTTACCGCTTCGGAGTGTGCAAACGGCACGCTGGAACCTGACCGGTTCGGGCGCGCAGGTGGAGATTTGGCGCCGGCGCTGAGCCGGCCCAGAAGGTTAGGTTTGATGAACACCACATCCGCGTTCAACACAGCCGGCGCCCGGCCGCTGCAGTTCCCGATACCGGCCAATGTCTATGCCGAAACCGTCGTCTCGGTGAAGCATTATACCGACCGGCTGTTTTCGTTCCGCATCACCCGGCCGCAGTCGCTGCGCTTCCGCTCCGGCGAATTCGTCATGATCGGCCTGCCCAATGCCGAGAAGCCAGTGTTCCGCGCCTATTCGATCGCCAGCCCGTCCTGGGACGACGAACTCGAATTCTTCTCGATCAAGGTGCCGGACGGCCCGCTTACCTCGGAGCTGCAGAAAATCGGGATCGGCGATACAGTCATCATGCGGCAGAAGTCGACCGGCACGCTGGTGGTCGACGCGCTGACGCCGGCCAAGCGCCTGTTCATGATCTCGACAGGTACCGGCATCGCACCCTTCGCCAGCCTGCTGCGCGATCCCGACACCTATGAGAAGTTCGAGCAGGTGGTCCTGACCCATACCTGCCGCGACAATGCCGAGCTCACCTACGGCCAGGAGCTGGTGACAGCACTGGAGAACGATCCGCTGATCGGCGAACTGACCGGCGGCCGCGTCACGCTGTATAATTCGACGACGCGCGAGACCTCCGTGCGCATGGGCCGCATCACCGCGCTGATCGGCTCGGGCAAATTCTACAGCGATCTCGGCATCGACAGGCTCGATCCCGAGACCGACCGCATCATGATCTGCGGCTCGATGCATATGCTCAAGGACGTCAAGGAACTGGCCGAAAGCCTCGGCTTCCAGGAAGGCTCGCTGCACCATCCGGCAAGCTTCGTCGTCGAGCGCGCCTTCGTCGGCTGAGACGCGGCAATTCAGCGTCCACTGGTTTGAGACCCTGATTTTGATCATGCGGTCAAAAATCGGCTGCCTTGACTGCCTTTTTCCGCTATGACTGCTTGAAGGACTCGTGAAGCGCTGCTTCACGGTCTATCTTCGGCATAAGTCGCTGAACAAGGGGCAGGAGATGAGCAGCACAATCCGCGAAACCGATCTTGGCACGTCCAAGATCACGCCGCTGCCGGCGCGCGCCGCCGCCAATGCGCCGATGCCGCAAGCCCATGGCATTGCTCGCAATCCCGGCATGAGGCTCGATCTCGGCTTCATGGAATCGATGCGCGGCGTCAACCGCTCGGCGCTGGAACGCCGCGTCGCCAGCCTGACCAAAAGACGCTCGATCAAGGCCGATAACCAGGCGGCCTGGCTGCTGCGCGCCGTCGCCTGCATGGACCTGACGACGCTGAACTCGAACGACACGGAAGAGCGTGTGCGCAGGCTCTGTGCCAAGGCGGTCAACCCGTTCCGTCGCGACATCGTCGAGGGGCTGGGCATTACTGGTGAAAAGATCCGCCCGGCGGCGGTCTGCGTCTATCATCCCTTCGTCGCCACCGCCGTAGAAGCGCTGCGCGGCAGCGGCGTCCATGTCGCCGCCGTTTCGACCGCCTTCCCGCATGGCCTTGCACCGCTTTCGACGCGCCTGCAAGAGATCGAAGCATCGGTCCGCGACGGCGCCGACGAGATCGACGTCGTCATCCCGCGCGGCCTGGTATTCGCGGCGAAATGGCAGGAGCTCTATAACGAGATCGTCTCGATGCGCGCCGCTTGCGGCGAGGCGCATCTGAAAGTGATCCTCGGTACCGGCGACCTCGCCACGCTGCGCAACGTCATGCTCGCCTCGATGGTGGCGATGATGGCGGGTGCAGATTTCATCAAGACCTCGACCGGCAAGGAAAGCGTCAACGCGACGCTGCCGGTCGGCCTTGCCATGGTGCGCGCTATCCGCGCCTATTTCGAGGAAACCGGCTATCTCATCGGCTTCAAGCCGGCCGGTGGCATTTCCACGGCAAAAGCCTCGCTCGATTGGCTGGTGCTGATGAAAGAAGAACTGGGCCGGCCGTGGCTGGAGCCGGAGCTGTTCCGTTTCGGAGCATCGAGCCTTTTGACCGATATCGAGCGCCAGCTCGAGCATCATCTGACCGGCCACTACTCGGCCAATCATCGCCACGCGATGGCGTGATTCGGAGCACTTCATGAACATCCTCGAACGCTATCACGCCATGGAATACGGCCCGGCGCCGGAGGCGCGCAACGAGGCCGATGCGTGGCTTGCCGCGCGGGATTTCGGCAAAGCGCTGTTCATCGGCGGCGACTGGAAGGCAGCCAGCGGAGGCAAAACCTTCGACACCAGCGATCCGTCCTCGGGAAAGCTGCTGGCCAAGGTGTCGGATGCCGGTGCCGCCGATATCGACGCGGCGGTTGCGGCGGCCACAAAAGCGCTGCCGAAATGGAGCGCCAGCACCGGATATCAACGCGCCAAAGTGCTCTACGCCATCGGCCGCGCCATGCAGCGCCACCAACGGCTGTTCGCGGTGCTGGAATCGATCGACAATGGCAAGCCGATCCGCGAAAGCCGCGACATCGACGTGCCGCTGGCGATCCGCCATTTCATCCATCATGCCGGCTGGGCGCAGGCGCTGGACAGGGATTTTCCCGGCCACAAGGGCGTCGGCGTCGTCGGCCAGATCATCCCGTGGAACTTCCCGCTCTTGATGCTCGCCTGGAAGATCGCGCCGGCGCTCGCTGCGGGCTGCACCGTGGTGCTCAAACCCGCGGAATTCACGCCGCTCACCGCGATCCTGTTTGCCGAGATCTGCGGACGCGCCGGCGTGCCGAAGGGCGTCGTCAACATCGTCCAGGGCGGGCCGGAGGCGGGCGCGACCATCGTCAACCATCCCGGCGTCCAGAAGATTGCCTTCACCGGTTCGTCCGAGGTCGGCAAGATCATCCGCAAGGCCACTGCCGGCTCGGGCAAAAAACTGTCGCTGGAGCTTGGCGGCAAGTCGGCATTCGTCGTTTTCGAGGATGCCGACCTCGACAGCGCCGTCGAGGGTCTGGTCGACGGCATCTGGTTCAACCAGGGCCAGGTGTGCTGTGCCGGCTCGCGCCTTCTGGTGCAAGAAGGCATCGCCGACGCCTTCGTCGCCAAGGTCAAGACGCGGATGAGCCGGCTGCGCATCGGCAGTCCGCTCGACAAGAACACCGATATCGGCCCGCTGGTCGATTTGACTCAGCTCGATCGCGTCAAGGGCCTGATCGCCGAAGGCGCCAAGCAGGGCGCGATCTGCTGGCAGCCGGACTCGGCACTGCCCGCCGCGGGCTATTACCATCTGCCAACGCTGGCGACAGGTGTTTCGCCGGCTAACATCCTGGCACAGGAAGAGGTGTTCGGGCCGGTGCTCGCCACCATGACCTTCCGCAACACCGAGGAAGCGATCGAGCTCGCCAACAACACACGCTATGGCCTGGCCGCTTCGGTGTGGAGTGAGAACATCAATCTTGCCCTGCACGTCGCGCCGCAATTGAAGGCCGGCGTCGTCTGGGTCAACGGCACCAATATGTTCGACGCCTCCTGCGGCTTCGGCGGCTACCGCGAGAGCGGCTTTGGCCGTGAAGGCGGGCGCGAGGGCATGTTCGAATATCTCTCGGCAAAACTGCCGCTCGGCCCGATCATCAAACCGGCAACGTCTTCGGCCCAACCTGTCGAGCAGGCGGAAGGTGGCGCCATCGACCGCACGGCAAAGCTGTTCATCGGCGGCAAGCAGGTCCGGCCGGACGGCAATTATTCCTTCGCCATCGCCAGCGCCAAGGGCAAGCTTGCCGGCGAGATCGGTCTCGGCAACCGCAAGGATATCCGTGACGCCGTCGCGGCCGCGCGCGCCTGCAAGTCGTGGCCGGAGGCGACCGCCTACAACCGCAGCCAGGTGCTCTACTACGTGGCCGAAAACCTTTCCGGCCGCGCAGACGAGTTTGCCGCCCGTTTGACCCAGCTCACCGGCGCGACCGCCAAGGCGGCGCGTGACGAGGTCGAGCTGTCGATCGAGCGCCTTTTCCTCTATGCCGGCTTGGCCGACAAATTCGAGGCCCGCGTCCACCAGCCGCCGGCCCGCGCCGTCACATTGGCGCTGCACGAGCCAGTCGGCGTCGTCGGCATCATCGCGCCGGACAATGCGCCTCTGCTTGGCCTGATCTCGCTGGTGGCGCCGGCGCTTGCCATGGGCAACACCGTAGTCGCAGTGCCATCCGAAAAATACCCGCTGCTTGCCACCGACCTCTACCAGGTCATCGAATATTCCGACGTTCCGGCAGGCGCCATCAATATCGTTACCGGCCGTAGCGCCGAGCTTGCCGGCGTATTGGCCAAGCATGACGATGTCGACGGGCTCTGGGTGTTCGCCGATGCCGAGACTTGCGCCAAGGCCGAGGCCGAGTCCATCGGCAATCTCAAACGCGTCTGGACCGGCAACGGCCACAGCCTCGACTGGCCCTCGAACGAAGCAGCCGGCGATGCCTTGCTGCGCCGTGCGATCGAGGTCAAGAACGTCTGGGTGCCCTACGGCGACTGAGTGTCCCGGAGGGACGTCCGGGCTTGACGGGCCAACAAATGTTCTTTACCGAGAAAAAACATTTGGTTGGCAGGGCGAATATCGAAACAGGCGGGATGGTAGTGCCCGGCTGGCACATTGCGCCCCGGCCTTGTGCCGGTAAAAAGCCGAACGATCACAGACGGGCGAGGAGAGAAGCATGGCGGATCTGACAGGCAAGATCGTTGTCGTCACGGCGGCGGCGCAAGGCATCGGCCGGGCAAGTGCGCTGGCGTTCGCCAAGGCCGGCGCCGTCGTCCATGCCACCGACATCAACGAGGTGGTGCTCGCCGACCTCGGCAAGACGCCCGGTATCAAGACCCGCAAGCTCGACGTGCTGAACGACGAGGCGGTGAACGCCGCGTTTGCCGAGATCGGCGCCGTCGACGTGCTGTTCAACTGCGCCGGCTTCGTCCATTCCGGCTCGATCCTCGAGATGAAGGACGGCGATCTCGACTTTGCCTATGATCTCAATGTCCGCTCAATGATCCGCACCATCCGCGCCGTGCTGCCCGGCATGCTGGAGCGCGGCGACGGCTCGATCATCAACATGGCGTCGCTGGCCAGTTCGACCAAGGGCGTGCCGAACCGCTTCGTCTATGGCCTAACCAAGGCAGCCGTCATCGGCCTGACCAAGTCGGTCGCCGCCGACTATGTCGGCAAGGGCATACGCTGCAATGCGATCTGTCCGGGCACGGTCGAAAGCCCGTCGCTGCAGGACCGCATGCATGCGCAGGGCGACTACGAAGCAGCTCGCGCCGCCTTCATCGCGCGCCAGCCGATGGGCCGCCTCGGCACGCCCGAGGAAATCGCCGACCTCGCCGTCTATCTGGCCGGCGCCACCTATACGTCGGGGCAGGCTTATAATATCGACGGTGGCTGGTCGATCTAAGAGGCCATTTGAAAACCCTACTCCGCCGGGCGCCTGACGCGGCTTTCTGCGCTTCCGGTGCTCACGTACTTTAAGTACGCTCCGCTCCGGTTCTCGAAACCCACGCCATTCGCCGCAGCGGAGCGAGTTTGCAAACGGCCTCTGGTCGCAACTGGGAGAAAACTGCATGAAACTGCTGCGCTATGGCGAGGCGGGGAGCGAACGCCCCGGCCTGCTCGATGCGGATGGAACGATCCGCGACCTCTCCGCCCATGTCACCGACATTGCCGGCAAGACGCTCGATCCGGCATCGCTCGAGACATTGTCGAAGCTCGATCCGAAAACGCTACCGGCGGTTTCCGGCAAGCCACGCATCGGCGCCTGCGTCGCCGGCACCGGCAAATTCATCTGCATCGGTCTCAACTATTCCGACCATGCTGCCGAAACCGGCGCCACCGTGCCGCCGGAGCCGATCATCTTCATGAAGGCAAGCTCGGCTATTGTCGGGCCGAACGACGACGTGCTGATCCCGCGCGGCTCGGTGAAGACCGACTGGGAGGTCGAGCTCGGCGTGGTGATCGGCAAGACTGCGAAGTATGTCACCGAGGCCGAGGCGCTGGATTATGTCGCCGGCTATTGCGTCGCGCACGACGTCTCCGAGCGCGCCTTCCAGGCCGAGCGCCAGGGCCAGTGGACCAAGGGCAAGTCCTGCGACACGTTCGGGCCGATCGGCCCGTGGCTGGTGACCAAGGACGAGATCAAGGACCCGCAGAACATCCCGATGTGGCTGACGGTCAACGGCAAGACCATGCAGAACGGCTCGACCAAGACCATGGTCTTCGGCGTCGCTTATCTCGTCTCCTATCTCAGCCAGTTCATGTCGCTGCACCCGGGCGACATCATCTCTACCGGCACGCCGCCCGGCGTCGGCCTCGGCATGAAGCCGCCGGTCTTCCTGAAGCCCGGCGACGTGGTCGAGCTCGGTATCGAAGGGCTGGGCATCCAGAAGCAGACGTTCAAGGCGGATTTGTAGGCGCTCTTCCTTCTCCCCTTGGGGGAGAAGGTGGATCGGCGCGCAGCGCCGAGACGGATGAGGGGTGCTGCAAGAAAACGAGGCGTGAAAACATCAGGGGATTTTAGGCACTTACGCCTTCAGCGTAGCGATCCGTCCAACACCCCTCATCCGACCGAGCTTCGCTCGGCCACCTTCTCCCACAAGGGGAGAAGGGGAGTCGGCGCCTGCGCTACTTCAGCACCTTCCCATCGGCTCCAAACCGGTATGTCTTTGCCGGATCCGGCGTCGCATAGAGCGTGGCACCCGGTTCAGCGTTATAGACGCCGAAGATGCGCACTGTGATCAAGCCGGCCTTCTCGCAGTCGAGATAGAGATTGGTGTCGGCGCCAAGGTGCTCGGCATGGACGACCGTGCCTTTCCAGGCGCCGGATTTGGGATCGACGGTCAGATGTTCGGGACGGACGCCGATGGTCTTGGCCGTCTCGCCAAGCCTGGCGCCGTCGACGAAGTTCATCTTCGGTGAGCCGATGAAGCCGGCGACGAATTCATTTGCCGGCGAATTGTAAAGCTCCATCGGTCCGCCGATCTGCTCGATCTTTCCCGCGTTCAGCACGACGATCTTGTCGGCCAGCGTCATCGCCTCGACCTGGTCGTGGGTGACATAGATCATCGTGGCCTTCAGCCGGCGATGCAATTGCGCGATCTCCAGCCTGGTGTTGACGCGCAGTGCGGCGTCGAGGTTCGACAGCGGCTCGTCGAACAGAAAAAGCTTGGGCTCACGCACCACGGCGCGGCCGATGGCGACGCGCTGGCGCTGGCCGCCGGACAACTCGGCCGGCCGCCTCGAGAGGTAGGGCTCCAGCGACAGCATCGAGGAAGCGATGCCGATGCGGCGGTCGATCTCGGCTGCCGGCGTGCCCGCCTGCTTGAGGCCGAGGCCCATATTGTTCTTCACAGTCAGATGCGGATAGAGCGCATAGGTCTGGAACACCATGGCGATACCGCGCTTGGCCGGCGGCGTTGCGGAGACGTCCGCACCGTCGATCACCACGCGGCCCGAGGTCGAGTCCTCCAGCCCGGCAATGACCCTGAGCAGCGTCGACTTCCCGCAACCGGATGGACCGACGAAGACGACGAACTCGCCATCCGTCACCTCGAGGTTGATGCCCTTCAGCACCTCGACCGGCCCGAAGGCCTTTTTGACATTCTCGATATTCAGCGAGCCCACGGCGTCGTCCCTGTTCTAGAGTTTCACGGCGAGGCCGCTGCGCACGCTCTCGTCTGCGGCCAAGCAGACGGCGAGCGACTTCACCGCGTCGTCCATGTGGCGGGTCAAGTCCAGATCCTCGCGGATCGCCTTCAGCACAAACGCCTGTTCCAGGTCGCAGAGGTCCTGATGGCCGGGCTCGCCTTCCATCGACAGCATTTCGTCCGGTTTGGCGAATTTGCCGTCGGCTCCGGTCGCCGCGCTGTGCAGGCGGATGGTCGAGGTCTTGGTGTGGGTGTCGATGTCGTCGGACCTGACACCCTCCTTCATGACGATCGACACGCAGCCATTGGGCGAGATCACGTCCTTGACGAAGAAAGCCGTCTCCGAAATCATCGGCCCCCAGCCGGCCTCGTACCAGCCGACCGAACCGTCGCCGAACAGCACCTGCAGATGACCGTAATTGTACATTGACGGCGCGATCTCGTCGCTCAGCCTCAGCCCCATACCGCGCACCTCGACTGGCCTGGCGTCGGTGATCTGCAGCATCACGTCGAGATAATGCACGCCGCAATCGACGATCGGCGACGTCGTCTGCATCAACTGCTTGTGCGTCTCCCAGGTATGTCCGGAGGATTGCTGGTTGAGGTTCATGCGGAACACGTAAGGGCCGCCGAGCTTGCGCGCCTCGGCGATCAGCCGGATCCAGGACGGGTGATGGCGCAGGATGTAGCCGATCACCAGTTTTTTGCCGTTGGCCTTGGCTGCCGCGACCACGCGCTTTGCATCGGCGACCGTCGTTGCCAGCGGCTTTTCGACGAAGACATGGCAGCCGGCCTCGAATGCACTGACCGCATAGTCGGCATGGCTGTCGGAATAGGTAGCGATGCAGGCGACATCGGGCTTTTCGTCGCGTAGTGCCTCGTCGAAGGAACGCCGGATGGCGTAGGTCGAAAGCCCTTCCGGCAGCGGCACATCGGAGCGGTTGACCAGCGCGGCGATCTGGAATCCCGGATTGGTGTGATACGCCAACGCATGGCTGCGCCCCATATTGCCGAGGCCGGCGATGACAACGCGAAGGGGTTGGTCCATTTCAGTTTGCCTTTAGTAGAGCGCGGGCTTTCAGGTCCATCCTAATACTCGATCCATACTCACTGGCGATCTGCAGAGCAGCCTTTTCGCTTTCACAACGTGCCAGAAGTCCGAACCCGTATGTATCGACTCCCTCTTTGATCAGAGAAGACCTCCGGTCGTCCGGCAACGGACGATCCAGATCCAGCGCCTCGGTGAATGCCTTGGATTGCTCGCTAACCATCAGGGAGTTGACACGCCAGACGATATGACAGTTGTATTCCTTCGGTCGACGCTCGATCCCGAACCGAGTCAGCCAGACAGCTGCATTGAGATAGAACTGCGGTCCCCAGGCAGACTTCTGAAGGTTAAGCAGACAGACCGTTTCCGGCCATTCGCGATAATAGTTTGTTTTGCGAACGCCGCGGAATCTGTGGCGGATTGCCGACTCGGTGAGGCCTCGACTGATCGCGTCCCGACCCTCACTCACTTGACCGCTCCCGAAGTGATGCCGCGGATCAGCTGCCGCGAGAAGATGACGTAGAGGATCAGCACCGGCATGATCGCCAGCGACAGTGCCGCCAGGATGGCATTCCAGTTGGTGACGAACTGGCCGAGGAACAGTTGCGCGCCGAGCGTCACCGTCTTGGTTTCCTCCGACGGCGCCAGGATCAGCGGGAACCACAGATCGTTCCAGATCGGGATCATGGTGAAGACGGCGACCGTTGCCATAGATGGCCTGACCAGCGGCAACACCAGGCGGAAGAAGATGGTGTATTCCGATAGCCCGTCGATGCGGCCGGCGTTCTTCAGGTCGTCGGAGACCTGCTTCATGAATTCCGACAGGATGAAGACGGCAAGCGGCAGGCCCTGCGCCGTGTAGACCAGGATCAGCGCCGTCAGCGTGTTGACCAGCCCGCTCGCCACCATCAGCTGCAGGATGGCGACGGTGCCGAGGCGGATCGGGATCATGATGCCGAGCGCCAGATAGAGCCCCATCAGCGAATTGCCGCGGAAGCGGTATTCCGACAGCGCGAAGGCAGCCATGGCGCCGAACAAAAGCACGAAGAACAGCGAGGCGACGGTGACGACAAGGCTGTTCTGGAAATAGTGGATGAAGTCGCCCTGGCCGATCACCGTGGTGTAGCCGATCAGGTCGAAGGTCCCTGGCGTCGGCGGCGTCAGCGGCGCGCCGAAAATCCCTGCGCGCGATTTGAACGAATTCATGATCACGAGGATGACCGGAAAAAGCGCGATTGCGGTGTAGGTCAGAAGGATCGCATGCGCGCCGATGGTGCGGGGCAGCGAGCGGGTTGCGGTGCTCATGGTCGCGCTCCCCTAAAACTGGTAGCGACGCAAGCGCGTCTGTACGAGGAACAGATAGACGCAGACGCCGCCGAGGATGATCAGGAACATCATCGTGGCGATCGCCGCGCCCATGTTGGGATCGCCGACCTGCAGCTGGAAACCGAAGAAGGCGCGGTAGAGGAAGGTGCCGAGAATATCCGTTGAATAGTTCGGCCCGGCCAGCGCGCCTTGCGCGGTGTAGATCAGGTCGAAAGCGTTGAAGTTGCCGACGAAGGTCAGGATCGAGATGATGCCGATCGACGGCAGGATGAGCGGCAGCTTGATCTTCCAGAACTGCGCCATCCCAGTGATGCCGTCGCATTCGGCCGCTTCGATCACCTCTTCGGGAACGGACAGCAGTGCCGCATAGATCAGCATCATCGGGATGCCGACGAACTGCCACACCGAGATCAGGCTGAGCGCGGTCAGCGCATATTGCGCCTTGCCGAGCCAGGGCGTGAACAGGCTTTTCAGGCCGACAAGGTCCATCATATGCGGCGCCACGCCCCATAGCGGCGACAGGATCAGCTTCCAGGCGAAGCCGACGATGACGAAAGACAGGATCGTCGGCACGAAGATCGCCGTGCGGTAGAAGGCGGAAAACCGTAGCCTGGGGCTGGACAGAAGTGCGGCCAAAAGGACGCCGATCGGGTTCTGCACCAGCATGTGGATGATGAAGAACCAGACATTGTTCCTGAGCGCGTTCCAGAAATTGACCGACCAGTTGGGATCACCGAACAGCATGCGGAAATTTTCCAGTCCGACGAAGACCTGCGACTGGTTGATGTTGCGGAACAGCGACAGCTGCAGCGTGCCGGCCAGCGGCAGGATCATGATCGCCGTATAGACCAGCAGCGCCGGCGCCAGGAAAACGCCGATATGCCAACGGAACGGTCTTTTCGGTGCTGCGGCCATGCGTTCGGTCCCCGCCGATCAGGTCTTGCTATTGCCGCCAAAGGGCGCGGCGCCTCCCTCCCCCTCGAGGGGAGGGTACCTCGCAAAGCGAGGCGGGTGGGGTCGGCAGAGGAGCACGCCATCGTCGTTCGACCGTGCTTTTCCAGCAGCGATCAAGCCGCAGTCTGCCTCGACCGACCCCCTCTGTCGCCTTCGGCGACATCTCCCCCTCGAGGGGGGAGACAACGCTTCGCCGCGCTTTACTTCGCCGGCTTGTACCAGCTGTCGAGGCCGTCCTGCAGCTTCTTGGCGGCAGCTTCCGGCGTGTCGGTGCCGTTGATGACGTTGGCCGATTCAACCCACGTCTCGTTTTCGAGGTTCGGCGTGCCGCGCGACAGGATCTGGTAGGTCGAGCGGATCGTCGACTTGCACTTGCCGCGCCAGGAGACGAATTCCTGGGCCAGCGGGTCTTCCATCTTCACCGGGGTGTTGTTCAGGCTGAAGAAGCCCGGCAGCGCGTTGGCGTAGATGGTGGCGAAATCCGGCGAGGCCACCCAGGACAGGAAGGTCTTGGCCGCATCCGCGTTCTTCGAGGCCGCATTGAGGCCCATGCCGATGTCGGTGTGGTCGGAGATGTAGCAGGTGTCGCCGGCCTTCTGCACCGGCGGCGGGAAGGCGCCCATCTTGAACTGCGCCTGCGTGTTGAACAGGCCGATCTCCCACGAGCCGGCCGGGTAGATGGCGGCGCGACCGAGCGTGAACAGGTTCTGGCTGTCCGGATAGGTCTGCGCCTCGAAGCCGTCGCCGAGGTAGTCCTTCCACTTGGCCAGTTCCTTGAAGGGCTCGACCCACTGCGGATCGGTCAGCTTCTGCTCGCCCTTGATCAGCGCCAGGCGGCCTTCCTCGCCCTTCCAGTAGTTGGGGCCGATGTTCTGGTAGCCCATGGTCGCCGCTTCCCAGAGGTCCTTGGTGCCCATCGCCATCGGGATGTAAGTGCCGTCGGCCTTGATCTTGTCGAGCGCGGCGAAGAATTCGTCGCGCGTCTCCGGCACCTTGATGCCGAGCTTGTCGAAGGCGTCCTTGTTGTAGATGAAGCCATGGATGACGGAGGCCATCGGCACGCAGAAACTCGACTTGCCGTCGTCGGTCTGCCAGGCGGCCTTGGCGACGTCGGAGAAGTTCTCCATGCCGGGCAGGGTCGAGATGTCGGCGAGGTTGCCCTTCTTGAAGAGTTCCAGCGACTTGTCGAACGGGCGGCAGGTGATCAGGTCGCCGGCCGAGCCGGCGGCGAGCTTGGCGCCGAGGGCGGCGTCATATTCGGTCGGCGCCGACGGCGCGAACACCACCTTGATGCCCGGGTTCTTGGCTTCGAAGGCCGGGATCAGCTTGTCCTTCCAGATGGCAAGGTCGTCGCCGCGCCAGCTTTCGATGTTGAGCGTTACGTCGTCGGCATAAGCCACCCCGGCGGAGCCGAGAATGCTGGTGCCGAGAAGAAGTGCCGTCAGTAGCTTCGTTGTCATGCTCAGTCTCCCTGTTGACCTTTTTCAGGTTCGGTTTTGATGAGAACAGAGGCATTGCGCCCCTTGCTCCCCTCGATCGCGGAAAGGGCCGGCCGCAGCTTGTGGCCAGTCCCTTCCAATATCTTCTCGGCTGCATCGGCGCTGGCGGCGCCGGCGGCGAGCAGAATAGCGGTCTTGACGACGCCGCCGCTCCTTTCGAGCAGGCGCGCCGCCTCGTCCTTGTCGCGCCCGCTGACGGCGGCGACGATGCGTGCGGCGCGGTCGCGCAGCTTGATGTTGTCGGCCATGAGGTTGACCATGTAGCCGTCATGGACATGGCCGAGATGGATGGCGGCGAGCGTCGACAGCATGTTGAGCGCGATCTTCTGGGCGGTGCCTGCGCCCATGCGCGTTGAGCCGGCAATCAGCTCCGGCGGCGTTTCGAGCAGGATGGCGATGTCGGCCAGCCGCAACAGCGGCGCATCCCTGTTGTTGGCGATGGCAATGGTCGCCGCACCGCGGCGCCTGGCGTCCTCGATCGCCCTGACTGCATAAGGTGTCGAGCCGCTGGCCGAGACGGCGATCAGGCAGTCGCCCTTGCCGATGCGGGCGGCGGCAACTGCTGCCGAAGCTTCCTCGGTGTCGTCCTCCGGCCCGCCGGCCAGTGTCTTGAAGGCCTCGTCGCCGCCGGCGATCAGGATGGCGATGCGGTCGCGTTGGATGCCGAAAGTGCCCGGCAGCTCAAGTGCGTCGGCCAGTGCCATCAGGCCCGAACTGCCGGCAGCCGCATAGGCGAGCTTGCCGCCGCTTTTCAGTCTGCTTGCGATGATTTCGGCTGCCGCAGCAATGGCAGGAATGGCGCCGTGCACGGCCTTGGCGGCCTCGATCTGTGCGTTGGCCAAAGAGGAAAGGACGGCTTCCGGGGCCTGGATATCCAGTCCCTCGGCATTCTGGTGAAGCGCTTCGGTGCGCGTTTCGGCCATCCGCTTTCCTCCAATCGAGAAAACCATACCAAAAAAATACCACTTGTCCACACGCATTAATGAAATCCTTGCGGCAGTGCAGGCTTGCGAACGAAATTGGCTGATTTTCCAACAAACTACGCCTTAACTTTTTTGAAACGGAAATTAATCCTTGGCTATTGGTATTTTATTGGTATTATCCGCCCGGAGGAGAAATCGCGTGAAATTCGTGCTCGGCATCGATGGCGGCGGCACCAGCTGCAGGGCGGCCCTTGCAACGGCCGACGGCATCGTCCTCGGCCGCGCCAAAAGCGGTGCCGCCAACATCCGAACCGATCTCACCGGCGCCAGGACGAACATCGTCGACGCAGCGCAGCAGGCCTTTGTCGCCGCGGGCAAGGATCCCGCACTGATCCCGCAAACTCCGGCCGTTCTCGGTCTTGCCGGCGCCAATGTCGGCACCTACCGGCAGCAGCTCGAAGCGATCCTGCCGTTTCGCATCAGCCGTGTCGAGACCGACGCCGAGATCGCGCTGGAAGGCGCGGTTGGCTCCGGCGACGGCGCCATGGCCATACTCGGCACGGGCACCGCCTATATGGCACGCAAACAAGGCAAGTCGCGCGCCATCGGCGGCTGGGGGTTCCAGGTCGGCGACCAGGGCAGCGGCGCCCGTATCGGCCGCGACCTGCTCGAGCAGACGCTGCTCGCCTATGACGGCATCCGCCAGGGATCGCCGCTGACGGAGACCATGCTCGCCATCTTCCGTAACAATCCCGAGGATCTGGTCGAATTCACCACCAACGCCAAGCCCGGCGATTTCGGCGGCTTCGCGCCCAAGGTGTTCGAACATGCCGAAAAAGGCGACGTCGTCGCTATCTGGATCCTCGACAAGGCGGTCGCCGATGTCGAAGCAGCGCTTGGCGTGCTCGACCTGGGCGGCGGCGATCCGCTCTGCCTGCTCGGCGGGTTGGCGCCGCTTTACGCGCCGCGCCTGTCGGCCCGCTACCGGGCGCTGCTGAAACCGCCGCTCGACGACGCGCTGGGCGGCGCGGTTCAGATGGCGGCTCGGATTTTCGCAAACACGGCGGAGGCAGCTCGATGAGTGAGGCCGCCGACCAGATATTCGCGGCGCTGAAACAATCGTCGCAGAGTGGCGCGCCGCTCTATCTGCAGCTCAGGAAGAGTATCGAGGATGCGGTCAAACGCGGGCTGATCGGACCTGGCGATGCGCTGCCTTCCGAGCGCGACATCGCTAGCAAGGCCGACATTTCGCGCGTCACCGTGCGCAAGGCGGTGCAGGACCTGGTCAAGGGCGGCATCCTCGTCCAGCGCCATGGTTCCGGTACCTTCGTTGCGCCACGTATGGAGCGCGTCGAGCAGTCGCTGTCGATGCTGACCTCGTTTACCGAGGACATGGCACGGCGCGGCATGGCGGTGCGTTCGGCTTGGCTCGACCGCGGCCTCTATCCGCCGTCGCCCGACGAGATGATGGTGCTCGGCCTGGCGTCGAACGAATTGGTGGCGCGCGTGGCGCGCCTTCGTATCGCCAACGACACGCCGCTGGCGATCGAGCGCGCCTCGCTATCGACAAGCGTGCTGCCCGATCCGGCGGCGATTGGTTCGTCGCTCTACGCCGCGTTGGAAAAGACCGGCAACAGGCCGGTGCGGGCGGTGCAGCGCATTTCCGCCACCAATCTCGGCGATAGCGACGCACAGCTGCTGGAAGTACCGCCGGGCATTGCCGGCCTGCACATCGAGCGTATCTCCTATCTGGCGAGCGGCAAGGTGATCGAGTTTACCCGCTCCATCTACAGGGGCGACGCCTATGATTTTGTCGCCGAACTCCGGCTGAGCGGGCCGGGCGAAGAGGGCCGGCCATGACCGCGACAACGACCCATATGCGGCGCGAGATCGAGGAGATCCCGGAGGCCACCGCCCGTCTGCTCGATGGCTCGGCCGCGGTGCTGACGGAAGCTGGACGCGGCATTCGCGAGCGCGACCCGAATTTCGTCGTCACAGTGGCGCGCGGCTCGTCCGACCATGCCGCGACCTTCATGAAATATGCCGTGGAGTTGACCGCCGGGCTGGCGGTTGCATCGGTCGGCCCGTCGATCGCCTCGATCTATGGCGCCAAGCTGAAGCTGGGCGGCTCGGCCTGCCTGGCGATCTCGCAGTCCGGCAAGAGCCCGGACATCGTTGCAATGGCGCAAGCGGCGAGGACCGGCGGTTCGCTGACCGTCGCCATCACCAACACCGCCGATTCGCCGCTGGCGCGGGCTTCGGACTACGCGATCGACATCCTGGCCGGACCGGAGCGCAGCGTCGCGGCGACGAAGACCTTCGTCAATTCAGCCGTCGCAGGACTCGCCTTGATGGCGCATTGCACCGGCGACGAGAAACTCCTGGTGGCGCTCGCGCGCTTGCCGGAGCATTTTCGCAAGGCGATCGCCTGCGACTGGATGGCGCTGGCCGGGGCGCTGGAGACGCAAAAGTCGCTGTTCATTCTCGGTCGCGGCCCGTCGGCGGCGATCGCCAACGAGGCGGCGCTGAAATTCAAGGAAACCTGCGCCATGCATGCGGAAGCCTATAGTGCCGCCGAGGTCATGCACGGCCCGCTGGCGCTGGTCGGTCCCGGTTTCCCGGTGCTGGCGCTGGCTGCTCGCGATGCGTCCGAGCCATCGGTGGCCGATGCCGCCGACAGCCTGGCCGGCAAGGGCGCTGCCGTCTTTGTGACGTCGAACAAGGCAAAGAGCGCTCAGCGCCTGCCGCATGTCGCAACCGGTCATCCGCTGACCGACCCGCTGACGCTGATCGTGTCGTTCTATGGTTTCGTCGAGGCTTTTGCCCGCCATCGCGGCCTCGACCCCGACACGCCGCCCAATCTGCGCAAGGTAACGGAAACCCTATGAGCGACCGTTTTGCCCTGACTGGCGCCCGGATTTTCGATGGCGACGACTGGCACGACAATGCGGCGCTTGTCGTGCGCGACGGCCTCGTCGAGGCCATTGTTGCCGCCGGTGCCATTCCATCCAATGTTGCGCATATCGAGACCGGCGGCGGCATGCTGGCGCCTGGATTCGTCGATCTGCAGGTCAATGGCGGCGGCGGCGTCATGCTCAACGACCATCCGGACGTCGCCTCGATCGAGACCATCTGCCGGGCGCACGCACCCTTCGGCACGGCGGCGCTGTTGCCGACGCTGATCACCGACACGTCCGAGATCACCGCCGCGGCGGTTGCGGCCGGAGCCGAGGCGGCACGGAGGAAGGTGCCGGGGTTCCTGGGCCTGCACCTCGAAGGGCCGCATCTGTCGATCGCCCGCAAGGGCGCACATGACCCGGCTTTGATCCGGCCGATGCTAGACTCCGACCAGACGATGCTGATCGCCGCACGGAAAAACCTGCCCGTGCTGCTGACGACGGTGGCGCCCGAATCCGTCGAGCCCAGCCAGGTGTCGGCGCTTAGCAAGGCCGGCATTGTCGTCAGCATCGGCCATTCCGATACCGGCTATGCCACGGCTCGCGCCTTTGCCGAGGCCGGCGCAACGGTGGTCACCCATCTGTTCAATGCGATGAGCCAGATCGGCAATCGCGAGCCGGGGCTGGCGGGCGCCGCAATCGATACAGGCACATTCTATGCCGGCATCATCGCCGACGGTATCCATGTCGATCCGGCCACCATGGCCATCGCCTTGCGCGCCAAGCAGGGGCCGGGCAAGATCCTGCTCGTTACCGATGCCATGGCGACGATCGGCACCGACATGACCTCGTTCACGCTGAACGGCCGCACCATCCACCGCAAGGATGGCAGGCTGACACTTGCCGACGGCACGCTGGCGGGCGCGGATCTCGACATGATTTCCGCAGTGCGCTTCATGCACCGCGTCGTCGGCCTCGACCTCGACGAAGCCTTGCGCATGGCCTCGCTCTATCCGGCGCAGGCGATCGGCCAGTCGCACCGGCTCGGGCGCTTCGCCAACGGTACCGCGGCCAACATCGTTTCGCTGTCGGACGATCTGGACATTAAAAGCGTCTGGATCGATGGTGCCAGGGTTTTTGCAGGCAGCCCTGCTTGTCAGGGTTAGCCGGCTTTGGACGTATAGAGGTCCTTGTAGGCTTCGCGCAGCAGGTTCTTCTGCACCTTGCCCATCGTGTTGCGCGGCAGTTCGTCGACGAAGATCACCCGTTTCGGATGCTTGTACCTGGCGAGGTGCCCGGCGATGGCCTCGACGATCGCTGCGGCGCTGATGGTCGAGCCTGGCGCCCTCACCACGACAGCGGTGACGCCTTCGCCGAAATCCGGATGGGCAACGCCGATGACAGCGCTTTCGACGACGCCCGGCAGCGCGTCGATCTCGCTCTCGACTTCCTTTGGATAGATGTTGTAGCCGCCGGAAATGATCAGGTCCTTGCCGCGGCCGACGATGTGGACATAGCCGTCGGCATCGATCAGCCCGAGATCGCCGGTGATGAAGAAACCGTCGTCACGGAACTCCGCTTTGGTCTTTTCCGGCATGCGCCAGTAGCCGCAAAAGACATTGGGACCCCTCACCTCGATCATTCCGACATCGCCCTTGGCAAGTGTTTCGCCGCTCTCGGGGTCGGTGATGCGCAGGGAAACGCCGGTCAGGGGAAACCCGACCGTGCCGGCACGCCGCTCGCCATCATAAGGATTCGACGTGTTCATGTTGGTCTCGGTCATGCCGTAGCGCTCGAGGATGGCGTGGCCGGTGCGCTCTCGCCAGGCTCTGTGCGTCTCGGCCAAAAGCGGCGCCGAGCCGGAAATGAACAGGCGGATGTTTTTCGCCGCTTGCCGGTTCAAACCGTCCTGCTGCAGCAGGCGGACGTAGAATGTCGGCACGCCCATCAGCACGGTGGCGCGCGGCAGCAGCGAGACGATGCGGGCTGGGTCGAATTTGGTTTCGAACAGCATCGAGGCGCCGGCCATCAGGACGACATTGGTGGCGACGAAAAGGCCATGCGTGTGGAAAACCGGCAGCGCGTGAATCAGCACGTCTGCGGCAGTGAAGCGCCAGAGGTCGACCAGCACCCGCGCATTCGAGGCGAGGTTTTCGTGGCTGAGCATGGCGCCTTTCGAACGGCCGGTGGTGCCGGATGTGTAGAGGATCGCAGCAAGGTCGTCCGGTCCGCGCGCCACGTCGTGGAAGTCCATGGCCGCCTCAGAGGCGCGATCGGTCAACGAACCCTCGCCCTTGTTGCCGAGTGTCGCGATCGCAGCGCCCGAGGCCTGCGCCAAAGCGCCGATCTCGGTCACTCGCGCCGGGTCGCAGACGATCAGTCGCGGCTCGGCATCCCTGAAGAAATAGTCGAGCTCGGTCAGCGTATAGGCAGTGTTGAGCGGCAGGAAGATCGCGCCGGCACGCAGACAGGCGAGATAGAGGAAAATGGCCTCCGGGCTCTTCTCGACCTGAACGGCGACGCGGTCGCCGGCTTCGACGCCCAGCTGCGACAGCACATGTGCCAGTTGAGCGGAGCGCGCCAGCATTTCGCCATAGCTGATCGACCGCCCGTCCTCTGCCTCCATCAAAAGGCGTCCGGGCGTGGGCATCCGGGCACGGAAAGCATCGAACAGATGGTTGCTCAAAAGTCCCCCCGAGCGGCTGTCTCCGGCCGAACGGCGGCGGTCAGCCGGCCGCCTTGTCCGCCGCTGCCCTGATTGCCTCGATGTTTGCCCGATAGGCTGCGACGCTGCCGCCCTTGAAAATGGCCGCACCGGCGACCAGCACGCTGGCGCCGGCGGCGGTGACCAGGGGCGCAGTTTCCGGCGAAATGCCGCCGTCGATCTCGATCCGGATCGGCCTGTCACCGATCAGCGCCTTCACCCGCTTCACCTTGTCTACGACCGCCGGAATGAAGGCCTGACCGCCGAAGCCCGGATTGACCGTCATGATCAGGATCAGATCGAGCCGGTCGAGCACGTATTCGATCATCGTCTCCGGTGTCGCCGGGTTGAGCGACACACCGGCCTTCTTGCCAAGGTTTTTGATCGTCTGCAGCGAGCGGTCGAGATGCGGCCCGGCTTCGGCGTGCACCGTGATGCCGTCGCAGCCGGCCTCGGCGAAGGCGGCCAGATAGGGGTCGGCGGGGGCGATCATCAGATGGCAGTCGAAGAAGGCCTTGGTGCGGTTGCGGATCGCCTTGATCACCGGCGGCCCGAAGGTGATGTTGGGGACGAAATGCCCGTCCATGACGTCGAGATGGATCCAGTCGGCGCCGGCGGCCGCCACCGCCTCGACCTCGTCGCCGAGCTTCGAGAAATCGGAAGCCAGCACCGATGGCGCGATCAGGGTTTTTTTGCTCATGACGCGGTCTTCCCGAACGCCTCGGTTTACGGCCCCTCTGTATCGCCTGCCTAGACCATGAGTCGAGTCCGGAAAGTGGAAGCCGGTTTGTCCTTCCGCTGATGCCACGGCTTCAGGTTTTCGCTGCTCTTTCATCTGCCAGCCAAAGAAAAACCCGCCGGATCGCTCCGGCGGGGTTTTCTTGATCGAATGATCACCGTTTTGAAGTTCGCGTGCGATCCTATTGCTCGAGCTGCGGCTTGCGCCTTGGCAGCTGCTGAAGAACATCTGGATTCAGCAGCAGGCTCGGTTTGCGGATCGGCTGGCACTGGCCATTAATCGGCCGCGCGCCCGGTGCGCACTCCAGCCGCGGTTTGCGGCAGGCGCCGTCGCGCAGCTCTGTCCCACGCGGGCAGACGCAGACGCCACGCTTGTTGTGGATCTGACCAGGTATCGAGCACTCCACCACAACAGGCTTCTTGCGCCTGCAGGCATTGCCTTGCACTTCCGTGCCTTTTGGGCAGACGCAATCGCCTCCGGCGTCGTGGATCTGGCCGCGGATGGTGCACTGCTCCGGCTTCGGCTGGATTGGCCGGCAGACATTGCCCCTGACTTCCGTACCCCGCGGGCAGACGCAATCGCCAGCGGCGTTATGGATCTGGCCCCGAATGGTGCACTGCTCGGGTTTCGGCTGGATTGGCCGGCAGACATTGCCCCTGACTTCCGTGCCCCGCGGGCAGACGCAATCGCCTGCGGCGTTATGGATCTGGCCCCGAATGGTGCACTGCTCGGGTTTCGGCTGGATTGGCCGGCAGGCATTGCCTTTGACTTCGGTGCCCCGCGGGCAGACGCAATCGCCGGCAGCGTCGTGGATCTGGCCACGGACGGTGCACTGCTCGGGCTGCGGCTTGCTGCCCACGCAAGCGCCGTTCTCCAGCTCGGTTCCGCGCGGACAGACGCAGCGTCCGTCTTCGGTACGGATCTGGCCTTTGAGCAGAACGCAAGGTTTTGGCTTCGGCACGATGACCGTGCCGCCCCCGGAAGAGCATTGGCCATTGCGGAAGGTCGTGCCGGGCGGGCAGACGCAGTTGCCGGCGTCGTTCATGACGAAGCCTTGCGAGCATTCCTTCTTCACCTCATTCCTGATGGTGAAGGGATGGCAGGCATAGGCCTTGCCGCGATCACCCTGCACGTCGGCCGCACCGCGGGACAGCACGTCGCCACCGCCTTGCACCGGCGTGTTCGGGGACAGCACGCCGACACAGTTCTGGCCGTTGACAGTGCCCTGCAGATTGGCCAGACGGCCATCGTCCGGAATGATCACGGTCACCGTGTGCACGTGGCTTTCCCCGGCGCCGAGCGTGAGTTGGGCGATGCAGGACAGAGGCAAGATTGCCGGCTCCGGCGAGCAGCCGAAGGGCGGATCGATCGAGGTAATCGCAACGCCTTCCAGCCGGCCGAGGCCTTCGACGCCGATCGCATCGCCGAGGCGAACCGGACCGGAGAAGGCGCTCGCGCCATCGTTCGTGATGGCGATCTCGAACGAGCAGGGCTGGCCGGGCTTGCACTCGGCATCGCCGGTCTTCTCGACGCGGATGGTCGAGGCGCCGCCGCCCTTGGCGCAGGCCTGGCCGATCGGATAGACGATGTCGTCTCCCGGAGCCGGGCCGTAGGAGCCGCGTGCGCAGTTCTCGAATTCGCCGTTCGCGGCAACCGTCACGTCGAAATGGCGGCTGGTTCCAGGCGTCATGACGGCGCCGGCAAGCTGGCACGACAGCGCATTGGCCGGAACCGGTCCGCAAGTCCATTCCGCGCCGTCTGGGGTGACGGTCTGGATCTGGACCGGCGCTCCGCCGGCTATCAGCGTCGCGGCATCGTTGACCCGTACCGGACCGGTCGGGGCAGTGGTGCCGAGGCTGATGACGGTAATGCGGCAGGAAACGACCGCAGCACCGGCCAGCGAACCATTGCAAACCTTGGTGATGCGCAGGGCCGGCTGGCCGGCATTCGGATGACGGATGCGTTCCTTGGTGCAGGCCCTGTTGTTGGTGATGTCGTTCTCACCGGGAATAGCCTTCACCTCGGCGCAGTTCTCGACACTGTCGGGCCGGTAGTTGGCCGGCATCACCGCCCTGACGAAGATCGGCGTCGAGGCGCCAGGCAACAGCACGATGCCGGCATTGTCGCAGCGGAACTGGCCGGGGCCGTTCGGTCCGCATGTCCATGGCGGCGTCGGGCCGAAGGTCGAGGATGCCGGCACGCCGCCCGGATAGGTGTCGACGACCGTCAGCGGCCCATTATAGGGGACGCTGCCATTGTTGATTATGTCGACCACGAAGGTGCAGACGCCATCGGCCGAACAGAATTCGGTGCGGGCGCGCTTCTTCAGGATCAGGTCGACCTTCTTCTCCACCGGCGGCCGGCAGTTGCGGTCACGATCGCCACGCCGGCAGACCGGGATCGAAGCACAGCCGCGATCGTTTTGCTGGCTGCCGAAAAGCGGCTTGCCGCTGGCGCCGTAATTGTAAGTGGCGCAGTTGCGCAAGGCGCTGCCTCGCCAGCCTGCGGCCGGCTTGAAGCCGAGCTTGAGGTCGACAGAGGCACCCGGATTGAGCGTGGTCACCGGATGAGTGCAAATCATCGGGGTGGTTCCAGGCGCGCAGACCCAAGGCGGGTTCGGCCCTGAATCGAGGGTGGAGCCGGCCGGCAGGGTGACTTCGTTGAGCACGATCTTGCCGTGGTAGGGTGCATCGCCGACATTGGTGACCCTGATGGTGAAGTCGCAGCCGCCGCCCATCGTGCAACGTTGCACGTCGGCGCGCTTTTCGACTTTCAGATCCGGTTCCTTGTCCTTCGGTGGGCAGCGCTGATCACGCGGGATGACGATATCGACAGTTTGCGTACAGCACAGGTCCCAGCCCTCCCTCGGGCCGGCATAGGTTTCGATACCGGTGACGATGATGTGGATGACGTCGCCGGGTGAAGCGCCGACGATCTTCCAATTGAGCACACCGCCGCCGGCCGGCACCAATTGCGTGTCGGGAATGATGGTGATGCCGGGTGTCGTCGTCGAAAGCTGCACCCATTTGCCAGCCATCTCTGGGCCGACCGGCATGTGGTAGATGAAGGCGCCGCCGCCGGGCACGCAATCGACCGTGCCGCGCTCCACCTTGAAGCATTCCTTGCCGGGAGGTGGAGGCGGCGGGTTGCACCTGGTGACGTCGATCTTGATCGACGTCTTTGCACCCGTGAGATAATTGCCGTCGTCCGGCTTGCCCGGATCCTGCGACGGGATTTCGACGCCGGCGCCGCGTTCGCGGCTGACCTTGACCACGCCCTGGTTGTGAACGGTCGTCGGCGACGGAAACGCCGCATGGTCAATCCTGGCGGTGATCTGGAACGTGACGACGCGCTCGTTCGCAGCGCCGATGCCGTCGAGATCGCTGGCGGAAATCCGGAAATCGGACACCGTCGCGGTATCGTCCGGTGTAGCCGAACTGCTGATCGCAGCACCAGGCAGCGGTCCGCCGGACGCATCGGTGCCGTCGCCGGTCACATGCACGCCGACGATGCGCAGGCCGTGCGGGAGCTGGTCCCTGAAATCGAGCCTGACCTTTTTCAGCATGGCGGCGAGGTCCGGGCTGGCAAAATCCTGCGGATTGCCGCGCAAGCCAAAGCTCAGCGAGTATACGACATAGTCGCAGCCTCTCTGGGTGCCTTTCTTGGTGAAGAAGGGCACGATCCGGCCCGGCTCCGGATTGACGATGCGAGGATTGTCGAAATCGAGCCTGGGATCTGGAACGGCAGTGTAGATGCCCGCATCGGCAGGCTTGGTCTTGGCCGGAGCAAGGTCTTCAGCGAAGCCTTGCAGCGGGCTCAGCATGGCGACCGCGATACCGGCCGCCATCAGCCAGCGCGCGCCGCGCCTGGCGAGTGACAGGGGTTTCATGATGGTCTCCATGACGATAGATTGTCTGCCGGTTGATTGGCTGCTCGTCGCATGCGGGGAAAGTGCAAGATTGCTCATCTTCCCCTCCTCACGGTTCGCAGCTGACGGCTGGGGTTCTGAGCCGCACGGTCATCTTGCAGCAAGGGTAGTAGCCACCCTTGTCGCTATCGGACTGCCTGTAGAAGCAGAGCCCGACATCGACCGTATCGCCAGGATAATGGCCGGTGATGCCGATCGTGAATGGCGCGCCGGGTGCATGCGACAGGGGTGAAGCCACCCCGACGCCAGGCGTCCTGGACAGAGCCTTGATCGAATCGCCGCCAAAGCCGGCATGGTCATGGAGATAGAGATCGGCCTCGAGGCCGGAGGGCGTGCAGAAATACCTGACATCCTCGACATCGAGGCAAGGAGGCAGATTGCCGGGAGGCGGAAAGTCCGGCGGATAGAACGGCGGCAGATAGCCGCCCGGCACCTGCTCATAATAGCCGGCACGGCCTTCGCAGGGGCGCCAGATCTCGATGTCGCCGACATGGCCTTCGACTTCCGGGTCTTCGAAATAATTGTCGAAGTCGACGAACCACGAGCCGAAAGGCGGCATGTTGGCCGGCTTGACCAGTGCCGTCGGCGTGATTTGCACGCCGTGCACGGCGAGCGGCCCGCCAGCTGCGAGTTGTTCGGCAAGCTCCGGGTTGTCGCGCAACTTGTCGCCGGTATCGACCAGCGTGTCGGTGCAGACGCCGGTATCGAGATTGCCTTCGGCATCGTAGCCATATTGCAGGTCAAGGCCGCCGGCCGACTGTCGGTTGTCTTGCGGGAAGCCGACCGCATATTCCTGCGGCACTTCCACCCAGGCCGATTCCGTCGCCGGATCGTCCGGATTTTCGCGCCAGTGGCGGATGACCTCACCCTTGCCGGAATCGGCGAACTGGCTGTAGTCGTAGCGGTTCTCCACCGGGCCGCGCTGGGCCAGGTATATGAAGCCCTTGTTGTCGAAGGCGATGTCGGTGACAGCGTAATCCTTGTCGGCCTTGACCGTCAGTTCCCAGCGCGGGTCGCCGGCGAAACTGCCGTCGCCGGCAATGCCCACTGACCAGATCTCCGCCTTATCACCGACCGAATAATAGAGCCGGCCGCCACGATAGGCGACCGACCAGACGCGGCGCTCGTCCTGCGTGTAGCCCCAGCTGTCGGGGTCCTCGCTGTCGAAGGCAGCACCCTGGATGTCAATCACCGAGCCGTCGTCGGCAACGGCGGCAAGCCCGTGCGCCGGGCGACCGGCTATGCCGTGGTCGAACGTGTCGAGCAGCGCGCCATTGGCGTTGATGCGGTGGATGAGGCCGGTGTCGAGATCGCTGGCGAAGAACTGGCGGTGGATATTGTCGAAAGTGACGTCGCCGATGCCGGGACCGCTATTGGCGTCGATATCGGCGAATTTCGAGACGGCGCCGGTGATGCCGTCGATCTTCCAGATCGTTCCGGGGCCGCCGCCGTTTTCGGTGCCGAACTGGCCGTCCATGAAGACAGCGTCAGCCGTGCCGCGGCGCTGCCGCTCCGGCCGGCCGTCGGCGTCGCCGTCTGGCGTGACTATGCGGATGCCGTGCAGCGACGTGGCGCCGGCATAGAGGTTTGGAATGGCCGATGGAACGCCGTCGCGCACGCCGTCGTCGTAGGTGATGCCGAACACCTGGCCGATTAGCCCGGCCGTGACCTCGAACGGTGGCGGGGTGAAGACCAATTGGCCAGACGCCGGCCCGCCCAGCCTTGAGACGTCGAAGATGCGCAAGGTCGCGCGCGCCGTGTCGATGAAGGTTTCGTCGACGGGATCGACGCCCGGCGGCAGGCCTTCCTCGAAATTGGGAATGATGGTGCCGGAGAATCCGGTCATTGCCATCGAGCCGGGATAGATGATCCGGGTTTCCTGAGCCTGGGCCGAGCCACCGAGCCAGAGCCCAGCGGCGAGCGCCAGGATCGACAATCCGCTGGCAGCCTCGATGGCGCGGCGCAAACGGCCGGCACGAGAGCGCACGAACGCGCCGTGGTCGCAAGACATGGATCTCCCCCCACAGGTCATGGGAGAAACATCCGGTCCCGGCGCGCAAATCAGGGCAAGGCGCGGCGTTCCGGCACGTTCGTCCCTGATCGAATTGTCTGCTTTCCTCAACGTCACGATACGCCTGCGTCCGCGCAGGGTCAACGGAACCGGCGAAAAGCCCAGCGCATCAACCCGGTCCCGAAGGCGATGGTCGCGCTGAGCTCCTGCTGTTCCCGGAGACCATGGAGCCTCTGGATCTGTGGTCATGGGGCTTTCCTTTCCGGGGCCGCACCACGCGGCACCTGAGCGTCAGTCGCGGGGCGAGGCGGAAAGGTTCATGGGCCGGGGCCGGGCCGGCTGGATCACCGTCGGAAAATACGGGCCTGCCGGTCCCGAATCCGATCAACCGCGATGAATGGTGAACGCCTTGCGCAGAATGCTTGCGCGCCACGCAGCCTGTTCTTATATACGCGCCAAGCCGTCCAGCGCCGAATGCCGGTTGCCGGAGCGGAATTTCTTGTGAACAGGGGCTTTCGTCGGAACGCCTGTACGGGTCCTGAGAGCCTGCTTAGCGGAGAGATTAGAGAAATGGCAAAAGTAATCGGTATCGATCTGGGAACAACCAACTCCTGTGTCGCCATCATGGACGGCAAGGAATCCAAGGTGATCGAGAATGCGGAAGGCGCCCGCACGACCCCTTCCATCGTCGCCATCAACAGCGACGGCGAGCGCCTCGTCGGCCAGCCGGCCAAGCGCCAGGCGGTTACCAATCCTGAGAACACCATTTTCGCGGTCAAGCGCCTGATCGGCCGCCGCTACGACGATCCGGTGACGGAGAAGGACAAGAAGCTTGTCCCCTACAAGATCGTCAAGGGCGACAATGGCGACGCCTGGGTCGAGGCCGGCGGCAAGAAGCAGTCGCCTAGCCAGATCTCGGCGATGATCCTGCAGAAGATGAAGGAAACGGCGGAGGCCTATCTCGGCGAGAAGGTCGAGAAGGCAGTCATCACCGTTCCGGCCTATTTCAACGACGCCCAGCGCCAGGCGACCAAGGATGCCGGCAAGATCGCCGGCCTCGAAGTGCTGCGCATCATCAACGAGCCGACGGCGGCAGCACTTGCCTATGGACTGGACAAGAAGGAAGGCAAGACGATTGCCGTCTATGACCTTGGCGGCGGCACGTTCGATATTTCGGTGCTCGAAATCGGCGACGGCGTGTTCGAGGTGAAATCGACCAATGGCGACACCTTCCTCGGCGGCGAGGATTTCGACATGCGTCTGGTCGAATATCTGGCGGCCGAGTTCAAGAAGGAACAGGGCATCGACCTGCGGAACGACAAGCTCGCCCTTCAGCGCCTCAAGGAAGCGGCTGAAAAGGCCAAGATCGAGCTGTCGTCCACCACGCAGACCGAGATCAACCTGCCCTTCATCACCGCCGATGCTACCGGCCCCAAGCACCTGACGCTGAAGCTGACGCGGGCGAAGTTCGAGAGCCTGGTCGAGGATCTCGTCCAGCGCACGATCGATCCTTGCAAGGCGGCACTCAAGGATGCCGGCCTGAAGGCCGGCGAAATCGACGAAGTCGTCCTGGTCGGCGGCATGACCCGTATGCCCAAGATCCAGGAGATCGTGAAGCAGTTCTTCGGCAAGGAGCCGCACAAGGGCGTCAACCCGGATGAGGTCGTCGCGTTGGGCGCCGCTATCCAGGCCGGCGTGCTGCAGGGCGACGTCAAGGACGTGCTGCTGCTCGACGTGACGCCGTTGTCGCTCGGCATCGAGACGCTGGGCGGCGTGTTCACGCGGCTGATCGAACGCAACACGACGATTCCGACAAAGAAGAGCCAGGTGTTCTCCACGGCCGAGGATTCGCAGTCGGCGGTGACCATCCGCGTCTTCCAGGGCGAGCGTGAAATGGCCGCCGACAACAAGGCGCTCGGCCAGTTCGATCTGGTCGGCATCCCGCCTGCGCCGCGCGGCGTGCCGCAAATCGAGGTCACCTTCGACATCGACGCCAACGGCATCGTCAACGTCTCGGCCAAGGACAAGGGCACCGGCAAGGAGCACCAGATCCGCATCCAGGCGTCCGGCGGCCTTTCGGACGCCGACATCGAGAAGATGGTAAAGGACGCCGAGGCCAATGCCGAAGCCGACAAGAAGCGACGCGCGCTGGTCGAGGCCCGCAACCAGGCCGAGGCGCTGGTGCATTCCTCGGAGAAGTCTCTGAAGGAATACGGCGAGAAGGTTTCCGAGGCCGACCGCACGGCGATTGCCGATGCGATCGCGGCGCTGAAGACCGCTGCCGAAGGCGACGATGTGACCGAGATCGAGGCCAAGACGCAGACGCTCGCCGAAGTCTCGATGAAGCTCGGCCAGGCCATGTACGAGGCTTCACAGAAGGAAGCCGCCGAGGCCGACGCCAAGGCTGATGCCGCCAAGGACAGTGACGTCGTCGATGCCGACTTCGAGGAAATCGACGAAGACGACGAGAAGAAGAAGTCGGCCTGAACCGCCTGACGGTACAGGTAAGGGAAAAAGCCCGGCGCACAGCCGGGCTTTTTTGCAACCCTTTGCCGGAAAAACGCTGAGCTGCCCGAAAAAATGCGGACAAAGCCTCGTAGACACTGGCATCGCGGCTCCATCACACCTAAATCGGAACAGCGTGCCGGCAAACGACGCAACGATGCTTCAAGACGTTGACTATCCGGACTGCGGGAAAACATGAAAGCTGATTTTTACGAAACGCTAGGCGTGCAAAAGGGCGCCGACGAGAAGGAGCTCAAGAGCGCTTTTCGCAAGCTCGCCATGCAGTTCCATCCCGACCGCAACCCAGGCGACCATGCCTGCGAGCACAAGTTCAAGGAAATCAACGAAGCCTACGAGACACTGAAGGACCCGCAGAAGCGCGCCGCCTATGATCGCTTCGGCCACGCCGCCTTCGAGCACGGCGGTATGAATGGCGGGGCGCAAGGCTTTGGCGCCGGCGGCTTCGCCGACATTTTCGAAGACATTTTCGGCGACATGATGGGCGGGCGCCAGCGCCGCTCGTCCGGCGGCCGCGAGCGCGGCGCCGACCTGCGCTACAATATGGAAATTACGCTGGAAGAGGCATTTTCCGGCAAGACCGCGCAGATTCGGGTGCCAGCCTCGATTTCCTGCTCGGAATGCTCGGGCAGCGGCGCCAAGCCTGGCACCCAGCCCGTCACCTGCTCGATGTGCAACGGCCACGGCAAGGTGCGCGCCACGCAAGGCTTCTTCTCGATCGAGCGCACCTGCCCGCAATGCCAGGGGCGCGGCCAGACCATCAAGGATCCGTGCCCGAAATGCGCCGGCCAGGGCCGTGTCACCGAGGAGCGCTCGCTGTCGGTAAACATCCCTGCCGGCATCGAGGATGGCACCCGCATCCGGCTGGCCAATGAGGGCGAGGCCGGCCTGCGCGGCGGCCCGTCGGGCGATCTCTACATCTTCCTCGCGGTCAAGCCGCACGAATTCTTCCAGCGCGACGGGGCCGATCTTTATTGCAAGGTGCCGATCTCGATGACGACGGCAGCGCTTGGCGGCTCGTTCGAGGTGACGACACTGGACGGTACCCAGACGAAGGTGAAGGTGCCGGAGGGCACCCAGAACGGTCGCCAGTTCCGCCTCAAGGGCAAGGGCATGCCTGTGCTTCGCCAGCCCAATATCGGCGATCTCTACATCCAGACCGTGGTTGAGACGCCGCAGAACCTTTCGCGCCGTCAGCGCGAATTGCTGGAGGAATTCGAGCAGCTTTCCTCAAAGGACAATTCGCCTCAGTCGAGCGGATTTTTCGCCCGCATGAAAGACTTTTTCGAGACGTTCGGCGAGCACTGAAGCTGATCCCTGGAAACGCTTCCCGAGCGTCATCAACACCTTATCCGGGGATTCGCCTTGTCTTGCACCTCGTAACTGCTAAGTAGCATCCGAGGGAGCGTTGAGGAGGACTTTCAATGACGCGTAGTCCCGGACTGCGAAAGACGCTGGCGGAAAAGTTCGACGACGAGCTGAAGTTCTTCAAGGGCTGGATCGACAAGCCGAAGGCGGTCGGTTCGATCGTCCCGACCAGTTCGATCACCGCAGGCAAGATGGCCTCGATCGTCGATCCGACATCCGGCCTGCCGGTGCTCGAGGTCGGGCCCGGTACAGGCGTCATCACACGCGCCATCCTCGCCCAGGGCATTAAGCCTGAGAATCTCTACGCGGTCGAATATTCCACTGATTTCGTGCGCCATCTGCGCCAGCTTTATCCAGGCGTCAACGTCATCGAGGGCGACGCCTTCAATCTCGACGCGACGCTCGGCGACAAGCGCGACCTGATCTTCGATTCTGTGATATCGGGCGTGCCGCTGCTCAATTTCCCTGTCGCCCAGCGCATCGCCTATGTCGAGAGCCTGCTCGACCGTATCCCGGCGGGCCGGCCGATCGTGCAGCTGACTTACGGGCCGCTGTCGCCGATCCCGCCGGGCCGCGGCGACTATACGGTCGAGCATTTCCATTTCGTCATCCGCAACATTCCGCCGACGCAGCTTTGGATCTACCGACGCGGGGCCGCATGAATTGAAGCGTTGGGTTTGAATAGCACTTGTCTTATACCGTTCGGGTGACAAGGCGGACCCATGGCTGTGATCCCGAAAATTCTCGTCGTCGCCGGTTCGGTGCGCAGCGGCGCCTATAGCGGCAGGACCGCCGACGTGGCACAGAAGGAACTTGCCATGCAGGGCGCCGAGGTGACCCGCATCTCGCTCGCCGACTATCCGCTGCCGATCCTCGACCAGGATTTGGAAAAGGACGAAGGCATTCCCGAAAACGCCGTCAAGCTCGGCCGGATGATCGCCGCCCATGACGGGCTGCTGATCGCGACGCCCGAATATAACGGCTCCATTCCGCCGCTGCTCAAGAACAGCATCGACTGGGTGAGCCAGCTGCGCAAGGATGGCGGCCGGACGTTCAGGCCGCTTGCCGGCAAGGTCGCCGGCCTCTGCTCGTCTTCCAACGGACCCTTCGGCGGGATACGCTGCATCAACCATCTGCGCGCCGTTCTGGTACGCTGCCGGATGGAGGTGGTGACACCGGAATGCTCGGTGCCGGAGGGCGGCTACGCCTTCGACGACGAGGGCAAGTTCAGGGACGAGAGACTACGCCAATCGATGGAGCACCTATGCCGAACGCTGATCGAAACCTCGCGCATGCTGTCGACGCGGATCGAGGCATGATCCCGGACGCCGCGCATGCCGACACGATGCAGGAAAGGCTGATCGTCGGCCTCGACCTGCCGACGCTGAAGCAAGCCGAGAAAGCGGTGCGCGAGCTCGACGGGATCGTCTCCTTCTACAAGATCGGTTACCAGCTCGCGTTTGCCGGCGGGCTCGACTTCGCCCGCGAGCTGGCCAGCGGGGGCACCAGGATCTTTCTCGACATGAAGCTGCTCGACATCGACAACACCGTGGCCAAGGGCGTCGAAAACATCGCCAGGATGGGCATGAGCATGCTGACGATCCATGCCTATCCGAAGACGATGAAGGCGGCGGTCGAGGCCGCCAGGGGCAGCGACCTTTGCCTGCTCGGGGTCACCGTGCTGACCTCGATGGACGAGCAGGACGTGATCGACGCCGGCTATGAATATGATCCGCATACACTGGTGCTGAGGCGCTCCGAGCAGGCGCTGCATGCCGGCATGGGCGGCATCGTCTGCTCGGCCGAGGAAGCTGAGGCGGTGCGCCGCATCGTCGGCCCCGACCTGGCGGTTGTGACGCCGGGAATCCGGCCGAAGGGCAGCGACCATGGCGACCAGAAACGCGTGGTGACGCCGGCGCAGGCGATCCGCAACGGCTCCAGCCACCTCGTCGTCGGCCGGCCGATCGTCGGTGCGGCCGACAGGCGGGCGGCAGCGGAAGCGATCCTCGATGAAATGCGCTCGGCCTGAGGACCAATTCCGAAACTGGCTCCGGCGGCCGTCTGACGGCGTTTTCTCCGCTTCCGGTGCTCACGTACTTTAAGTGCGCTCCGCTCCGGCACTCGAAAACACCCCCAGCCATCTCACCGGAGCGACTTTCAACATCGGTCCGCGCACGGCCAAAAACCAGGAGAAATACCATGCCCAAGGGATACTGGATCGCTCGCGTCGACGTGCGCGATGCGGAAGGCTACAAGGACTATGTCGCAGCCGCCAAACCGGCCTTCGACCGCTTCGGCGCCAAGTTCCTGGCGCGTGGCGGCGCGCATGAGAAGGCCGAGGGGCCGGGCCGCGACCGCAACGTGATCATCGAGTTTCCGTCGCTTGCGGCGGCGCATGACTGCTACCACTCGCCCGAATACCAGCGCGCCGTCGCGATCCGCCAGAAGGTGGCCGAGGGCGAAATCGTGCTGGTCGAGGGGATTTAGGCGAGAAGCCGGTTCGCCGCTGCCTCCGCCATCGCGTCGGCGAGGCTCAAGCCCCATTGCTGGCGACAGTAATCGCGGAAATCGAAGCAGGGCAGGCCGGGGCAGACCTCGAACTCGATGAGGTGGACGCTGTCGTCGGCTTCGACCCGGAAATCGATGGAAAACACATCCCGCAGGCCAAGCCCGACCATCAGGCGTTCGGCGATGCGACGGATTCTTGCATCGGCTTCAGGCTGGCTGCCGGCGACCGGCAGCAGCACCGGCTCGGTATATTTTCCCGAAGCTTTCGCCGCTGCGCCGGCATCGCTGTAAAGCGCCAGGCTGTCCTGCATGGTCTGGAAGTCGCCGCCCGAATCGACAAAGGCGATGCCCAGCGCCTCGACGCCGGTATCCGGCCTCAATCCGAGAAAACTGGCGCGCGCGTTGCGGCCGGCGACATAGGGCTGGACGATGACATCGTCGCGATAGGCGGCGAAGACGCGCCGGCTAAGCTCCAGCGCGTGGCCGAGATCGTGGCAGTGCGAATCTGGCCAGATGCCGATCTTGGCGCCGAGCCGGTTCGGCTTGACGAACCAGCCGGTGGGCGAAGCCGGCGGCGCGACCAGCCAGGCGCCGTCACGGGCAAGGCCCGCCTGCGGCACCGGCAAGCCGAGCGCGCCGAGCACGGCGCCGGACCGGAACTTGTCCTGACAGAGCGCGAACAGCGCATCGTCGGCGCCGATCGCCTTGAGGCCATTCAGCCGTGCCAGAGCCGGTGCCGCGCCGCCGCGGAAATAGGCGACGCCGTCGGTCAGCGTCCAGACAAGCGTGGTCTTCGGGTCCTCGCCGCCGAGAAGGCTTGCGGCGTCGTCGAGCGCCAGCGGGGCAAATGACAAGCCGCGCTTCAGGCAAGCGGCGGCAAGTGCGTCGAATTCAGCAGCGAAGTCGGTCGATTGCGCCAGATAGGAGGCGATTTCGGCGGCACGCTCCGGCACGTGGTTATCGGCGACCAGCCGATCGAAGCAAGCCTTTTCTGGCTCGTAGACAAGGATCAGCTTCGGCTCGCGGCTTGACATGATCGAAACGATTTCCCGGCAGCACGATTGCCTAAAGCAATTCCAGGAAAAGTGTGAAACGGTTTTCCGTCCGGAATTGCGTCAAAACAAAGAGATAGAGCGTTTCAGCGTTCCCGCGAAACGATGAACCGTTCTAGCATCGCACGGCGAATGCATTCGGCTTTCGCGGAACCGACGTCAGCCGGACGCCTGCACGACAGCAACGGCGCCATCTTCCTGGTTGACCATGATCTTTTCCGAAAACCGGTTCCCACTTTTCGGGATCATGGTCTAGCCAATCAGCACGCGTGGCTCGAAGCGACCATTGACTGGAATGTCGAGCATGAATGTCATGCCGGCTTGCGGGTCGAGCAGGCGCTGCTTCTCGCTTTTGCCCGACCAGGCGGAGGTGACCGCCAGCCGGTCGGCATTCCTGCCGACGAAAGCCGGACAGGAAGGCTGCGTCGCCGGCATCGCCACCGAACGGACGAGCTTGCCGTCGGGTCCATAGGCTTCGACGACGCTGCCGCCCCAGCAGGCGTTCCACAATATGCCGTCACGGTCGAGCACCGAACCATCGATATAGCCCTTGGCCGAACGGTGGTCGACGAAGACCTTCGGTTCGCCAACCGGCAGTCCGGTCACCGGATCGCAGCCGACGCGCATCAACAGCCCGGTGCTGGTGTCGGTGTAATAGGCGATCGTCCCATCCTCGGAAAAGCAGATCGAATTGGGCACCGTGACGTCGGCATAGAGCCGGCGCAGCTCGCCCTTGAAGAACCAGTAGATCGAACCGGCACCCTTCTCCTCGCCCTTGCCCATGGTGCCGACCCACAGCGCGCCGCAAGGGTGAACGCGTGAATCGTTCGAGCGGGTGACCGTATTGTCGGCCTCGATCGGCGTGTGCAGCGTCAGCTTGCCGGTCGCGACGTCGCGGACATGCAGACCGGTCTCGGTGGCGATCAGCTGGCGTTGGTCGTCGATGATGCAGATGGCGCTGGCCATCTGACCGAGCTCGTGGATTTTGACAGCACCGCCCGACAGGCGCTGTTCGAGGAGCTGGCCGTTGACGATGTCGAACCAGTAGAGCGTGTCGGTGGCAGGGTCATAGCTTGGTCCCTCGCCGAGTTGGCAGACATGGTCGGAAAAAACCGAAACAATGGTCTCGCTCATCATGCCGCTCCAAACGCCGCGTCCCAGGCCTGAACTGCGGCTTTCGCTCGCGCTGCCACTTCGTCGACGCTCATGCCCGGCTTGAAGAGGCTGGAGCCAAGACCGAAGACGCTGACGCCGGCTGCCTTGTAGCCGGCAAAATCCTTATCTGAAACGCCGCCGACCGCGCCGACCAGCACACTGGCCGGCAGCACCGCGCGCATCGCCGAAATGCCTGCCGCGCCAAGCACGCTCGCCGGGAAGAATTTCAATGCCGAGGCGCCGAGCCGGATTGCTTGAAATGCCTCGGTCGGCGTGAACACGCCGGGCATCGTCACCATGCCGTAGTGCATGGCCCGGCCCATGACCTCGGCATCGATATTGGGGCTGACCAGCAGCCGCCCGCCGGCCTTGTGCAGGCCGTCGACATCGGCGGCGCTGAGCACCGTGCCGGCACCGACCAAGGCTGTTGGAGGAAGCGCTCCGACAATGCTGGCGATGGAGGCGTAAGGATCGGGAGAGTTGAGCGGCACCTCGATCGCTTCGACACCGGCGCCGAAGATCGCCTGGCCGATCGCCACCGCCTCGCTTGGCTTGAGGCCACGCAGGATGGCGACCAGACCCCGCTCGAGCTTTGGAAAAGGTGCGGTTTCGGTCATGCGGCAACTCCATTTCCAGCGATCATGCCATTTTCGCGCGCGGCTTCAGCAAGACCGGCACGCACCGCCTCGTCGGCGTCGACTACCCTGACCGCGAGCCCGGCAAGGCCGAGGGCGTCGGCATAGAGCTTGCCGAGTGCGCCCGACGCGATCAGCACGACGGGCACGGCACTCGCCCCATAACGGCGACTTGCCGAAGCGATCTCGCCGCCGATCAGCAGGCCGGACAGGCAGGCGGCGGCATCCTCGGGCTTCAGATCCTGCAGCAGGCTGGCGGCGCGGATCGAGAACAGTCTTGAACCGATGTCACCGCCTTCGGCCAACGCCTTCAGGCACCACTCCCGAAAAAATGGATTTTCGGCGGCAACCGGCTTCGGCGGCTCGCCCAGCGAATGGCGCAGGATCGAGTGCGCGGCCAGCACCGAAAACAGCTCGCCGGTCGGCCAGGTGCCGAAACCGGCAACAGAGCCGTCCTCGACCAGCACCCATTTCGAATGGGTGCCAGGCATGCAGACGAGATGGCGTCCCTTTGCCGGCAAACCGGCGCCGGCAAGCTGCGTCTCCTCGCCGCGCATGACATCCGGGGCGTCGGCCAGACGCTGGGCAAGGCCGGGCACGATGCGGACGTCGCGGCGCTGGCCAGGAATGCGGGCAGCGCCGGCGAGAATAGCGCCGATCGGCGCCGGCACGCTGACATAGGTTGCCTCCAGCCAGCCCTGGCGCGAACCGGCCATGCCGCAAATGATGACCGGCAGCGCCTCGGCTGCGCCCAAGGCAGCCAGATGCCCTTCGAGAATGGACGAAAATCCTTTAGCCTGGGCGGTGATCAGCCCGTCATCGCCGCGCCGCTCGGCGAGAACCTTGCCGGCGCCGTCGAGCAGCCAGACCCTCATGCGGGTGGTGCCCCAGTCGACGGCCGCGACGGAAGCTGCCTTGCTCGATGAGATCACAGGAATCCCCCATCGACGATCAGCATCTGCGCGGTCAGCATGCGTGAGGCATCCGACGCCAGGAACAGCACGGTGCCGACAATGTCTTCCGGCTGCATCACCTCTTTGATGCACTGTTTGGCGACATGAGCGGCGAGCGCTTCTTCGGTGACCCAGAGCTTTCTCTGCCGCTCGGTGATCACCCAGCCGGGCGCGATCGCGTTGACACGGATGCCGTCGACGCCGAGCTTGCCGGCAAGACCCTTGGTGAGACCGACGATGCCGGCCTTGGCGGCGGTGTAGGCCGGCATATCGGGATGGTTGATGAGAAACGACGTCGAGGTGAAGTTGATGATCGAGCCGCCGCCGGCCCGCTTCATGCCCGGCGCCACCGCCTGTGCGCTGAAGAAATGCGGGCGCAGGTTGATGGCATGGTTGTTGTCCCAGAACTCCACCGTGACGTCTTCGACGGCATGACGGTCATCCTGCGCGGCATTGTTGACCAGCACCGTCACGTCGCCATGCGCCTCTGCAGCTTTGCCCGCCGATAGCCGCAACGCCTCGATGTCGCGTATGTCGGTCTTGAGATAGACCGGCCGCCGGCCCAGCTCCTTCTCTAACCGATCGGCCAGCGCCAGGCTCGCACGGTCGGCAATATCGATGAAGGCGACGTTTGCCCCCTGGCGGACAAAACCTTCGGTCAAGGCAGCACCAATGCCGGAGCCGCCGCCGGTGATCAGCACCGAAGCGCCTTCGAGGTCGGCAAAGCGTGCCGATGGCATCATGAAATTCTCTCCCGGTCCAATGATCTCGGTCGGCCGGCGCGCATCCTATCCAGCCGTGTCGGGCGGGCAAGGGCGAAAGAGTGGATTGTCAGGACTTATGTCCGACAAAAGGCCGCACGGGCCGCCGATCGATCAGCTGCCCAGCCGGACGCGGTACAATTCGACTGCGGCTCCGCTGGTCCCGGCAACCGGCTCAAGCCATTCCGGCACGCTGCCGCGCATCAGCCCGGCAAGAAAGCCTGCCGGCGCCTTGGCTGCGAGGAGCTTGCTTTCGGCGCTGCCGGGGCACAGCGCGACGAGGCCGACGTGATGATCCGCCACGACCGTCCTGGCATCGGCATCGGACCCAAGGAAGGCATCGAGCGCCAGCAGGTTGCCGGCGACATTGCGATGATAAGGCCCGGCGAAGACGCGATGTCCGGAATAGGCCAGGATAGGCGATCCGAGATTGGAAATTGCCAGCACGGTGGTGCCGGGCAGGCGGCCGAGTGCCGCAAAGGAGGCCATGCGCTGGCAAGCGACATCGGCGCCGTCGCCATTATCGGCGGCGGTATTGCTGTCCTCGAAGGCGACCGAGGTTGCCGCGGCAGCCCCAGTCCAGACGGCATTCACTGAAACCAGCCAGACGGCGGCCATGCGCAGCGCCACGCCGCGCGACGGGCTGACCTCTGCCCGTTGACGCCATTTGGCAATCCAGGCGGCAAGCGGGATGACGGCGAAGGCGATCGAGAATGTCGAACCGCGCACCTGCCAGGCACTGACGATGAAGGCCACGACAAGCAGCGCGCCGACAAGGCTGTCCTGCCGCCGCCAGCCGCCACGGCCAAGGCGAAGCGCCATCAGCACGAGCGCGATGAGCGGCGTGGCATAGCGCGCCACCACCCCGGCCGGATCTTCAGCGAGCAGCTTGAACAGCGACTGCGCCTCGTCGATGTGATCAAGCCATAGCTCCTTGAGGCGCGGATCGAGGTTGGCGTAGGGCGCTGCCAGGCATTGTGGGAACAAAAAGACGATGACAGCGGCCAATACCAGGGCAAGCAGGCCAAGCGAGGCGATGCGCCGTTGGCGCGTGCGGCCGGCGGGCTCGATCGACGCTATCGCCGCAAGGCCGGTTCCGGCAATCGCCGCGACGACGAACTGCACGGCCGAGAAGGCGTCGCATTGCGCCTGACCCCAGGCAGACGGCGCAATGGTGGCGACAAAGACGAGAGCGGACACGCCGGCAAAGCCGAGGCCGAAATCCCGGGCGATCAGCCTCTCGCCATTGGCGCCGAGGGCGAACAGCATGGCAACAGAGGCGCCGATGGTGGCCACATAAGGCGCGGTCTCCATGCCGACGGCCAGCATCAATCCGGTGCACAGGCCGGAGAGCAATGCCGCCGGCCTGCGCGTTGGCGCTTCAAGCAACAGGCTCAGGCTGGCCATGCTCAGCATCAGCTGGACATTGTGGTGATCGAGCGCGCCAGGCGAAAAAATGCCGAGGAAATACAGTGCGGCAGCGCCGATCACGACAGCGGGCAGCACGGCGCTGTCACCGGCAAAGCTGCGCGCGGCGCGAGCCGTGAAAAATACGGTCAGGCAGAAGAGCAGCGCCGGCCACAGCACTTGCGCAACATTCTCGGCAAAGGCCGCGCTGCCGGTCAGGGCCGATACGGCGATGATGATGGCGGCGATCGGCGCATCGACCAGCCGCGACCAATGCATGACGAAACCGCCTTCCAGGCCCATCCTGTACTGGTGGAGATCGAACCACCTTTGGCCGGCCAGCATGTCGCGAACTTCGACGAGGCGCAGCAGATTGTCGTTGTCGCCGCCGGCATTGGTCAGTGCCGGGAAGCCGGCAAAGGCATTGACGGCAAGCGCCAGCGCCGTGGCAAGCAGCGCCAGCGCGATATCGGACCTCCAAATGGAGGCGCCATCGTCGGCTGTGCTCATATCGGGACCTTTGGAAGGAATACGGTGCGGTTTAAACCTAGCCTTAACAGCTTCAATAAATAGTAAAGCCGCCCGAGCGAGGCCGGCGTTTGAGCGGTCAGGGGCCTTACAGGGCATCCGGAGACGAAAATGCCACAAGAAGTGCGCCATGAGCCGAGCATCGCCGTGCTCCTGCCTTGCTACAATGAGGAGCTGACGATCGGCGAAGTGGTGCGGCGCTTTCGCGAAACGCTGCCTGCCGCCGCGATCTATGTCTACGACAACAATTCGCGCGACCTGACGGCGCTCCGAGCCCGCGCCGCCGGCGCCATCGTGGTGCGCGAGCCGCGCCAGGGCAAAGGCAATGTCGTGCGCCGCATGTTCGCCGACATCGAGGCCGACATCTACCTGATGGCCGACGGCGACGGCACCTATGCGCCGGAGGACGCGCCGCAACTGATCAACACGCTGCTGACCGAGCGCTCCGACATGGTGGTGGGCACCAGGCGCGGCGTCGCCAACGACGCCGGCAGGACAGGCCACGCCTTCGGCAACCGCATCTTCAACAGCCTCTACAAACGTTTGTTTGGCTCGGACTTTACCGATATCTTCTCGGGTTACCGCGCCTTCACCAGGCGCTTCGTCAAGAGTTTTCCCGCCGTTTCCGGCGGTTTCGAGATCGAGACCGAAATGTCGGTGCACGCCTCGCAGCTCAAATTGCCGGTCAGCGAGATCGGCCTCGACTATGGCCGCCGGCCGGAAGGCTCCTCGTCGAAGCTGTCGACCTTTCGCGACGGCGCGAAGATCCTGTGGATGTTCGCCATGCTGATGAAGGAGACGCAGCCGCTGCGTTTCTTCGGCGCTTTTTCGGTGTTCTTCCTGGCATCAAGCCTGTTTCTGATGGCGCCGGTGCTGATCGAGTTCGCCGAAACCGGGCTTGTGCCGCGCATGCCGACGTGGGTGCTGTCGGTCGGGCTGCTGCTGCTGTCGATGCTGGCGGCGGTGACCGGGGTAATCCTCGATTCGGTGTCGCGCGGCCGGGCCGAGCAGAAGCGCATCTTCTATCTGTCGATGCCTTCCGGCCGCGTCGAACGCGAACGCGCAAGTGCGCTCGCGACTTTGAAGACCGGACCGCGCAAGACCCCGCGGGCGGCTTAGAGCCCTAAATGGGACGCCTCGCCCGCTTCATTGTCGCCGGCGGTATCGGCTTCGTCGCCGACGCGGCGGCGCTTTGGCTGGTGTTGGCGATAGCGCCGCTTGGCCCCTTCGCAGCCCGAATCATCTCGATCGGTTTTGCCTTGTCCGTCACCTGGCTGATCAATCGCCATCTGACCTTCTCGCCTTCCAGCCGCGGCGTCGCGCAAGAGGGCGCACGCTATGGCGGCGTCGGCATCGCCACCAGCCTCGTCAATTATCTCGTCTATTGCGCCATGCTGTTCGCGCTGCCGATGGTGCCGCCGCTCGTCGCCCTTGCGGTCGCCTCGCTGGTTGCCATGGCGCTGTCCTTCCTCGGCTATTCCAAGCTGGTCTTCGACCGCTGAACGCACATCGCATTGGGGTCTGCGCCAGAAGCGCAGCCTCATCATGACCTTGGCCGATTGGCAGAGGCCGCCGATTTCCTTATATCGCTCTCGTCGATGCATCGGCCCGAAAAATCGGAATCGATTTTCGGAAAGCGCGATGCATGGATTCAAAGTGTTGGAGCGTATGTGCGTCCGGGTGGACGCACGTTCGTTGCAACTGCGCCGGAGAGCACCCATGCCCCTGAAAGTCGCCGTCCAGATGGACCACATCTCTACCGTGTCGATTGCCGGCGACACGTCGTTTGCGCTGTCGCTGGAAGCGCAGCGGCGCGGGCACCAGCTGTTCCACTACACGCCCGACCGGCTGTCGCTGCGCGAAGGCAAGGTGTTTGCCCGTATCGAGGCGATGCAGGTCCGCGACGAGAAGGGCAACCATTATTCGCTGGGCGAGAAGGTGCGCACCGATCTTGCGGAGATGGACGTCATCCTTTTGCGGCAGGATCCGCCCTTCGACATGAACTACATCACCACCACGCATATCCTCGAGCGCATCCATCCGAAGACGCTGGTGGTCAACGACCCGGCCTGGGTGCGCAACAGCCCGGAAAAGATCTTCGTCACCGAATTTCCCGACCTGATGCCGGACACGCTGATCACCAAGGACCCGCTCGAGGTCGCCGCCTTTCGCAAGGAGTTCGGCGATATCATCGTCAAGCCGCTCTACGGCAATGGCGGCGCCGGCATCTTTCACCTGCACGAGGCCGACCGCAACCTCGCCTCGCTGCTCGAAATGTTCGGCCAGTTGTTCCGCGAACCCTACATCGTGCAGCGCTACCTCAAGGAGGTGCGGGGTGGCGACAAGCGCATCATCCTGATTGACGGCGAGCCTGTCGGCGCCATCAACCGCGTGCCGGCCGAGCATGATTCGCGCTCCAACATGCATGTCGGCGGCCGCGCCGAAAAGACCGAATTGACGGAACGCGAACGCGAGATCTGCGCCCGCATCGGCCCCGCGCTGAAAGAGCGCGGCTTCATCCTCGTCGGCATCGACGTCATCGGCGACTACATGACCGAGATCAACGTGACCTCACCGACCGGCATACGCGAAGTGCAGCGCTTCGGCGGCGCCGACATCGCCAGCCTGTTCTGGGATGCCGTGGAGGAGAAGCGCAACTAGCGTACATTGCTTCTGGAAGCGGCCGCGTTGCAAACCATTGCAGCCGTGGCGCTCAGCTGTTCCCCAAATGTTCTTGCCTTCGCCGGTAATCTGTGGTTGTCTCCGGTGACGCCGTTCGCGGCATGATCGCAAAGGCTTGGGGCAAAGCCTGCATCCGGGGTGAAGACATGGTGGCGCGGGTTCGCACGGTTGCTTTCCAGGGCATTGAGGCCGTGCCGGTCGACGTGCAGGTGATGATCGCGCCGGGCAAGGTCAACATGCACATCGTCGGGCTGGCCGACAAGGCTGTCGCCGAAAGCCGCGAGCGGGTGCAGGCAGCGCTGCATGCATCCGGCCTGTCGATGCCGTCGAAGAAGGTCACCGTCAATCTGGCGCCGGCCGACCTGCCCAAGGAAGGCAGCCACTACGATCTGCCGATCGCCCTCGGGCTGATGGCGGCGCTCGGCGCCATTCCGGGCGACATGCTGGCCGGCTATGTCGTGCTTGGCGAATTGTCGCTCGACGGCACCATTGCCGCGGTGGCCGGCGCGCTGCCGGCGGCGATCGGCGCCAATGCCGAAGGCAAGGGCTTGATCTGCCCGTTCGCCTGCGGGCCGGAAGCGGCGTGGGCCGGCAAGGATTTCGACATATTGGCGCCGCGCAGCCTGATCGCCATCGCCAATCATTTTCGCGGCACGCAGGTTCTGTCGCGGCCGGAAGCCGGCATCCATGCCGCGGCGCGCGACCTGCCCGATCTCGCCGATATCAAGGGCCAGGAGACCGCCAAGCGGGCGCTGGAGGTGGCGGCCGCCGGCGGCCACAATCTTTTGATGGTCGGACCGCCGGGGTCGGGAAAGTCGATGCTGGCGCAGCGGCTGCCGTCGATCCTACCGCCGCTGGCGCCCAGGGAATTGCTCGAAGTCTCGATGATCGCCTCGGTGGCCGGCGAACTCGGCGAAGGAAAACTCACCGACCGGCGGCCGTTCCGCGCGCCACATCATTCGGCCTCGATGGCGGCGATGGTCGGCGGCGGTCTGCGCGTGCGGCCGGGCGAGGCCTCGCTTGCCCATCACGGCGTGCTGTTCCTCGACGAGTTCCCCGAATTCTCGCCGCAGGCGCTCGATGCACTGCGCCAGCCGCTCGAGACCGGCGACTGCATGATCGCGCGCGCCAATCATCGCGTCACCTATCCGGCGCGTATCCAGCTGGTCGCGGCGATGAACCCGTGCCGTTGCGGCATGGCCGGCGAGCCGGGCTATCGCTGCCTGCGCGGCGATCGCTGTCGCACCGACTACCAGGCGCGCATTTCCGGCCCGCTGCTCGATCGCATCGATCTCAGGATCGAGGTGCCGGCGGTCTCGGCCAGCGATTTGATCCGGCCGGACCGGGCCGAGAAAAGTGCCGCCGTCGCACTACGTGTTGCCCGCGCCCGTACGATCCAGCGCGAGCGCTTCGAGCGGCTCGGCGCGACCGCCACCACCAACGCCCATTGCTCGCCGTCAGTCATCGAGGAGATCGCCATGCCCGATGCCGCCGGCCTGTCGCTGCTCAGGGACGCCAGCGAAAAGCTCGGCTTTTCCGCACGAGCCTATCACCGCGTCTTGAAGGTGGCGCGGACCCTGGCCGATCTCGAGGCCAGCGAGACGGTCGGCCGCATCCATCTGGCCGAAGCGATTTCCTATCGCATGAGTTCGGAACGGATGGCGCAGGCGGCGTGACGTTCCCCTCCCCCTTGAGGGGAGGGGGGCCGCGAAGCGGCCGGGTGGGGTCGCCGGTGAGACGCTCGGCCTGTCGCATTTCGAAACCGACCGAGGTGCGGAGCGTTGCGATGCTCCTCCTAAGGCGCACCGTCAGAATTGGGTTGGCGCACTGCGTTGGCGACCCCACCCGGCCCTTCGGGCCACCCTCCCCTCAAGGGGGAGGGGGGACGCCGGCGCTTACCCTTGGCCGGCGTGCATCGTGCTTTCGGTTCAGCCGTTATCCCGCGCCTTCAGCTCCAGCCGCCGTGCGTGCAGCACTGGCTCGGTGTAGCCGTTGGGCTGGATGCGGCCTTTGAAGACCAGGTCGCAGGCGGCGAGGAAGGCGATGGACTTGTCGAAATCCGGCGCCATCGGCCGGTAGAGCCGATCGCCTTCGTTCTGGCGGTCGACGATCGCCGCCATGCGTTTCATCGTCTCCATGACCTGCTCGGGCGTGCAGACGCCGTGATGCAGCCAGTTGGCGATGTGCTGCGAGGAGATGCGCAGCGTGGCGCGGTCCTCCATCAGGCCGACGTCGTTTATGTCAGGCACTTTCGAACAGCCGACGCCCTGGTCGATCCAGCGCACGACATAGCCCAGAATGCCTTGCGCATTGTTGTCGAGTTCCTTCTGGACGTCTTCAGGCGACCAGTTCGGCCGCCTTGCTACCGGCACCGACAGGATGTCGTCCAGTTTCGCCTTGGGCCGGCTCTCCAGCGCCGCCTGGACGGCGTGGACATCGACCTTGTGGTAGTGCGTGGCGTGCAGTGTCGCCGCCGTCGGCGACGGCACCCAGGCGGTGTTGGCGCCGGCCTTGGGATGCGCGATTTTCTCGGCCAGCATCGCCGCCATAAGGTCGGGCATCGCCCACATGCCTTTGCCTATCTGGGCGTGGCCGGCCAACCCACATTCCAGCCCGATGTCGACGTTCCAGGCTTCGTAGGCGGCGATCCAGGCGGCCTGCTTCATGTCGCCCTTGCGGATCATCGGGCCGGCTTCCATCGAGGTGTGGATCTCGTCGCCGGTGCGATCGAGGAAGCCGGTGTTGATGAAGACGACGCGTTCTTTCGCGGCGCGGATCGCCTCCTTGAGATTGACGGTGGTGCGCCGCTCCTCGTCCATGATGCCCATCTTGATGGTGTTTTTGGGCACGCCGAGCAGCGCCTCGACGCGGTCGAAAATCTCGACGGCGAAGGCAACTTCGTCGGGCCCGTGCATCTTGGGCTTTACGATGTACATCGAGCCGGCGCGAGAATTGGCGCGGCGCCCGTTCACGCCGATGTCATGCAGCGCGATCAGCGCCGTCAGCGCCGCATCCATGATGCCTTCCGGCACCTCGTTGCCGTCGCGGTCTGATATCGCCGGATTGGTCATAAGGTGGCCGACATTCCTGACCAGCATCAGCGAGCGGCCGGGCAAGGTCAGCGTGCCGCCATCGGGCGCGGTATAGGTGCGGTCGGGGTTGAGCCTGCGGACAAAGCTCTTGCCGGCCTTGGTGATCTCCTCCGCCAAGTCGCCCTTCATCAGGCCGAGCCAGTTGCGGTAGACCAGCACCTTGTCCTGCGCATCCACTGCGGCGATCGAATCCTCGCAGTCCTGGATGGTGGTCAGCGCCGATTCCAGCACGACATCGGCAATGCCGGCCGGATCGGTGCGGCCGATCTGGTTGTTGCGGTCGATGACGATTTCGATGTGCAGGCCGTTCTTGGTGAGCAGCACGGCTTCGGGGTCGGCGGCATCGCCGCGATAGCCGGCAAACTGTCTGAGGTCGGCAAGCGTGGTGGCGCCGGCACCCTCGCCGAGCCGCAACATGCCGTTGGCGACCGAAAGCCCGTTGACGCCGGCCCATTTGCCTGTCGTGAGCGGCACCGCCTCGTCGAAGAAGCTTTTCACCCAGGCGACGACCTTGGCACCGCGCGCCGGATTGAATTTGTTGCCTCGCTCGGCGCCGGCCGTCTCCGGGATAGCGTCGGTGCCGTAGAGCGCATCGTACAGCGAGCCCCAGCGCGCATTGGCGGCGTTCAGCGCATAACGCGCGTTCATCACCGGCACCACCAGCTGCGGCCCGGCAACCGAAGCGATTTCCGGGTCGACATTTTCGGTGGTCACGCTGAACGCCGGCCCCTCGGGCAGGAGATAGCCGATCTCGCGCAGGAACGTCTTGTAGGCCTCCATGTCGACGGGCGCGCCATTGTCGCGATACCAGCGGTCGAGCTTGTCCTGCATGGCATCGCGCTTTTCGAGCAGCGCCCGGTTTTTTGGCGAGATCTCATGGACGATGGCCGAAAAACCGTTCCAGAATGCCTCCGCCTCGATGCCCGTGCCCGGCAGCGCTTCGTTCACGACGAAATCATGAAGCTCGCGGGCAATCCGCAATCCGGCGATCTCGACGCGATCGGTCATCAGGGCTTCTCCAGGGCTTGGCCGGCTTGCCGGCCTCGGGCCTTTGACATGGCAAGGTTGTAGGGTCAACTCGGCCTAAGGTGAAGGTAGGGCGTTTTCGCTGCCGATCTCCCCCCTTGAGGGGGAGATGGCCAGCAGGCCAGAGGGGGTCGCCTCGCGTGGAGTGCAACGCCATGTGGTGCAAAGAAGGGGTCGCGCTTCATGCGAGGCGACCCCCTCTGTCGCCTTCGGCGACATCTCCCCCCTCGAGGGGGGGAGATTACGCGCTCACACCGCAATCCTTGGCCGTCCCGACGCCACCGCCACGACATGCGCCTCGATGAACATGCGCTGGCCCTCTACGGTGGAGACGCGGAACTCGCTGGCGATTTCGATCTCGGCGCTGTCGGTGCCGGCGTCCTTAGCCCGCCCGGCGGCAATCGCGCGCACATCCTTCTCCGCCGCGGCGATTGCCGCCGCCTCGTCGTTGAAATCGCGCACGCTTTCACCGGAAGCAACGCGGAACAGCCCTTCCTTGGGCTGGCTGACCCGCGCCTCGGCCGAAACCCGGACCTGGCCGACGACGGCGCCGAGTGCGTTGGCGACATCGGTATCCTGCGGCACCACGCATCGATTGCCGACCAGCTCGGCCAGGCCGACATAGTGCAGCGGCGCCGAGGCGCCGAGGCCGATCACCGGACGGTCGAGCGCGACGCTGAGCCGGGCGATGCCGGGATGCGCGTCGACGGCGCGCTGGACCAGGGCATGGGCGACGGTCGCCGCGCCATCCAGCCCGTCCTCGGCAAAGGCGGTCTCGAGGATGACTTCCGCCGACAGGCGGGTCAGCGCGGTCAGCACCCGTTCCGAGATCGCCTCCGGCGAGGCGGCGATGAACTGGCCGCGGCCGTCGCGCCTGCGCGCGAACAGCTCGGCACCCAGACGCGCCGCGGCCGCATCCCAATTGGCCTGCCGGCCCAGCACATGCGCGGCGTCCGACGGCGTGAAGCCGGCGACATGCACCAGCCCGCGCGACACCAGCCGGTTCAAGGTGGCGTTCTGGGCGTTCGAGGTCAGCAATCTGTCGAGAGCCTGCGGCACGGCGCCGATCAGCTCGTAGAGCTTGGCTTCGGCGCCGGTCAGTCCGGCCGCCAGCCGCTCCGGCACGCCGGTGCGCACCGCCAGGCGGCCATCCATGCGGCCGGGATTGGGCGCGCGCAGCTGGCGCTCGAGCTCCGCCGTGACGGCCTCGCCATGCATCAAGCCGGCCAGCGCCAGCGGCACCAGGCGGCGCGGGCCGAGCAGGATTCTCGGATTGAGCGCGCCGTCCTCCAGTGCCACTTCGGAATCGCCGCCGAGGCCAAAGGTGCGCATGGCGACGGCCTCGACCATGGTGCGGAACCCGCCGACGGTGGCGCCTTCCGGATCGAGCCGCGGCCGGCCCTTGTCGAGCACGGCGACGTCGGTGGTGGTGCCGCCGATATCGGAGACCACGGCATCGTCGAGGCCGGTCATGTGGCGGGCGCCGACGAGGCTGGCGGCGGGGCCGGACAGGATGGTCTCGATCGGCCGCTGGCGGGCAAAGGCGGCCGAGACCAAAGCGCCGTCGCCGCGCACCACCATCAGCGGGGCGGCGATGTTGCGCGCGGCCAAAAAGCCTTCGGTTGCCGCGACCAGCCGGTCGATCATCGAGATCAGCCTGGCGTTGAGCAATGTCGTCAGCGCCCGGCGCGGGCCGCCGAGCTTGGCCGACAGTTCGTGGCTGGCGGTGACCGGCAGGCCGGTCCTGTCGCGGATCAGGTTCCGCGCGCTTAGCTCATGCGCCGGGTTGCGGGTGGCGAAATAGGCGCAGACGGCAAAGCCGGACACCGACTTTTCCAGTTCCGGCAAAGCTGCCTCCAGCCCGGACAGATCGAGCTTTGCCGCATTGCCGTGGACATCGTGGCCGCCGGGGCAGAACACCACGGGATCGGTGCCGAGCGCCGCCTTCAGCCCGTCGCGGGCAAGGTCGCCCTCGGCAAAGCCGATCATCACCAGCGCCACGCGGCCGCCCTGGCCCTCGACCAGCGCATTGGTGGCTAGCGTCGTCGACATCGACACCAGTTTGATCGCTGCCGGGTCGGTGCCGGCCATTTCGAGCACCGCATCGACCGCGCCGGAGATGCCGACCGCCAGATCGTGCCGTGTGGTCAGCGCCTTGGCCTTGGCCAGCACTTTTCCGCTTGGTCCGCCGGCTTCCGACCACAGCACGGCATCGGTATAGGTGCCGCCGGTGTCGATGCCGAGGAACAGGGTTGAGGGTTTGGGCTTGGCGGTCATATTTGGGTCCGGAGAATTCGTCTCCGCCCCTTAGCCGATATGCGCCGGGCGATAAAGGCACGAGCGCTGGGCCAAGGCAGCGTAATCTCCCCCCTCGAGGGGGAGATGGCCGGCAGGCCAGAGGGGGTCGTCTCGCGTGGAGCCCCGGCATTCTCTGGCCGCGATGGCGTTGGCGTCAGGACGTACCGACCCCCTCTGTCGCCTTCGGCGACATCTCCCCCTCGAGGGGGGAGATCGCTAGGCTAGCCGACAAACCCCACGCGCTTGTGCGAGCCATCGCAGAACGGCTTGTTGGCGGAGTGGCCGCAGCGGCAGAGGAAGGTGCGTTGCGTGCGGTCGACCGTGTGGCCGGTGCCGGTGACGATTTCGACATTGCCTTCGAGCTTGAGCGGGCCGTTGGTCGTCGGTGTGACGGTCAGCGGGCCATTCCGCACCTCCAGCGCCGGCGCGTCCTTCAGCGCCGGCTCGCCGGTGGCGGTGAAGCCCGATTTGGTGTGGCTGCCGTCGCAGAACGGCTTGTTTTCCGAGGCGCCGCAGCGGCACAGCGTGGCGCGGTAAAACGTTTCGCCGCCCACCACAATCTCAGCATGGACGGCAAGCGGACCGTTTTCCCTTATGCGCACAATGTTGACCACCGGCGGCTGTTCCTGCGGCCCGCCATCCTTGCGGACATAGGTGATGGCGCCGGACGGGCAGGCTTCGGCGAGCGCCACAATCTTCTCGACGCTGGCCGCATCCGGATGGATCCACTGGCCGGGCGCGTTGGGCACGAAAACATGCGGATCGCCAAGCACGCAGTTGCGCGAATGGATGCAACGTTTTCCCGAAAAGCCGATGTCGATCTTCTCGCCTTCGACCACTGCCATGGGTGGGTCTCCTGTCGGACTACGCTATGGCGACAGTCAGGACGACGTCAAGGCAGCATTCTCCCCCTCGTGAGGGCCGACCTCGGGCGCGGCGGGAAGGGAATTCGCATTTTTTGCTCGCAGCACCACATTTTGTTCTTGCTTTGTGCCGGCAGCTATGCTACTAATTTGCGTGTGGTGCCAATTGGCTCCAACGACCCGCCCACCGAGGCGGGTTTTTTGTTTCAGCTTTGAAATTCCGTTGCCGGCCTGCACTCGCGGGACGGCCCTCTCCCCCTCGAGGGTCCCTCGAGGGGGAGATGGCCGCGCAGCGGCCAGAGGGGGTCGGCACGACCGGACTCGGCCTACTGCTGCAGAACAGGTTGGCGCTCTATGCGCGGCGACCCCCTCTGTCGCCTTTGGCGACATCTCCCCCTCAAGGGGGGGAGATCTGCCACGTCACGGAACCAGATCGATTTCCTCGGTCTCGCCGCCACTGCAGGTGTAGCAGCAATCGTCGCACTTTTCCGTATTGCCTGGGCCGACGCCCCAATAGGTGTTCTCGTCGCCGTCGACCCAGGCGCCGTAGCAGATCGATTCGCCGTCACTGCAGGACAGCGGGATCGACTTGGTCTCGCCATCGTTGAGATAGTAATCCTGATTGTTGCCCGGCCAGACATGATCGCGGTCCTGGCTGTAGAGCTCGACGCGCATGGCGTTCGGATGGCTGTTCTTGATCTCGAAGGTGACATCGCCGGCATGCGCGACGGGCCCAAACAGCGTGACAATGAACAGCGACGCGGCGACGCGGCGCGCGAGAGCATAGGACGACATGATAATTTCCCCCCGGAATGAAGCGGCCTGCCCGGCCGCGAGGGGGAACATGGCATGGCGGCGGGATGGGTGGAAGGGGATGCGCCATTTGCACATCGCGAAAGCGCAGCGTTGCCAAGGAAGACCCCTCTCTGGTTTGCTTCGCAAACCACCTCTCCCCACTTCGTGGGGCGAGGAAATGCCAATCACCGAAGCCTCACAAGACCTGGGTTCCTCGCCCCCACAAAGTGGGGAGCCGCGAAGCGGCCGGAGAGGGGGCGGTCCGACTGGCCTCACCGGCTGGGCTTCAGCAGCGTCCAGATCCAGCCGATGAATGTGAGCACGAGGAAGGGATATCCGGCAGCGGGCAGCGGCGCCGAGGTCGGCAGCAAAGGCGCACCCCACAGGATCAGGCCGGCCGAGACGACGAACAGCACAGCCGCCACGACAGCGGTAAGCCGCATCCACGGCGCGAAGGTTTTCGGCGCGCTGACCATGACCAGCGCCGCCGCCCAAAGCGAGATGCCGCCGACATAGGAGGGCACGCTGGCCTCAAGCCCTGCCGCATTGCCGGCCAGCAGCAGGCTTTCGCCGGCGAGAAAGGTCAAAAATCCAGCCGCCACCCAGTCATTGCCCTGCCGCTGATATTTCATCGTCAGCAGCGCGGTCGCCACCACGAGCGCCACGCCGTCGATCGTCCAGAGCGTTTCGCGAAGCTCGGCGCTCGCCACGAAGGTGCCGGCGAGGCCCAGAGCGCCGCCGATGGCGAGGCCGATTGCGGCGACGATGTCCAGAGTGGAAGGCATTGAGACCTCCCTTCCAAGCCAAAGGATACTTCAGGATTGGGCGTTCTTAAAGAGTGGGCTTATGCGGGCCGAAATCAACCATTTCGTGAACGGCCCGATGCCGGGAAGATTTTCCCCAAATAGCGCTGTCACGGATTTCGAGCGGCGCAGTATTGCCGGGCGAAGTGAACGGAACGAGACGGAGGCGTCGAGAGGTGCCATTCCTTTCGGGCGATGGTATGTTTCGGGTTATTTTGACCGATACAGCACACCCACGGAGCGGAAACACGTGTCTAACCGGACCACGGAGTTTCCCCACAGTTGAAATTGCAGAAAATATCTTGAACATCCGCGATATGGGGACGAATCAAATCGAAAAATTGAGCGATGCGTGCTTCGCTTCAACACGATCCGAGCGGATTTCTGAATATAAGAACCGCAAGCAGGCATTTGACTATCAGAGAGTCAGCCCCGCGTCTGTCGAGGAATTTAAAAGCCAAGGGTGGGAATTTGACAGATCCCTGAAGACGGGGACGCGTCTACGTCGAGCGAAATCAAGTGAGGAAATGTTAGAGAATCGATTTTGGTCAGTTCTCTACTTACTTGGATTTGAACGTCTTAACCTCGGGCATGATCTGGCTTTGCCGATCGAGGCGGACGGCGGGCGCACGTCTAAAACGATAAGTGTGCTGGGAATAGACGAGGACACAATTGTCGTAGCTGAGTGCCGGACAGCCGAGAGCTTAAAGCGGAAAAGCCCGTTCAGTGTGGTTGCCGATCTTGATGTGCACAAGCGATCAATAGCGAACACCCTGAGGAGGTTCCTTGGCGAGGGTTCAAACAGAAAGATAATCTGGTGTGTAGTTACCGCTCATATTCGCTGGGCGGACGGAGACCTTGAGAAGGCCAAGGAAAAACAAGTGCACGTTCTGCGAGAGCAGGAGCTGAGGTACTTTCAAGAGATTGCGAAAACGCTGGGGCGAGCAGCAAAGCACCAGTTCGTTGCCGAATTTCTAAGCGGCCAAAAAATCCCTGCACTAGCAAATAGACATGTTTCTGCCTCAAAATTTAAGCTTGGGGGTCGAACAGCATATGCTTTTACCATACCTGCAAAGGACTTGCTTAGGCGGGCATTCGTCAATCATCGCGACCTTCGAGATCCGTCTGGGGCCCCTTCGTACCAACGACTGATCGATTCCAGGAGAATAAAGGCAATTGCCGCCTTCCTTTCGAAAGGAGGATACTTCGCGAACTCCATTATCGTCAGCTTTCACACGCCGGTTCGATTCGACCAAAAGGACCGCGACGAAGATGCCGATGTGCGATTTGGTAAGCTCTATCTACCGGACTCATATAAAACCTGTTGGGTGATTGACGGGCAGCACCGACTGTATGGGGCTTCTTTGATGGAGGAGGGACGGGACCCAATTATACCGGTTGTTGCTTTTGAGAAGCTTCCCGCCACCGAAGAAGCTATTCTTTTTACGACGATCAACAAGGAGCAGAAGCAGGTTCAGCCCCGCCTGCTTGATGAGTTGGATGGCGAATTGAAATGGAACTCAGACGATCCTGAAGAGTCGGCGGGGGGAATAGCGGCTCGATCACTGGATCAACTTAGGCATGAGATTGCAGGGCCGTTCGAAGATCGTTTTGCGCCACCCGGTGTTCCAGCCACCAAAAACCAAGTTCTGACCTTGCCTCAAGTCAAACAGGCTCTCTTGAAAAGCGGGTTGTTGGGGCGACGCTCCAACCGAGATGATTCATACCTACCGGGCGCCCTAACCGGTGGCAGCAGAAAATCTACGCTGGAAAATACCTCCGACTTTCTGAGCGGCTATTTTAGCGCTGTTCGAGCCGCCAATGTCCCCAGATGGGAAGGGGGGCCTCAGCAACTGCTTTGCTACAATCCGGCGATCCAAGCCCATTTGAGGCTTTGTGGGGAGGTTGTGCGCCATTTCAATCTGAAACTAAAACTCGACCCGCACGAGATGGAGCCCCAAGCGCTCGTGTTAAGGATCGTGGAGTTTGGTAAGTCCCTTTTTGATTTCATCTCGGACAGCTCTGACGAAGCCTTTAAAGAGCGGTTCTACGTTCCGTTTGGCTCCGGGGGGCCAGCTCGCTATTTCTACAAGGCGGCAGAGCTGGTGAGTCGAGATCACACCGATTTTGAGCCAGATGGGCTGAAAGAATATTTGGCCGGTACGAACAAGGAACTACGAGAAGAATGTGACCGATTGGTTTCGTGGATCACAGACGAGGTTCACAGCTTCGTAGTTAGGCGGCTAAAAGAGCAGTATGGCTCAGACTTCTTTAATGCAGGTATTAAGAATAAAGAAATAAAAAAGAAGGCTTACGAAAAGAGCCTGGATGACCCCACTGGCGCAAAGCCGCTTGAAACTTACCTGGATCTTCTTGAATTGAAAAAGATTGTAGAAAGTTCGGAAAACTGGCCTTTCTTTAAGGAGAGCCTGCATTTTCCCCTCCCGATACAGCCCAAGGGCCTTGCAAAGAATCTAATTTGGCTGGAGGACTTTAACGAGGTTCGCAAAGTATGGGCGCATCCTTATAATCGTGCTTATTCTGAAGAGGACGTGGCTCTCCTAAAGTTTATAGAATCTGAACTTAGAAAAAGGCTGATTTGATGCTTCTCCGTGCACCAAATTCGGTCATCTCTCCGCTTAAGTGGGCTGGTGGCAAGAGGTGGCTAGCCAACCGCCACCGGGAACTGTTCCCCAACCATTTCAAGCGATATTTTGAACCCTTTCTAGGCGGTGCGTCGATCTTTCTGGGGCTGCGACCTCAAAATTCGATCTTGTCTGATGCAAATGCCGAACTGATTGCAATGTATCGAGCGATTCGCGATGACTGGTCATCCGTAGCAGAGCAGTTGGAATCGCATGCTGGGCTTCACAGCGAATCTTATTATTATCTTCAACGAAGCTCGCCTCCAGACGAGCGCTTCGCCCGGGCTGCGTGGTTTCTATACATGAACAGAGCGTGCTACAACGGTCTATATCGCGTCAATAGGAGCGGAGAGTTCAACGTACCTAAAGGTTCTAAGTCTGAAATATTGCTGAAGACCGACGATTTTTCGGCCGTTTCGTCAGCGTTTTCCGAATCGGAACTTATCTCGAAAGATTTCGAAACCATCGTCGATATGTCTAGCGAGGGGGATTTCGTCTATCTAGATCCACCATATACTGTAAAACACAATTACAATGGATTTAATAAATATAATGAAAGACTCTTTTCGTGGTCGGACCAAGAACGACTCGCAAAGTCTGTACTAAAAGCTAAAGGACGAGGAGTTAAATTAGCCGTTAGTAATGCCAATCACACTAGCGTGTTAGAGCTCTACAAAACATTTGGTGAGATAGTTGAACTTACTCGCCATAGCACTATCGGTGGGCTCAAGGCCTCGCGCGCTTCCATCACGGAGATTTTTGTGCGCGTGGGCTACTGAAAATAGGCCTCAATCGCCCATCTTCAGCGCCTGGATAAACGCTTCCTGCGGGATGTCCACCTTGCCGAACTGGCGCATCCGCTTCTTGCCCTCTTTCTGCTTGTCGAGCAGCTTGCGTTTGCGTGAGACGTCGCCGCCGTAGCATTTGGCGGTGACGTCCTTGCGCAGCGCCGAGATGGTCTCGCGGGCGATGACCTTGCCGCCGATCGCCGCCTGGATCGGGATCTTGAACAGATGATGCGGGATCAGCTCCTTCAGCTTCTCGCACATCTGGCGGCCGCGCTTTTCCGCCGCCGTCCGGTGGACCAGCATCGACAGCGCATCGACCGGCTCCTCATTGACCAGGATCGACATCTTGACCAGGTCGCCTTCCTTGTAGTCGGTCAAATGATAGTCGAACGAGGCGTAGCCCTTGGAGATCGACTTCAGCCGGTCGTAGAAGTCGAAGACCACCTCGTTGAGCGGCAGATCGTAGATCAGCATGGCGCGTTTGCCGACATAGGAGAGGTCGGCCTGAATGCCGCGCCGGTCCTGGCAGAGCTTCAGGATGCCGCCGAGATAGTCGTCGGGGGTGAGGATGGTGGCGCGGATCCACGGCTCCTCGATGGCCGCAATCTTGACGACGTCGGGCATGTCGGCCGGGTTGTGCAGTTCCTTGACCGAGCCGTCGTTCAACAGCAGGCGGTAGACGACGCTAGGCGCGGTGGCGATGAGGTCGAGATTGAACTCGCGCTCCAGCCGCTCCTGGATGATTTCGAGATGCAGCAGGCCGAGGAAGCCGCAGCGATAGCCGAAGCCGAGTGCCGCGCTGGTTTCCATTTCAAACGAAAAGGACGCGTCATTGAGGCGCAGCTTGCCGACCGCGGCGCGCAGATCCTCGAAATCGGCGGCGTCGACCGGGAACAGGCCGCAGAACACCACCGGCTGTGCCGGCTTGAAGCCGGGCAGGGCCTGTGCCGTCGGCCGCTTGTCCTCGGTGATGGTGTCGCCGACGCGGGTGTCGGCAACCTCCTTGATCGAGCCGGTGAAGAAACCGAACTCGCCGGGGCCGAGCTCGTCGACATTGATGCGGGCTGGCGTAAAGACGCCGGTGCGCTCGACCAGGTACCTGGCGCCGGTACCCATCATGCGGATGGTCTGGCCCTTCTTCAAGACGCCGTCGATGATGCGGACCAGCACGATGACGCCGAGATAGGCGTCGTACCAGCTGTCGACCAGCATCGCCTTCAGCGGGGCCGCGATGTCGCCCTCGCGCGGCGGCGGCAGATCGTTGACGATCGCTTCCAGCACGTCGGGGATGCCAAGCCCGGTCTTGGCCGAGATCAGCACGGCGTTGGAGGCGTCGATGCCGATCACCTCCTCGACCTGTTCGCGGATGCGCTCGGGCTCGGCGGCGGGCAGGTCGACCTTGTTCAGCACCACGACGATCTCGTGGTTGTTGTCGATCGCCTGGTAGACATTGGCCAGCGTCTGCGCCTCGACGCCCTGCGAGGCGTCGACGACCAGCAGCGAACCTTCGCAGGCGGCGAGCGAGCGCGACACTTCATAGGCGAAGTCGACATGGCCGGGCGTGTCGATCAGGTTGAGGATATAGTCCTGTCCATTGTTGGCGCGGTATTTCAGCCGCACCGTCTGCGCCTTGATGGTGATGCCGCGCTCGCGCTCGATGTCCATCGAGTCCAGCACCTGCTCCTTCATGTCGCGCAGCTCCAGCCCGCCGGTCGACTGGATCAGCCGGTCGGCAAGCGTGGATTTGCCATGGTCGATATGGGCAACGATGGAGAAGTTGCGGATGTTCTTGATCGGCGTGGTCATGCGGCGCGCTTTAGCAGGGGCACGGTACATCGGCAAGCGGCGGGACGCGGGTGCGGCGGCGGGGCGGCAAAGTCGTTAAACTTTGATCCATGAGATTAGAGCATAGTTTGCGCCCGGCGTGGTAGCCCACCGGTCTATCGCCGTTTCGGGGGGATCGGAATGCCGCCGTCAGCACGCAAATTTCTCAGATCGGTGAGCGGCTCGTTCGCGCCATTGCTCGCCATCTTGCTTATCCCGATGGTTGCCGCATTGGGTTTTTCCATCGACTATACCTCCGCGGTTTCAACCAGGGCATCGATGCAGAACGCCCTCGATGCAGCGTCGCTGTCGATCACGACGCTTGCGACGACCACGACGTTGGCGGACCGCCAGGTAAGCCTGCAGGACTCATATCTGGCCAATGGCGGGCAAGGCACGGCCAAGCTCGACAGCTTCGTCGTCGCCACCGACGGCGCCGCCAGCATCAAGGCTTCGGCCGGCTTTGCCATGCCGACGAATTTCATGCAGATCGCGAGGATCAACACGGTGCAGGTCGGCGTTGCGTCGGCAGTGACAAAGCGGCCGGCATTGGTGGAGGCCACGTTCAAGGTCGACAAGATCTCTGGCTGGTGGGACAAGACGGTGACGCTCTACGGCACCAAATTCGGGGACACGGTGGCCAACAAGCTGATGAGGATCTCCTACGCGTACAACAGGTTTGGCGATCCCAAAGGCTACGGGACGTCCTCTGTTTACACGATCAACGGAACGACGGAGACGCTGGTCCAGAAACAAGTATGCACGACCGTCACGGTGACCAGCTTCTATGGCTTGCCCACCGGCACAATCACTCAGATCAGCGGCACCAGGAAATACGCAACCACCTGCGTCAACACGATGTATCCCGCGACCGGCGCCGGTGCGGTGATCGATGTGAAGGACATGGATAACCTGTCTCTGGAGATGAAGATTCCGAATCCCAATCCTGGTCTTGGCGGCGGCTATCTGGCCTCGGGCACGAAAGAAACCCTGCGATCGGACGATCCGGCCACGTCCGACCGATTGTTCATCGACAAGGTCAAGACACTGGCCAATACGACTGTCGACATCTTTGAGGCCGTGCCGTGCGGCATCACCAGCAGTCAAGCGTGGGAAGATGGCGGATCACTTACCAACAACACCATAGACGATGCCGATTTTTCCTATTTTGTGACCGGCAAGTGCGCGTTCAACAAGCGGCCTTCGGAAACCGTGCTCACACAATAGGGGCGACTTGAGTGCCTACCTCCCCCTTGTGGGTCCTCAAGGGGGAGATCGGACATCGCCTCGGCCCTCGCCAATGCTCTAGGAACTCGGACTTCTCCTCAATCACGAAGCGGTGATGCTGTAACGAAGCGTGCGTCGGCGGCGAAGTGTGGACATGACACGATGTCTGCGCAGGAGAAATGCGATGCCCGGATCGACAGCGAAACGCAGCACAGCCCTGATGGGGCTCGCCGCGGCACTGTTTTCCGCGACTGTGCTGTCGGCAACCAGCGCGGCCGCCGGACAGACGCTGACCGTCGTAGAGCTGTTCACCAGCCAGGGCTGCTCGTCCTGCCCGCCGGCCAACGCCAATCTGATCAAGGTCAAGGACCGGCCCGGCGTGCTGGCGCTGTCCTTCAACGTCACCTACTGGGACTATCTCGGCTGGAAGGACACATTCGGCAAAGAAGAATTCACGCAGCGCCAGGTCCGCTATGAACCGTCGCTCGGCCGTTCCGGCCCGTTCACGCCGCAAGTGGTGGTCAATGGCAGGGCCGATGCCGTCGGCGCCAGGCCGGGCGAGATCGAGCAGCTGATTTCGAGCGGCGGCCACGGTGACGGACCTTCGCTGTCGCTCGCCGGCGGAAAGGTCAGCATCGGCGCCGGTCCGGTGCCCGGCGGCAAGGCCGACGTCTGGCTGGTGCGTTACGGCAAGGGCATCGTCGAGGTGCCGGTGGCGCGCGGCGAAAACACCGGCCGCACGCTGCCGCACGCCAATGTCGTGCATTCGCTGACCAGGCTGGGCAGTTGGACCGGCGACGCCACCGCACTGCCGCTGCCGGCGGCGACGGGCGGCCTCAGCACAGCGGTGCTGGTGCAGGTGCCGGGCGGCGGGCCGATCCTTGCTGCCGCTACCAACTAGAAACCCTGCCGAAATTTTCACAACGCGCAGCGGCGCCGCCGCATGCGATCAACCCTGCCAGAACCCTAGGAGATCATCATGACCAATCGTTTGACCAATCGCCCGACCCTGGCGGCACTCGCCTTCGCACTTTGCTCGACGGCGCTGTTCGCCGGAGGCCCGGCGCGGGCCGAAGATGCGATGAAGCCGGCGATGGCGACAAACGCCATGAAGCCGGCAACGGACGCCATGAAGCCGGCCGGCGCCATGGCGGCTGACGCGATGGCCACGACTGCGATGAAGGCGGACGATCCGATGAAGGTCGACTGCATGAACAAGGCCGCCGCCGAGACGGACGCCATGAAGAAGACAGAGGCGACCAAGGCCTGCGATGCCATGGCTCCGGCCAAATAGGCGATGCGCACAGCAATGTGAGAGCCCGGCGGACCTATCCGTCGTATAATCCAAACCAGCATCATGGGAGATCAGACATGACCGGAGTCGTGAAACGATCGTCGATTTTCGCAAAAGCAGCACTTGCCGCGCTCATCCTCACGGCCGCCGCGGCCGTATTCTGGCAGACGCCGGCAGTCTCGGCCGAAGACGCGGTGGTGATCCCGCCGCCGGCAATGGACGAGAAGGCCACCGCCGGCACCGAAAAGGCGGTCTTCGCCGGCGGCTGCTTCTGGGGTGTGCAAGGCGTGTACCAGCACGTCAAGGGCGTCACCAGCGCCGTTTCCGGCTATGCCGGCGGCGACAAGGACACGGCCGTCTATGAAATGGTCGGCACCAGCCGGACGGGCCATGCCGAATCCGTCGAGATCACCTACGAGCCGTCCAAGGTGACCTACGGCCATCTGCTGCAGGTGTATTTCTCGGTGGCGCACAACCCGACGCAATTGAACTACCAGGGTCCGGACAGCGGCACCCAGTACCGTTCGACGATCTTTGCCGAAAACGACACGCAGAAAAAGATCGCCGAAAGCTACATCGCCCAGCTCGACAAGGCCAAGGTGTTTCCCAAGCCGATCGTGACGACGCTGGAGACCGGCAAGACCTTCTATCCGGCCGAGGACTATCACCAGGACTTTCTGACGCTCAACCCGACCTACCCCTACATCGTCTACAACGATTTGCCCAAGGTCGAGAACCTGAAGCGGCTGTTCCCCAACCTCTACCGCGAAAAGCCGGTGCTGGTGCTGGCCGCCAACAAGAGCTGAGCTTTTGGGGCCTGCTGATCTCCCCCCTTGAGGGGGAGATGGCCGGCAGGCCAGAGGGGGTCGGTTCGGTTGGCGCGACGCGGTCCGGCATATCGAGGAAGACGAAGTTGGCACTCCACGCGCGGCGACCCCCCTCTGTCGCTTTCAGCGACATCTCCCCCTCAAGGGGGGAGATCAGCAGTTTCCGCGCTTCGCACTAGTCCCCCTTTTTCCAAGGCAGGCTCCAGCGCACCTTCTCCAGCGTCGCCTTTGCCTCGGCCGAGTCCGGATCGGGCTCTGTCTCGCGATAATGCGCCGAGCCCTCAGGCGGGTAGGCAAGTGTGTTGTTGAGGGCGAATTTGTCGATCTGGCTGAAGTCGGGGAAAGGCAGGTTTTCCGTCTCGCGCCAATCGCTGACCCTTTTCTCCGCGGCGATGCGTTTTTCGTCGTCGACCGGAAGGTCGGTGGCTCTGTATTCCAGTGACGAAGGGAAGGCGAACTGCGCGCCGGCATCGTCCATGATGTTGATCATGGACAGCAGGATGTCCTCGCGGATGGCTTGGAACTCGGCCACGTCGGCGGTTTTGACGTAGGTGAACACGTCGATATCGAGCGAATAGGCGCCAAAGCCGGCAAAGCGCACTCGGCACGGCTCATCGATGACGCGCGGATGGGCAATCAGCAGCTTGCGCAGCTCGGCCAGGACGTAACGTAGCTGATCGGGCCTTGGCCTCGATACGGCCGTTATAAAGCGGGTACACGCCCTTTACGTCAGTGCCGGTCTGCTCGAACTTGATCTGGGCGCCGCCGCCGCGCCACTTCGTGTCCCACACGCCCGTCCAGTTGGCCGCGTCCTGGGCATGCGCCTGCGGCATGGCCGGCAGCAGGCCGGCAAGCGCGAGTGCGCCGATCAGCGCGACCGTCCAGATCAGCAAAAGCAGCAGCCGATCCTGTCCTGCCGCAGAAAAGGGGTTCATTCTGTTGCCCTTCTTCTTGCCGGCGATTCTGCTGGGCCGGCCAGAGAAGGTTATTCCGCTTGAAGATGAATATTCTGTTTCAGGCTGCGACGGCGATGCCGGTCAGTCATAGGTCAGATCCGTCGCCTTGCCGGCGAACACCCGGTAGGCAAAGAACGAATAGAAGATGATGATCGGCAGCACGACGACCGTCCCGACCAGGATGACCGCCAGGCTTTCGGGTGCCGAAGCAGCCTGCCAGATGGTCAGCCGGTCGGGCACCACGAAGGGGTAGAACGACCAGGCGAGGCCGGCAAAACCGAGCGTGAAGATCGCGGCCAATGTCAGGAACGGGAGCAGCGCGTGGCGGTCGCCGGGTTTCGGCAGATGGAAGGTCTGGCGCCACAGCCACAGGAACAGCACTGCCGACAGGATCGGCAGCGGCGACAAATAGAGCATGGCCGGCCAGACGAACCATTTGTCGAAGATGCGCGCGCTGGCAAAGGGCGTGGCCAGCGATACCGCGACCATGCCGAGCGCGGTCAGCACCAGCGCCGTCCGCAGCCACAGCACCGCCTTCTTCTGCAGATCGCCTTCCGTCTTGTAGATGACCCAGGCCGCTCCCATCGCCGCGTAGGCCGCGGCAAGGCAGAGCGCCACCAGCGCGCCGAAAGCGACGCCGCCAGGGCCGACGTCGAGGCCGAGCACATAGACGCCGAGCATATAACCTTGCGCCAGCGACGCGATGACCGAGCCGAGGAAAAAGATGCGGTTCCAGCGGTGCTTCCTGCCGGCCGGCACCTTGGCGCGGAAATCAAATGCGACGCCGCGCAGGATCAAACCGACCAGCAGCACGAAGACCGGAATGTAGAGCGCCGTCAGAATGGTGCCGTGCGCCAATGGGAAGGCGACCAGCAGCAGGCCGACCGCCAGCACCAGCCAGGTCTCGTTGGCGTCCCAGAACGGGCCGATGGCGGCGATCATCGTATCCTGCTCGGTGTCTTCGGCTGCGGCGAACAGGATGCCGATGCCGAGATCGAAGCCGTCGAGGATGACGTAGATCAGGATAGCGAGGCCCATCAGGCCGGCGAAGATCAGAGGCAGCAGGGTCGGCCAGTCGAAGCTCATGATGTTTCTCCCGGTTGCGCAACCGGCTGCGACAGCGGCCTGTTCATGACGCCCGGCAGCGGCGAGGTGTCACCATCCTTCGCCGCCTTCAATGCCAGATGCACCAACACGCCGAGATAGGCGATCAAGAGCAGCACATAGAGGATGAGATAGACCGCGAGCGACAGCGCGACATGGCTGCCGGCGACCGGCCCGACAGCATCGGCGGTACGCAGCACGCCGGTGACCAGCCAGGGCTGGCGGCCGATCTCGGTGGTGTACCAGCCGGCCAGCGTCGCCAGCCAGCCGGACAGCGCCATCGGCACCATGACAAGCGCCAGCGGCTTGGGCAGGCCGTGGCGGCGCTTGAGGAAGAAGGCCGCCGACCAGGAGACGGCGAGCATCAGGAGGCCGGTGCCGACCATGATGCGAAAGCCCCAGAACACCGGAAATACCGGCGGATGGTTGCCGGCATAATCGTTCAGACCCGGCACGATGCCGCCGGCGCTGTGCCTGAGGATGAGGCTGGCGCCATCCGGAATGGTGAGCTCGAACCTGTTCTGCTTGGCCGCTTCATCGGGAAGAGCAAACAGCACCAACGGCACGTCGGGACCGGTGTTCCAGTTGGCTTCCATGGCGGCGATCTTCTGCGGCTGGTGTTCCAGCGTGTTGAGGCCGTGCTGGTCGCCGGCAAAGATCTGGATGGGAATCAGGATAGCGGCGGTGAAGACGCCGGTGCGCAGGGCCTTCCACATCGATTCCGAGCGATCGCCGTAGAGATAGCGCAGCGCCGACAGGCTGGCGATCAGGAACGAGACGGTCAGCCCCGAAGCAAGCAGCATATGAACGAGCCGGTAGGGCATGGACGGATTGAAGACAACGGCCCACCAGTCGGTGGCGTGCGCAACACCATTGCGCATCTCGAAACCGGCCGGTGTCTGCATCCACGAATTGAGCGCGATGATCCAGAAGGCGGACAAGGTGGTGCCGCCGGCCACCAGCACCGTCGCCAGCGTATGGACGCGGTTCGAGACGCGGCGGAAGCCGAACAGCATGATGCCGAGGAACGCCGCCTCGAGGAAGAAGGCGGTCAGGATTTCGTAGGCCAGCAGCGGGCCGGCAATGTTGCCGACCGTCTCCATATAGCCCGGCCAGTTGGTGCCGAACTGAAAACTCATGGTGACGCCGGAAACCACGCCCATGGCGAAGGACAGCGCGAATACCTTAACCCAGGTGAAATACGCGCGCATCCAGGCGGAATCGTTTGTCGCGTTGTAGCGGAGCTTGAAGAACAGCAGCACCCAGCCGAGCGCGATGGTGATCGCCGGGAACAGGATGTGGAACGAGATGTTCGCGCCGAACTGTATGCGCGACAGGATGAGCGGGTCCATGGCGGCTCCGGCTGCTGCTTGTTTGTTGAAGGATAGGCTTGATGCACCGGACGGTCAAAGCGGCGTCCCGCCGCGAGGCGGAACGCCGCAGTGCGGTTAATCTGCTTTTGCGTGGAATTTGGCTGGACGACCGGGCAGGTGTTGCCTATTCCGGCGAACCTCGATGTCCAGAACTGTCGGGAGCGCCATTGACATCCGGATTTGCGGACCGACATTCAGCGGATTAAATCAACAACTCTGTTTCAAGCAGTCGTTTTCAGCCATGCAGCCGATCATCTCGATTTCCGGGGTCACCAAGACCTACGCCACCGGCTTCAAGGCGCTGAAGGAGATCAATCTCGACATCGTGCGCGGCGAGATCTTTGCGCTGCTCGGGCCGAATGGCGCCGGCAAGACAACGCTGATCTCGATCGTCTGCGGCATCGTCAACCGCTCGTCGGGTTCCGTCACCGTCGACGGCCATGACATCAACCGCGACTACCGCGCCGCGCGCAGTCTGATCGGGCTGGTGCCGCAGGAACTGACCATCGACGCCTTCGAGAGCGTGTGGGCGACGGTCAACTACAGCCGCGGCCTGTTCGGCAAGCCGGCGGACAAGGCGTTCGTCGAAAAGGTGCTGCGCGACCTGTCGCTCTGGGACAAGAAGGACGCCAAGGCGATCACGCTGTCCGGCGGCATGAAGCGCCGGCTGATGATTGCCAAGGCGCTGTCGCACGAACCGCGCATCCTGTTCCTCGACGAACCGACGGCAGGCGTCGACGTCGAGCTGCGCCAGGACATGTGGGCGATGGTGCGCCGGCTGCGCGAAGACGGCGTCACCATCATCCTGACCACGCATTACATCGAAGAAGCCGAGGCGATGGCCGACCGCGTCGGCGTCATCAACCGCGGCGAGATCGTGCTGGTGGAGGACAAGGCCGAGCTGATGCGCAAGCTTGGCCGCAAACGGCTTGTGCTGGAACTGCGCAGTCCCCTGGCCACCGTTCCCGATGCTTTTTCGCACTACGCGCTGGAGCTTTCGCCGGATGGCGGACAGCTGACCTATACTTATGACAACCAGAGCGAACGGCCGGGCGTCGCCTCGCTGATCCGCGAGCTCGAGGCGGCCGGCATCCAGTTCCGCGACATCGATACGGAAAACAGCTCGCTCGAGGAGATCTTCGTCAACCTGGTGAGGAAACCGGCATGAACCCGCGCGCGGCCATGAATCTTCATGCGGTATGGGCGATCTATCGGGTGGAGATGGCGCGCGCCCTTCGCACTGTGCTGCAGAGCATCGTTTCGCCGGTGATTTCGACGTCGCTCTATTTCGTCGTCTTCGGTTCGGCCATCGGCTCGCGCATCACCGAGATCGACGGCATCAGCTACGGCGCCTTCATCGTACCGGGGCTGATCATGCTGTCGCTGCTGACGCAATCGATCTCCAACGCCTCTTTCGCCATCTATTTTCCGAAATTCGTCGGCTCGATCTACGAATTGCTGTCCGCGCCGGTGTCCTATCTGGAGATCGTCATCGCCTATGTCGGGGGCGCGGCGACAAAGTCGATCGTGCTTGGCCTGATCATCCTGGCGACGGCCTCGCTGTTCGTGCCGCTGACGATCGAGCATCCGTTCTGGATGCTCGCCTTCCTGGTGCTGACGGCGGTGACCTTCAGCCTGTTCGGCTTTATCATCGGCATCTGGGCGAAGAGCTTCGAGCAGCTGCAGCTAGTGCCGCTGCTGATCATCACGCCGCTGACCTTCCTCGGCGGCAGCTTCTATTCGATCAACATGCTGCCCGGCATCTGGCGCACGGTGACGCTGTTCAACCCGGTGGTCTACCTGGTCAGTGGGTTCCGCTGGAGCTTCTACGGCAAGTCCGACGTTTCGGTCGGCGTCAGCCTCGGCATGACGGTGGTCTTCCTGCTCATCTGCATAACGATCGTCGCCTGGATCTTCAGGACCGGCTACCGGCTGCGCAACTGATCGAACGGGCCTCGTCCAGGCGAAGCAGCCTGATCGATCGACCTTTCCTTGCCGAAGGCGATAGGCCTGCGCCCGATGCCTGGAGCCCGCGCTTGAATGCCTCGATCTTGCTTTTCATGCATTGTTATATATCATGTTATCGATGTTCATGGGGATGAATTGGCCTATGGAAGACGTCATACGATCGCTTGGCTTTCTGTGCCTGGGCAGCAGGCTGAAGCGTATAGGCGAGCAACTGCAAGCGGAGGCGCAGCGCCTGCTCGACAGGCTGGATGTCCCGGTTCAGGCGAGCCAATACCCGCTGCTGGCCGCGCTCGACAGGCTGGGTCCGCTGTCGGTCGGGGAACTGGCGCAATCCCTTGGCATCGCGCAGCCAGGCGTAACGCGAAGCGTCTCGCTTCTGGCCGAATTGGGACTGCTCGAAGTCAGTCCGTCGACCGATGACCAGCGGCGCAGGATCGTCTCGCTTACTCGGGACGGGCGGCGGCTGGTCGATGTCGCAAAGCGCGACGTCTGGCCTTGCATCGAGAACGTGGTCGCGGATTTGTGCGCAGGTTTTTCGGGGCCGCTTCTTGAGCAGCTGGCTGCCATCGAGGACGGCCTCGCCGCTGCCCCTCTCGACCGTCGTGTAAATAAGCCTGAGGGTGCCGCGCAATGAGACATCTGCTCGACCGCCCTATCTGGAGCGCGCTTCAGACGCGACATCGGGCCTTCGCGGAGGGTGACAACCTCGCCATGCGATATCGGCCGTCGATCGTCCCTTTCGCCGCCACTGGTGCGGACGACCCGGAAAGCCTGCGGGCGCTCGAAAACCTTGTCCCCCCGGGCGAGAGTGTGATCCTGCTTCAAACGGACGCGATTGCTCTGCCCACGGGGCTTTTCGCGACTTCGACCGCAGCCGGGGTTCAGATGATCGCCGAGCAGCCATTGCAGATCGTCTCCGACCCGCGCGTGCATCGTCTGACCCGAGACGATGCTGCTGAGATGCTCGCCCTGGCATTGCTCACCAAGCCTGGCCCATTCACGCTCGAAGCCTTGAGCCTGGGCGATTTTTGGGGTGTGAAGATCGAGGGCAGGCTTGCGGCAATGGCCGGCGAGCGCATGAAGCAACCTGGCTATACTGAACTCAGCGGGGTGTGCTCACATCCGGAATTTCGCGGCGGTGGCCTAGGAAAGCTGCTGTCCCTGTTCGTGGCAAACCGGATAGTGGCGCGCGGCGAAGTTCCCTATCTCCACGCCTATGCCAGCAACGCCGCGGCCATAGCGTTATACGAGTCCATCGGCTTCAGGTTGCGAAGCACAATGAATGTGGCCGTGGTTCAGCGCACCGAATGATTAGTCGGCGCATGATGCGCAGCATGGATGCATCCCGTATCGGAAGGAAGGATTTCGTACCGCCGAAATCCTTCCTTGAGACTGCAAGACCTTGCTGCGTGTCAGACCGCGATCTTGCCGCCGCCTTGCCTGGTGATGGCAACGACCGCCGGGCGCACCGGCATGTCCGGCTTGAAGTCGGGCCAGCGCGTCGACAAATCCTCATAGTAGGACGGACGGCCGAAAGCCTCCCAGTCCTCGCCGCCGTCGCCCGGATGCTGGACGGCAACGAAGGCGGTCTGGTCGTCCGGCGCAAACAGGGGACCGCACATTTCGGCGCCGATCGGCACGCGGAAGAACAGCTTTGATGTCGCCCGTGCCGTCCCCTCCGTATCGACAGCCCACAGACCATCGGTGCGGCCGGTGGCTTTCGGGCCTTGGCCGTCGGTGGCGACCCAGAGGCGGCCAGCCGAATCTACCGTGCAATTGTCCGGCATGCCGAACCAGCCATTGGCGGTGGTTGCGGTCGAGAAGGTGGCGCCGACGTCGGCCACAGCGGGATCGCCGCATTTCAGCAGGATTTCCCACCTGCCCTTTGTCGCGGTGAAATCACCGCCGTCCTCGACGATCTCGATGATGTGGCCAAAGGCATTTTCGGCACGCGGGTTGGCAGCGTCGACCTGGTCGGCCTTGCGCTTCGAATTGTTGGTCAGCATGACATAGACCTTGCCGTTGGCGGCATTGGGCTGGATGTCTTCCGGGCGGTCCATCTTGGTGGCGCCGAGCAGGTCGGCGGCGCGGCGCGTCTCGATCAGCACGTCGGCCTGGCTGGCAAAGCCGTTCTCCGCCGTCAGCGGCCCTTGGCCGAAGACGATCGGCAGCCATTCGACCGAACCGTCGTCGGCAAACTTGGCGACATGCAAGGTGCCGTCGTCGAGCAAATCCATGTTGGCGGCGCGGTTGTCCGGATCGAACTTGCCTGTGGTGACGAACTTATAGACATAGTCGAAGCGCTCGTCGTCGCCGAGATAGAAGACGACACGGCCATCCTGGGCGACGATCGATTCGGCGCCCTCATGCTTGAAGCGGCCCATGGCGGTGCGCTTCCTCGGCACCGAAGTCGGATCCTGGACGTCGACCTCGACGATCCAGCCGAAGCGGTTCGGCTCGTTAGGCTCCTTGCCGATGTCGAAACGGTCGTAATGCGCTGCCCATTCATAGGCACCTTCGGGAATGCCGAGGCGCTTGTAATTGGCCGCCTCCTTGTGGCCCTGCGGCAGCTCGCCCGAGAAATAGCCGTGGATGTTCTCCTCGGCCATGACATAGGTGCCCCACGGCGTGACGCCGCCGGCGCAATTGTTGATGGTGCCGATGACCTTCGTGCCGGTCGGATCGGCGCTGGTCTTGACGCGGTCGTGGCCGGCGACCGGGCCGGAGAGCGCGATCTCGGTGTTGGAGGTGATGCGGCGGTTGAGCTTGCCGTCGCGAACGACCTGCCATTTGCCTGATACCTTGCGTATCTCGACGATAGTGCCGCCATGCGCGGCCATCTCGACATCGACTTGCTCCTTGCTGAGGGGCGCCTGCTTGGCTTTGCCATCGACGATGGTGACCAGGCCCGGAAACATCAGGTGCGGATTGGTGTATTCGTGATTGACGACCAGCAGGCCGTGCTCGGCCGAGCCGTCGATCGGGATATAACCGACATAGTCGTTGTTGTAGCCGAATTGTCTGGCCTGGGCTTCCGCCGACTGTTTTGTCGGATCGAATCCCGGCGAATCGGCGAACAGCGGATCGCCCCAGCGCAGCAGCACGTCGGCGTCATAGCCAGGTGCGACGTGATGCTTGTCGTCGATGCCGGCCTCGAGCTCGTCGAAAGCGAAGGCGGAGCCTTCGGCGGCGCGGGCGTTGTCGGCGGTGATCAGCGCCAGCGGGCTGACGGTAGCGGCTATGGCCGAGACGGCAAGCGAACCCTTGAGGAAGCCGCGGCGTGAGAACCGCGCGGCGATGATCTCACCCATGGTGCGGTTGCCGGTGGGATTGGCTCCTGGCCCATCGTTTTCCTCGAGCAAGCTGGTGCGGAAATGGGCGTCAGGGGTGCGATGTTCGGTCATAGGGCCTGCCTCTGGCTGGATGGATTGCTGGAGCGTGTTGCCTGGCCAATCCGGTATTACCGGCAGGTCACAGTTTGATGACATGCCGGCTAAATTGCCACCTGCGATTTCGTATCCAACATCGGCCCCGCTTGACCGCGACCGGCGCTTCGGAAACAAGAGCTGCGGCAGGCGGTAGGGACCGCATCGGGAGGAACAAAAGTGAGTTTCTGGGGACTTGGGCAGCTCTGCGTCTCGACGGTGATCTTCCTGCTGGCGGCGATGGCCGCAAAACAGTGGGGGCTGGCGCCGAGCCTCGGCAAGATCGTGCTGACGTTGGCGCTCTACTCGCTGGGCAATCTGATCATGCTGAGGCTGATCCGTGAATTCGGCATGTCGGTGTCGTTCAGCCTGTCGGCGGTGATCCAGCTGGTGTCGGTGAATGTGGTGGCGCTGGTCTTCTTCGGCGAGCGCGTCAATGCCTTGCAGGCAACCGGCATCGTGCTTGCCATCGCAGCTGTGGCGCTGATCACGCTCGGGCCCTATCTGCAAAGGCTGTAACTGCGATCGGGCCGATGAAGAAGATTGCAAGCAGACTGCCCAACTGGCTGGAGTTCCCGGTTCTGCTGGCCGGGCTGGTCATTGCCGGCGGGCTGTGGGGGTTCGAGGAGCTGATGGAGCTGGCGCGGGCCACCACGCCGCATGCCTTCGACACCGAAATCCTGCTTGCCTTCCGCAAGGCCGGCCAGCCCGACAATCCGATCGGACCGGCGTGGCTGGAAGGGACGATGCGCGACATCACCAGCCTCGGCAGCGCCAGCGTACTGCTGCTGATCACGGCAGCAATGATCGTCTATCTGCTTCTTATCCGCAGGCCAGGCGCGGCGCTTCTCATGTTCGTCGCGGTAGCGGGCGGCCAGCTCCTGTCAAGCGTGCTGAAATTCGATATCGACCGGCCGCGCCCTGATCTGGTCTCGCATCTCGCCGATGTGGCATCGCTTTCGTTTCCGAGCGGCCACGCCATGCTGTCGGCGGTGACGTATTTGACGCTGGGCAGCATGGCGGCGCGGGTTTTGCCCGGGCGCACAACGAAGATCTATGTACTCGGGCTGGCGGTGCTGACGACGGTGGTGGTCGGCATCAGCCGCATCTATCTCGGCGTCCACTGGCCGTCCGACGTATTGGCCGGCTGGTGCGCCGGCTTTGCCTGGGCGATGCTGTGCTGGCTTGCGGCACGGTTCCTGCAGCGATGGCTTGGGCGGGCCGACGGCACCTGACTCAAATCAGCCTGTTGATCAGGCCATGACCGCAGCCTGCCAGCAGGAAAACCATCGACAGCAAGGCTGTCGAGGTTGCCAACGCTTTGAATATCTTCACCGGCTCATCCTTTTGAAGTCGTTCCTGTGAAATCGGGATCGCAGCGGATGTCCCGCCAAACGATGCCGAGGTTTGTAGCATGACAGCGCATCGGCTGGCAAAGAGTGCTGCATGTTTGGAGGCAGACCATCAATCCTTGGTGCAGGAAGACGTCGCCGCCCGCGCCAGCGCAGGAACTTCATCCTCGACTGTTCGGCGGTGCCGTTCTTCGATTCGACGGCAGCCAATGTCATCGAGGGCGCGGCCCACAAGGCGAGCCGCGCCGGCGTTCCCTTCATTATATCAGGCGCTTCAGCGCAGGATCCGCCGCATGCTGATCAACCATGGCGTCAGGCGGCCGCTGGTGACTTATGCGCCTCGACCACGGATGCGCGGGCGCAGCTGAGGAGAGCCGCGCCCGTCGCCTGAGCTGGCAACGCCGGCTTAGTCGAGGCCCAACGCTGAGACCTCGCCCTCGTTCATCAGCGGCACGAAGATTGTCGACCTGCCGTCGGTGCCGATGTCGGCGCTGCCCGGCTTGAACGTCGCAACCGCTTGCGGCGTGCCGCCGGCTTTGTAGCGGTAGAGCGTGCCGGTCATATAGGCAGTGGCGTAGATGCTGCCGCCGATGGCAACGACGCCATCGAGGTTGGCAAACTTTTCCGCGCCAGTCAGTGGCGAAACGGCCTTGGTAGCAAGATCGACCGAGAGCAGGCCGCCCGGCTCCGCGGTGCTGAAGTCGGGCTTGATGCCCTTGCCCCAGGAAGCGACGATCAGCCGGCCGCCATCGGCGAAGATGCCATTCGGCGAAGCAAGCGCCGCATCCCTGACGAACAGTTCGGGCCGGTCGCGGTCGATGCGATAGATCGTATCGGCAAGCATATCCGTGACGTAGACATTGCCGGATGCATCAGCGGTCATGTCGTTGAGAAAGACCGCGTTCGGCACGTCGATCGTCGATGTTAGCTTGCCGCTTGCGAGGTCGACGACGCGCACATGGGTGAGGTCGGCGACGTAGAGTTTGCCGCCGACAATCGCCATGCCCTTGGGCGCGTCCATGCCGTCGGTCCAGTGTTGCGTGACGAGCTTGCCGTCCATCGACAGGATCGACAGATAGCCGTTGCCGTCGGCTTCGCCGGGATTGCCGACGATGTTCGAGACGATAACGCGCTGGCCGGCGGCGTCGAACAGCGCCGATTCAGGCTGCTCGAGGCCGCCGGTGCGCCAGAGTTCAGCGGCCTGAACTGCCGGCGCGGCGGCGATGCCGACCAGGGCGAGAAGCATCGAGGTGAAGAGGCTCTTCATGGCTAGTCTCCTGTAATGGACTGGCGGAGAGCTAGGCCTTTCGATACTTTTCGGGAAGAGCTATCAGGACTAGTACCGAAGGCTGATACCAAATCGTGCAAAAGAGGTGCATCCCATGAACGGCCTGATCTTCGAAGCGCTGAAGCGGACGCTTAAGGCAAAGGGCATCACCTATCGCGTCCTCGCCGAGCGGATGGGTGTTTCCGAGCCGACGGTGAAGCGCATCTTCCACGAGCGCAACTGCAAGCTCGACCGGCTGATGGAGATCTGCATTGCCGCCGGCGTAGAGTTGGAGAACGTGCTCGGCTCTATGAACAGAGGACCAGGACCCGCCAACCAGATCGCGCCGGAGATCGAGCGCAAGCTCGCCGGGCGGCCGGCACTGCTGTTCGTCTTTGTCATGCTTTCCGAGAAATTCACGCCCGAAGGCATCATGCGCTCACAAGGGCTGAGCGAGGCTTCGATGTTCCTCTATCTGCGCGAGCTCGAGGAACTCGGCCTGGTCGCGCTCGGTCGCGGCCTGTCGGCAAGGCTGCTGATCGAGGCGCCGATCCAGTGGAATTTCGAGGGGCCATTGCGGCCGCTGTTCGAGACGACCAACAAGAATTTCATCGGCTGGGCCATCACCCATCTTGAGCGCGAGTCGACGTTCGTCAGCTTCTCCAGGCGGATGCGGCCGGAAACGGCGGAAATGGTCAGGCGCGAGGCGGAGGAATTGGCGGAGCGCGCCAAATTGCTTGCTCATCACGACCAGCACACGACGCCTGAAGACCGACTGGTCGGCTACAAATGGACGTTTGCGTTCGGCGCAACGCCGTTCCCGGTGATCATGCCGATCGGGCCGCATCCGCGCGACGCAGGCGCACGGACGGACGATCGAGTTGCGGCTGCCGCAAACGGACGACGTCTGCCGGCCTAGGTCAAAATGCAGAACGACCGAGTCCGGGCTGTTGGCGGCAGCCAGTCTGACTGAGCTTCTTACCCCTGAGTATCGGCCGCAAACCGGTTCTCAGAAGGTCCCCTGCTCAAACACAAGATCGAGCGGCTATTCGGCGGTCTTGTTCGCCACCTTGTCATCCCAGACCATCTGCCGGTAGTCGAAGCCGTATTCCAGCGTCGGCTTGACAATACGGAAATAGGGCGACAGGTCGAAATCGCGCGGCGTGTAGAGCGAGTGATGGCGGATGTGCAGGATTTCCCTGCGCGAAAAGCTCGACTGGGCCGAGGCACGGCCAGGCGCCCGGGTAATCTCCGGCAGGATCGGGTAGCGGATCAGGCCATACGCCTCGGCGATCAGCGACGAGCAGATGGCGCGCGTCGGGTCGCCGGAACCGAAAGCCAGCATGCGGCGGCGCCAGCGCACCGGCACCGGCGGCGTCGGCAAGAAGTAGCGCAGCATGTCGAATATGTTCCTGAGATCGTATCTGAGACCGAGCCTGCCGATCATGAACGCGACGACCGCTTCGCGATCGTCCGGAGCCAGGCCACTCGCCCGGCAGATGCGGGTGTTGTAGCTGCGATAGCGCGACAGCGGCACGGCGATGCAGCCATCGCCGAGCGTGACCTCGATCAGGCGCCGCCGCTCCGATCCGTCCTCCGGCTCCGGTAATGCATCGCCGATATAGAAGGCGGCATGCGACCAGGTCGACTGGGTGAGGTATTTGATCGCCGCCGAGATCTTCTGGTTGCCTTCGATGAGCAGGATGTCGCCGGGCTCGAGCGTGCGGCGCAACGTTTCGGCGTCCGACGGCGTGTAAGGCTCGTAGCCGGACGATTCCTCCTGCAGCCGGCCGGCAAGCCAGCGGCCAAGTCGGTCCAGAAGCGTGTCGCCGGGCTCGGTCATGCCAGACGGCGATTACCACAGGGCGGCAAGTTAGACCATGATCAGCCCACGCCAGGCGTGCCGGCGTCTTCGTGCGCAACTGTGAGATCTTCGCGCGCCTTACGGGCGAACTTCCTCGTCGAGCGCTTCGGGCTGTCGCCGAAAAGCTCGGCCGCCTCGGCGAGGCAGGTCTTTTTCAGGCTCTTTTCCGAACGCTTCAGCAGCTTGGCAAGCAACCGCGTCTCTTCAGCAGGACCGAGTGGCTGGTCCTCGGCATCGAGAAGCGCGCGCATGACGAACACATCATGCAGCTCGCCGAGCCGCTCGCCCAATTCGTCGACGGCCCTGCGCCGCGTTTTGATCGGCGTCGGCCACAGCCGGCCGAGCAGCGACAGGTGCATGCCATGCGTCTTGGCCGCCTTGCGCAGGTCGTGAAAGTCATCGGCTTCGCCGCGCGAAGCCGCCTTGTCCAGCGCTTTCTTGGCACGGCGCAAAGTGGTGCGCGCGCCTTCGGCGAGCACGTCGGCAGCCTGCTCCGGCTTGTCGGGCAGAGCGAGCTTGTCGATCCGGGCGACACCTTCCTCGCAAGCGGAAATCGCCGCGCCTATCGCAGCATCGAGGCCTCCTCCGCCATGCAGTTCATGCTGGCGCGCGACGAGCCTGTCACGGACGGCACCGAGGCCATCGCCGGCACTTTGCTCGGGAAAGCTTGCCGCCAGCCGGTCGATTGTTTCGACCAGCGCGGTCGCCTCGCGCGGGCCGGCAAGCAGGGCCGCCACCTGGCGGTAGCACTGATTCTCCGTCACGCAGAATGTTTCGTCTCCGGAACGGACAAGGCGCAGCAAGGCGCGGACGTTCTTCAGCCGTTTGCGGCATTTGTGCAGCCCCGGTTCGGGCCTGTCACGCGCCGCGTTCAGATGGTCGATCACCTTGCCGATCTCCTCGGCGAGGATGCGCCTGACCTCTCCGGTCAGCGACATGCGCGGATCGATACGAAAGCTCATGCGACGATCTCCGGAATCCCCCCAAGGGCGAGCGACGCGTTGTAAAATCTCGGCTCGCCGGTGACTTCACGGCCGAGCCAATGTGGCAGCATTTCGTCCTGTATATCATCCGGCGTCTCGAGCTCGGCGATCACCAACCCCGCAAGCGTCCCGCCGAAGACATCGACTTCGTAGCGATAGCCGCGATGTTTAACATGGTGGCGTGTCTTCTCGATGACATGTCCGATGGCAAAGGCCTGCATCTCCTGCGCCTCCGCCAAAGGTACCGGATATTCGAATTCATCGCGCTCGCGTGCCTGGCTGCCGAACTTGAGCGTCAGCTTGGCGGCCGCATCGTTGCTGATGCGAACACGAACCGTACGGCTGGGTTCGGCGACAAGATAGAATTGACGGATATGAATGTCCGCCTCGACCATTGCCCGCCATTCCTCACCTGAGACCAGGAATTTACGCTCGATTTCCTTGCCCATGGCCAGGCACTAAAGCGCGCACGGCCAGAGTTGGCAAGCCGCTTGACCGCACTTGACTTTAATCATTCGATTGATTAAATTGTTGGCCATGATCAAATCGCCCAGCGCCAGCGGCCTTCCTCATGAGGCGCCCAAGACCGCCGCCGATATGACGCGGGCGGCACTTGTCCGCGCGGCGTTGAAACTGTTCGGACGGCAAGGTTTCGACGGCACCTCGACGCGCCAGATCGCGGCGGAGGCCAAGGCCAATATCGGCTCGATCGCCTATCATTTCGGCGGCAAGGAAGGGCTCCGCAACGCGGCGGCCGACTACATCGTCGACACCATCCAGACCGTTGCCGGCCAGGCGATCGGCAATCTGCAGGCGCCGGTCGCGGCATTGGCGGACACCGAGGCCGCGCGGGCACATTTAGCCGTCGCACTGGAGCGGATGGTCGCCTTCATCGCGGCAAGGCCGGAAGCCGGCGAGATTGTACAGTTCGTCCTGCGCGAGCTGTCGCATCCTACCGCGGCGCTCGACCGTATCTATGACGGCGTGTTCGAACCGGCGCATAACCGGTTCTGCCTGATCTGGGAACAGGCGACGGGCGAGCCGGCCGAGAGCGAGCGCACAAAACTCACCGTGTTCACGCTGATTGGCCAGGTCGTCTATTTCCGCATCGGCCGCGAGGCGGTTATGCGCCGCATGGGCTGGCGCGAGATCGGCAATGACGAGGCCGGAAAGATCGCGGCGGTGGTGACGGATAATCTCAGCGCGATTTTGGCTCGGCGCGATTTGGCTGTCCGGAAGGATCGTGGATCATGAGCCTGCTCTGTTCTTTGCCGCTTGCCGCCCAGCTTTTCAGCGCCTGCGCGCCGGGAGCACCGCTCGCCGTCGGCTACGTCGAGGGCGACTACGTCCTGCTCGCGCCGATCGAGGTGGCGCAGGTCGAGACGATTGCGGTCAAGCGCGGCGACCGCGTCGCGCCCGGCACGCCGGTGGTGACGCTGGAAAACGCCGACGCCAAGATCGCCATCGCACAAGCCGAGGCGGCCCTTGCGCAGGCCCAGGCGCAACTTGCCGACCTGCAGGTCGGCAAGCGGCCTGAAGAGATTGCGGTGCTCAAGGCGCAGCTCGACATGGCCAAGGCGCAAGCCGCCGACGCCAAACGCCGTTACATCCGCGCCAGCGATCTGTTCAAACGCGGCACCGGCACACAGGCCGACTACGACACGGCTTCCGCGACGCTGGAGACGGCCAACGCGCAGGTCGGCCAGGCGGAGGCCAATCTCGCCGTCGGCGGCCTGCCGGCACGGCCGGAGACGATCAAGGCCGCCGACAATCAGGTCAGGCAGGCGCAGTCGGCGCTGGAGCAAGCGCAATGGCGGCTGTCGAAGCGCGTGCTGACGGCGCCCTCGCCCGGCCGGGTCAACGATGTCATCCGCTATCCTGGCGACACGGCCGGGCCGACCGCGCCGGTCATCTCCATGCTGCCGGATGGCGCGGTGAAGCTCAGCGTCTATGTGCCGGAAAGCGCGTTCTCCTCGGTCGACGTCGGCACGCTGCTCAACGTCCATTGCGACGGCTGCGGATCGGGCGTGAAGGCTCGCGTCAGCTACGTGTCGCCGGATCCGGAATTCACGCCGCCGGTGATCTACTCGCTCGAGACCCGGCAAAAGCTGGTCTATCTGGTCGAAGCGCGGCCGGAGGGCGACGCCAGCGCATTGCAGCCCGGGCAGATCGTCGACGTCGATCTGGCGGACATCGGAAAATGAACGTCATCGACGTGCACGGCCTGGTCAAACGCTTCGGCGACAAGACCGTCGTCGATCATGTGACTATGGCTGTGGCCGAGGGCGAGATCGTCGGCTTCCTCGGGCCGAACGGCTCGGGCAAGACGACGACCATCCGCATCATGTGCGGCTTGCTGACGCCGGATGAGGGCGAAGGCACCGTTCTGGGCTTCGACATCCGCACCGACAGCCTGCGGATCAAACGCGAAGTCGGCTACATGACGCAGAGATTCTCGTTCTACGAAGATCTCACGATCGGCGAGAATCTCGAATTCGTGGCACGGCTCTACCGGCTGAAGCCGCTCGACGAGCACGTTGCTAAGACGCTTGAGGAGCTCGGCCTGACATCGCGCAGGAACCAGTTGGCCGGCACCCTGTCCGGCGGCTGGAAGCAGCGGCTGGCGCTGGCCGCCTGCATCATGCACAAGCCGAAACTGCTGCTGCTCGATGAACCGACGGCGGGCGTCGACCCGAAAGCGCGACGCGAATTCTGGGACGAGATCCACCGGCTGGCGAGCGGCGGCCTGACCGTGCTGGTCTCCACCCACTACATGGACGAAGCCGAGCGCTGCCACCGCATCAGCTACATCTCCTACGGCAAGATGCTGGCCACCGGCACGGTCGAGGACGTGGTGAGGAATGCCGGGCTGACCACCTTCGTCCTGCAAGGGCCGCGGCTCGATCAGGTCGCTGCCGCACTTCATGGCCGCCCCGGCGTCGACCAGGTGGCGCCGTTCGGCGCGACGCTGCATGTCGTCGGCTCCGACAGGACGGCACTTCAGGCAGCGCTCGCCGATGTCGAGAAAGAGCACGAGGGCGTTACGGTGACGCCCGGCGAGACCAGCCTGGAAGATGTGTTCATCCAGTTCATGTCCGGTTCGAAGGACAACATGGGATGAAAAATGGGATAGACAGCATCTTTTCGTTCGCCAGGCTAGGCGCGCTGCTGATCAAGGAGTTCATCCAGATGCGGCGCGACCGCATCACCTTCGCCATGATGCTCGGCGTACCGCTGATGCAGCTGGTGCTGTTCGGCTATGCCATCAACAACGATCCGAAGAGCCTGCCGGCAGCGCTGGTGACGATGAGCAGCGATCCTTACACGCGGGCCATGGTTTCGGCGCTGCAGACCACCGGCTATTACCGCTTCGACCATGTTGCGCAAAGTGCCGCCGAAGCCGAATTCCTGATGGCGCGCGGCGACGTCGCCTTCGTCGTCACCATTCCCGCCGATTTTGCCCGACGGGTCGAGCGCGGCGACAGCCCGCAGATTCTGATCGAGGCGGATGCGACCGACCCGGCCGTCGCCAGCGGCGCCATCTCGACGCTCGGCACCGTCGCCAATCAGGCGCTGCTCAGGGCACGCGGTATGCAGGAGACGGCGGCCGAAGCTGCCCGGGGCCAGCTCCAGGTGGTGGTGCACCGGCGCTACAATCCGGAAGCCGTCTCACAATACAACATCGTGCCCGGCCTGCTCGGCGTCATCCTGCAGATGACGATGGTGATGATGACCTCGATCGCGCTGACGCGCGAGACCGAGCGCGGCACGATGGAGAACCTTCTGGCGATGCCGTCCAGCCCGCTCGAGATAATGCTGGGCAAGGTGCTGCCCTATCTGGCGGTCGGCGCCGTGCAGGTACTGGTGGTGCTGGCAGCCTCGAAGCTTCTGTTTGCCATCCCCTTCACCGGGTCGATGTCGCTGCTGTTGACGGCGGTCCTTATCTTCGTCTTGGCGCTGGTGCTGCTCGGCTACACGATCTCGACGATCGCCCGCACGCAAATGCAGGCCCTGCAGCTCACTTTCTTCTTCTTCTTGCCGTCGATCATGCTGTCCGGCTTCATGTTTCCCTATCGCGGCATGCCGGACTGGGCGCAGATTTTCGGCGAGGTGCTGCCGCTGACGCATTTCCTGCGCATCATCCGCGCGGTGATGCTGAAGGGCGCCGAGCTGCCGGCGGTGGCAACGGAAATCGGCTGGCTGGTGGTGTTCGTGGCGCTGTTCGCCGGTATTGCGCTGGTGCGGTTCCGCCGGACGCTGGATTAGGGTCGAACTCGATCCGCTTGTGCAAATGATCGAGATTTACACGGACTTGGCCTGGCCCGGGACCGGTGTCAATTCAGGCGCATTGAGCCCTTCGAAGGGATCGCGCCAGGCGTCGATTTCTTCGAGTTTAAGATACCAGCGACTGACAGAGGGATAGTCATCGAGCGGCAATCGGGCGACATCGTTGAAGGGCAGAAACGTCGCCATTCGAAAGTCGGCATAGGAAACCGAAGCGCCGACCAGCCATTCTCGCTCAGAAAGCTCGGCATCAAGTATGGCAGCGGCCGTGCGGAAGTCGCTCAGGCCCTCCTCAACCCGCGCCTGATCGATCGGGCCGAGCCCATAGCGCTGTTTGGTCCCGCGTTCGAAATGCACGACATCGCAGGCTCTTGCGAAGTTCTCTTTCCCCCAACTCAGCCATCGGATCATCTCGGGCTCGTCGTCGCCAGCGCGCCAGAAATCCGAATGCATATCGCGCGAAAGCCGACAGGCTATGGCGTCGGCCTCCCAGAGGCTTTTTCCCGAACCTATAAGGATGGGCAATGAAAGATTTGGATTGAGCGGCCGAAATCGCTCGGCCTGGCCCGGAGCGAAGGGAGAGGCGAATTCAAACTCGACCTTGGCGTTGAGATACCGTGCCACCGCGACCGCGAGGCGAGGATTGGGATTGCGGCTGAAGAACAGTTTCATTGATCTCAGTCTTTGAAGGGTACCGGTTCGACCGGGTGCAACGGAGGCTCGAGCGCCTCGAACCGGCACCTGGAATTGGTTACTATATTAGCTGGCAGCAATGATCTCGGCATAGGTGCTGAGATCGACATTGCCGCCGGAGAGCACCACGGCAATGCATTTCCCGGCAAGGTCGATCTCGCCTGACGACAGCGCGGCCAAGCCGACGCAACCGCCGGGTTCGACGACCAGCTTCAGACAAGCCATCGCATCGCGCATCGCCTGTGCCACCGCCTTGTCGGAAACGGCGATGGCGCCGGCGAGATTCTTGCGGTTGATTTCGAAAGTGATGGCGCCCGGCTCGGCGACGAGAAGGGCATCGCAGATCGAGGTGTGGCCGGGCGTGTTCGACATCCTGGCGCCTTTGATCAGCGAGCGGCGTGTGTCGTCGAAATGCTCGGGTTCCACGGCCCAGACGGCGGTGCCCGGCGAGGCGTCCTTGACCGCGATCGAAATGCCGCTGCTCAACCCGCCGCCGCCGCAGGGAACCACTACTGCATCGAGGCTGACGCCAAGCGCTCTTGCTTGGCGCATCAATTCGAGGCCGATCGTGCCCTGGCCGGCGATGATGGCCGGATCGTCGTAGGGCGGCACTAGGACCATGCCCTTTTCCACGTAAGAACGGACGACGGCAGTGCGATCGTCGCGGACCCGGTCGAAGGTGATCACTTCCGCGCCCATCTTCCTGACATTGCCGACTTTCATCGCCGGCGCATCGGCGGGCATGGCGATGACGGCCTTGACGCCGAACATCGCCGCTGCGGCGGCAACGCCTTGCGCGTGATTACCCGACGAGAAGGCGACGACGCCGCGGGCGCGTTCTTCCGCCGAGAGCGAGGAGAGCTTGTTGTATGCACCGCGGAACTTGAACGAGCCGGTGCGCTGCAACGTCTCCGGCTTGAACAGGATCCTGGCGCCGAAGCGATTGTTCAACTCCGGCGATTCGATCAGCGGCGTTTCGACGATCAGTCCGGACAATCGCGCTGCTGCACTGTGAATATCGGCGATGCCGGGAGGGGTGATCATGGCTGGGTCCTGCAAGAGATGAGACTGCCTATGTGCACGGAAAGGGAAGCCGCGCACCAATGAAAAAATGTGACCGTTACAATTCGACTTGGAAGCAGGAGTGGGCGTGACTGTCACCCACCTCTCCTCCGCCCTCCGCCATGCTTCGTCATTTCGACAAATCGCTGCCGATTACCGGCATTGCCGGCCGCCCCTCACCCCAACAGCGTCTTTTGCCGTTTGGGGCCGCCGATCTTGCGCCAGGTGTTGAAGCGATGGGTGGCAGCGGCGAAGGAGATCTTCATCTGCTGAGCAACCGAATAGCGCGACTTTCCCTCGTCGAACAGGCGATAGCAGCACTCGACGCCCTCCTCGGTCAACTTGCCGTCGGGAGCCTTGTTATGCGGATTGGCGGGATCAAATTTTTCGACCTGCTGCTCGACCAGCCCTTTCAGGCGCTGCAAGTCCGCCTCGATGTTAGCGATCAGGTCGAGAACCGGCTTGGGGTCAAACGGCTGCTGTTTTTCCAGCATCTGCGGGTTCCTTTCTCTTGGTTGAGATTCGGTTATATAGGTGAACGTTTGCCGATAGCAACGGCAATGTGTTCGGGATTTTGAAGCCTGTACCTTTGAGCATGAGTGGAGCGGGCACGATTGACCGAGGATGTGCGAAGCTCTAGTTTAGAACCGTTCTAAACTAGGGTGAATTTCTCATGCTTTCCCGCGTTTTCGGCTTCGGCCGCCGTCCCTTTGAATCGCTCTCGGAACAGGAGATCCTGGCGCTCGCCATCTCCTCTGAGGAGGATGACGGGCGCATCTATCGCGCCTATGCCGACGGGCTGGCGGAGAGCTTTCCGCAATCGGCCAAGGTGTTCGAGGAGATGGCGGAGGAGGAGGACGGCCATCGCGATTCGCTGATCGAGCTTTACCGCAAGCGCTTCGGCGAGCGCATACCGCTGATCCGGCGCGAACATGTGAAGGGCTATTACGAGCGCAAGCCGGACTGGCTGGTGAGGCCGCTCGGCATCGATCATGTGCGCAGCCAGGCCGAGGCCATGGAGCGCCAAGCCTACCTGTTCTATATCGAGGCGGCCAAACGCACAGGCGATGCGTCGACGCGAAAGCTGCTCGACGACCTGGCGATCGCAGAACAGGGCCACGAGACACTGGCGCAGCGGCTGGAGCAAAAGCATGTGCCGGGCGCGGTCAAGGACGAAGAGGCGGCGGCCGAGCAGCGCCAGTTCATCCTGACCTATGTGCAACCGGGGCTGGCCGGGCTGATGGATGGCTCGGTGTCGACGCTGGCGCCGATCTTTGCCGCCGCCTTTGCCACGCATGATACGTTCCAGACCTTTCTGGTCGGGCTTGCCGCCTCGATCGGCGCTGGCATCTCGATGGGTTTCACCGAGGTGGCTTCCGACGACGGCAAATTATCTGGCCGCGGCTCGCCGGCAAAACGCGGGCTGACCGTCGGCGTCATGACGACGCTGGGCGGGCTCGGCCATGCGCTGCCCTATCTCATCCCGCTTTTTTGGACGGCGACCATTGTCGCCGCCGTGGTGGTTTTCTTCGAGCTGTGGGCGATCGCCTTCGTGCAGAACCGCTACATGCAGACCCCATTCTGGCGCGCCGCCTTCCAGGTGGTGCTGGGTGGCGCGCTGGTGTTTGCGGCAGGGGTGCTGATCGGGAATGCTTAACCATTCACCGCCTGGCTGTCCTGAGGCGCCTCGGCGCGTTCAGTCAGGCCGTAATCGCGCACGACATGAGCGATACGCAAACGATAGTCCGCAAAGATACCGCCGCGCCCGGCCTTCTGCGCCTGCCGATGTTCCTGCGTGTTGCGCCAGGCCTTCACCGCATCCTCGTCGCGCCAGAAGGACAGCGACAGGATGCGGTTCGGATCGGCAAGGCTCTGGAAGCGCTCGATCGACAGGAAACCGTCGATGCCGTCGAGCAGTGGGCGCAGATCGGCGGCGATGCCGAGATAGGCATCGCGCATGCCCGCCGCCGGCTCGACCTCGAAGATGACGGTGATCATGGTTTTACCAAAGGAGCATGTGGCCCGGAGGCGAGCTTGAGGAAGGTGCGGTCCTCCTTCAGGATGAATTTTTCCCGCCGGGCGAACTCGTAATTCGCCTTACCGGCGGGATCGGCGGCGAGCCGGGCGCGGTAGGCTTCGTAGGCCGCAAGACTGTCGATGTTGTAGGCGGCATAAGCCGTGGTGGCCGAGCCTTCGTGCGGCGCGAAATAGCCGATCAGATCGGCGCCGCAGCGCGGGATCGCCTGCCCCCAATTGCGTGCATATTCCTCGAACGCCGCCTTGCCGAACGGATCGATCTCGTAGCGGATGAAGCAGGTGATGGTCATTTTCGCCTCCTTGGCGGTGGATGTTTTCTTGCGGTCACAGTTCGAGCCGGATCGAAACGTTCCGAAGATCGATATGCTAGGCAAATCCTTCGCTGATCATGCCTGCCAGAACGATTTCGCGCATTCGCGGCGGACGTCTTCAGGTGTCAGGCCAAGGTCCCGCAGCAGATGATCGTCGATCTCGGCGAGGTCGAGACGCTGCAGATGACGGTCGTACCACCGCTTCAGGAGCCGCCGCCGCAAGCGCCGCAAGACAATGAACGGGAACGGCCGGCGAGCAGGCGCGGCGCCGAGAATGGTCCTTGCAGGCATCGTTGTCTCCTTGATTTGCATCGAGACTGATGCTTTTCTGACGAGGATGCTTCGATGAGGAACGAACCATGCGCGAAGGACCTGACATAGCCCGCATTGCCAGCCTGGTGGGCGATCCAGCGCGGGCAAACATGCTGTCCGCACTGATGGGCGGCACGGCACTGACGGCGAGTGAACTGGCACTCGAGGCCGGGGTGTCGCTTCCGACAGCGAGCTCCCATCTGTCGAAGCTGATGGAAGGCGGGCTGCTGACGCTGGCAAGCCAGGGACGGCATCGCTACTACGGCCTCGCCGGCCCGCAGGTAGCAGGCATGATCGAGGCGATCACAGGTGTTGCCGCTGCGGCCGGGCCGCAACGAGTGCGGCCTGGCCCACGCGACGCGGCCATGCGCGTGGCGCGGGTCTGCTACGACCACCTCGCCGGCGAGCAGGCGGTGGCGATGCTGGACCGTCTCGTCGCTCGACAAGTGCTCCTGCGAGATGATGAGGAGATTCAGCTTGGGCCGTCGGCCGCCTCGCATTTCGCCGCGATCGGCATCGATGTCGAGGGCAAGGCGCGGCGACCGGTGTGCCGGGCCTGCCTCGACTGGAGCGTGCGGCGTTCGCACCTCGCCGGCACGCTGGGCGCCGCCATTCTCGACAAGATCCTCGCCGAGAAATGGGCGCGGCGCGAGAAGGACAGCCGTGCGGTGATTTTCTCGCCGACAGGCAAGCAGGCGTTCGAGAAGACGTTTCTCGCCTGACGGCTCGCTTCGACGCACTAGAACGGCTCGTCGTTTCACGGAAACACCGAACCGCTCTATCTTTTTTTGTTTTGACGCAATCCCAGACGGAAAACCGTTCCACACTTTTCCTGGAATTGCTCTAGCCGCGCTTGAGCGGCTTGGCCTGCTTGAAAAAATCCTCCCAGGGATCGGCTTGCCCAAGCCGCTTCAGCGTCGTCTTGTCGCCGATCGGAAAGGCGTTCGGCGGCAATCCGGCCTCGATTTCCGCCCAGGTCACCGGCATTGATACCGTGGCGCCTTTTTTGGCGCGCGACGAATAGGGCGCGACCGTGGTCGCGCCACGGCCATTGCGCAGATAATCGACGAATATCCTGCCGGTGCGCGCCTTCTTAGACAGCGTCGCCGTGTAGCGGTCGGGTGCGGCTTGCTCGAGCGCTCGGGCGAACTCATGGGCGAAGCCTTTGACCTCGTCCCAGTCCGCCGACGGCTTCAGCGGGACGAGGACATGATAGCCCTTGCCGCCCGAGGTCTTGACGAAATTAGGCAGGGACAGTTCGTCGAGCCGGCTGCGGATATCGAGCGCCGCGGCACGCACCGCCTTCACGTCGACACCCTCGTCGGGATCGAGATCGAAGATGATCTGGTCTGGTTTTTCCAGCTCGTCCGTGGTCGAGCCCCAGATGTGGATCTCGACGACGCCGAGTTGAACGAGGGCCACGACACCGTCGAAATCGCGGATGAACAATATCTCCTCGCCGTCGGTGGGGTCCTTCATCACGGCGATCTTGTCGTGCATGCCGGCCGAGGCATGCTTCTGGAAGAACCGTTGGCCGCCAACACCGTCCGGCGCCCGCACGAGGCTGAGCGGCCGGTTGATGACGAATTGCTTCATGCGCGGCCAGACCAGCGCGTAGTGATCGACCAGATCCTGCTTCGATACGTTCTCCTGCGGCCACAGAAGCTTGTCGGGGCGGGACAGCGTAACCGAGGTTTTCGCCGTGGCCGCGGGTTTGGCGGGCTTTGGCGTCGACTCTGCCGGAGCTGAGCGTGCTTTCGGTTTCTCCTGCACGACTTCCTCCGCCGGCTTGTCCTCGCGCAATCCCTGGAACGACGCGTGGCGTATTATACGGTCCGACGTCCAACTGCGAAACTCCACTTCGCCAACAAGTTCGGGCTTGACCCAGACCAGCCCCTTGCCCCTTGGCACCGCCCTGTCGAAGGGCGAGGTTGTCGTCTTCAGCGCATCAAGCCTCCTCTTCAGCTCGTTGGTGCTTTTGGCCGTGAAGCCGGTGCCGACGCGGCCGGCATAGCGCAGCTTGCCGCCCTCGTGATAGCCGACCAGCAGCGAGCGCAGGCCCCGCCCGGTCTTGTCCGACGGCATGTAGCCGCCGATGACGAATTCCTGGCGCGCCGTACATTTCGACTTCACCCAGGACGGGACACGGCCGCTGCGATAGGGCGCATCGGCGCGCTTGGAGACGACGCCTTCGAGCCCCAGCCGGCAAGCATGCTCCAGCATGATCTTGCCGGGCTCGGCAAAGTGGTCGCTGAAGCGCACGGCCTGATCCTCGGCCTGTCCGGCGAGCAAAGTGCGCAGCCTTTCCTTGCGCTCGACCAGCGGCTCTGAACGGATATCCTCACCGTTGAGACGCAACAGGTCGAAAACGTAGTAGATGAAACGATCCGTACGGCCCGCCGACAGATCTTGCTGCAGCAGCGAGAATGACGACACGCCATTATGCGCCAGCACGACGATTTCGCCGTCGATGATAGCATCGGTGCATTTCAGGCCGCCAAGTGCCGCGACAATTGCGCCACCGAATTTGTCGGTCCAGTCGAGGCCGGCGCGTGTCAAAAGCCGCACCTCGGTGCCGGCAAGCTGCGCCTGCATGCGATAGCCGTCGAACTTCACCTCATGTAGCCAGTCCTTGCCGGGCGGGGCGTCCCGCTCCAGCGTTGCGAGCGCCGGTTCGATGAATTCCAGCCGCCTTGCCGCGACGGCCTTCGCTTTGCTGGCGGCCGGCCGGTCGGACTGCCAGACGCTTGGCTTCTTGCCGTCGGCGGTCTTGCCTTCGCCGACCTCTTCGATGGTCAGGCCGGATTTCACCGATTGCGGCGCCTCCTGCAAAATGTCCTCGCCCGGACGCGCGGCGGCATCGTCGGATTTGATCAGCAACCAGTTGTCACGCTTTTCGCCCGGACGCGGCTTCAGCCGCACCAGATGCCAGGCGCCATGCAATTTGTGGCCATACAGTTCGAAACTGATATGGCCTTTCTTCATCGCCCTTGCCGGTTCGCCATCGGGGACCCAAGTTCCCTCGTCCCAGACAATGACCGAGCCGCCGCCATATTGGTCCTTCGGGATGGTGCCTTCAAACGGCGCATAGTCGATCGGGTGGTCCTCGACGTGCACGGCGAGCCGCTTTTCGTGCGGGTCGAGGCTCGGGCCTCGCGTCACGGCCCAGCTCCACAGCACGCCACCATGCTCGAGACGAAGGTCGTAGTGGAGCCTGGTGGCGGCATGCTTGTGGATGACGAAGATGCCACCCGCCACGGCTTTCTTGCCGCGCGAAACCTTGCCGGCTGGTTCGGCCGTCTTCTTGAAATTGCGCTTGGCGTGATACTGCTCGAGGCTGGCCATGGGCGGATCCTAAGCAGATTTGCGCCGGGCGGCTTTGGACTTGGCGCCTTTTCCCGGGTGTCCGGTCCTTGCCGGCGCACCGGCTTCCGACGAAAGGCTCTTCTTCAGCGCATCGAAGAGGTTGACGACGTTGGAGGGCCGTGGTTCCGCCTTGGCCTTCGGTGCCTTCTTGCCGGCCTTCTTGGCGCGGACCAGCTCGATCAGGGCATTTTCGTATTTGTCCTCGAATTCGGAAGGATCGAACGCCGCCTGTTTCTCATCGACGATGTGTTCGGCCAGCCTGATCATCTCGGCGTCGGTCTTCACCGTCTTGATGTCGCCGAACACTATCTCGGGCCTGCGAACCGTATCGCCATAGCGCAAGGTCGTCAGCAGCAGACCCTTGCCCAACGGCTCGATGACCACCGGACGTTCGCGGCGATAGAGCACAATGCGGGCTAGCCCCGCCGTCTTCTTGGCGGCCATGGCGTCGCGGATGACGGCGAAGGCCTCTTCCGAGACCTCGTCCGCAGGCGTCACATAATAGGGCGCGTCGAGATAGATCTGTTGGATCGAGGATTTTTCGATGAAACCATCGAGGCTCATCGTGTGCGAGGATTCGATCTGCACGGCTTCGATCTCCTCCTCCTCGATTTGGACGAAGTCGCCGTCGCCGATTTCGTAGCCCTTGATCTCGTCGCCTTCATCGAGCGGCTTGCCGCTTGCCGAATCGACATAGACGCGCTTGACGGTATTGCCGGTCTTGCGGTTGAGCACGCGGAATGAGACTTTCTCCGCCTGGGTGACGACATTGGTCAGTTCGACGGCGCAAGTGACCAGCGAAAGCTTGAGATACCCTCTCCAGGCCGGGCGCGGCGCCATGACAAACTCCCTGCACGACAATGTTCAACCGAGAACGGGCAAAGTCCGTTCCGGTTCCGGCGGCGCAAAAGGCAAGTCCGGGCTTTCAACCCAGCCTTGCCTTGTTCTCGCTCACTGCGCTACTCGGCGGCTTGCAGGTTGACCTTGCTTTCCGCTATCTCGGTAAGCTTGCGGTCGGTTGCCTGCTCCTCCTTGAGGTTGTTGGCCAACACATTGGCGCAGTCGCTGCGGCCCAGTTGCTTGGCCCAAGCAATCAGGGTGCCGTAACGGGTCATCTCATAATGCTCGACCGCCTGGGCGGAGGCGATCAGCGCAGCGTCGAGGACCTCCTTGTCGGCGATGTCGCCGCTGACGTCGTCGGCTTCTTCGAGAATGCCGTCGATGGCTGGGCAGTCGACCTGCTTGGCCTTCACGCCGTGCAGTTCGAACACCTGCTCGACACGCTGGATATGACCCTTGGTCTGAGCGAGATGTTTCTCAAAGCCGGCTTTCAGCTGCGGATCACTCGCCTTGTCGATCATCTTCGGCAGCGATTTCTCGATCTGTTTTTCAGCGTAATAGATGTCGCGCAGCGTGTGCACGAAGAGGTCGTCGAGGGTTTTGATATCCTTCGAAAAGAAACCCATGGCCTTTGCCTTTCCATTGCTCTTGCGGTTTCGGATTTTTTGGCTGCGGCCCACCCGAGCACCACAGCCTGCGGAGCCGGTTCGTCCCGGCACTGGGAAATCAACGTGCGGCTGACGGGCCGGTTCCTGGTTTTCCGGCCGCGTGCACGGAAATTTCGCGGTCCGGCAAAACCTGAAACAAAACCGCGCCTCTGCGACATTCAGGCGAAACATATGTGATGCAAAAGTCACACTGGACGAAATGCCGACGGACTGCATGGAAACACCGCGAATCAGCCGCATTCCAGCCATGAACAAAGGCATTTTCGACCAGAGATTAACATCGCGTTCACCGACTATTCACGCCTGGACGCTATGATCCCCGCAATTCGGAAGGGACATCCGAAGCGGGACAGGGACCGAGTAAAATGAGCTTCTGGAATCAAATCGCCGGCTATGCCGCCGCCATCCGCGAATTCGTCGCTCCGACCTATCGGCCTGAGCGCTATTATATGCGCGGCCCAGGCCCCGCCTGCGCGCGCCGTGGCAACACGCTTGGGATCAGCGTGCACTGATGATGACCACGGAAAGCCGTCACGACAGCCGGATCTGCCGGCCCGACGCCGACAACCGGTCAACGACCTATCGCGCCGAGCGCCCTGCGCTGACCGACAGACGGCGTGCGACAACGCCAAGGCCCTGACATTCCGGGCTTTGATCCAGCCGCCGGCAGGCCTAGTTTCATCTGACACCAGCTGTCAGGCGCCACGTGACCGTCAAGCCGAACCATTCTCCTGAACCGCCGGAATTCGATGCAAGTCGCCCGTTGATCGTGTTCGACGGCGTCTGCGTGTTGTGCTCGGGCTTTGTGCGCATGGTGGTGAAGCTCGACCGCAAGGGCCACTTCCATTTCGTAACGGCGCAGTCACCGTTCGGCGAGGTGCTGTTCAAGAAATACGGGCTGCGGACGGATCGCTACGAGACCAATCTCGTCATCGTCGATGGCGCGGCTTTCACCCGCCTGGACAGTTTCGTTGCCGTCATGGCCGAACTCGGCTGGCCGTGTCGGTCGGCGCGGATCCTGCTGCTGTTGCCGCGCCCGCTTCGCGACTGGCTCTACGGCCGCATCGCAAAGAACCGCTACGCCCTGTTCGGCAAGAAAGACAATTGCGAAATCCCTTCCGCCGAGGTGAGGGCAAGATTGATCGGCTAGATTCGTTGCCGTGGCCGGGAGCGGGCGGGGCATTTTGGGGGAACTGTTGGGGGAACTGCGGATGAAGGTTCTTGTCGTCGGCGGCTATGGCACCTTTGGCGGTCGCACTGTCGAGCTTTTGGAGGGCGAGCCGCATCTGATCCTCTTTGTCGCCGGGCGCTCGCTCGCCAAGGCTGACGCGTATTGCAAGAAGCGCGCCCCGACAGCAGCCCAGCTGGTGCCGGCACTGTTCGACCGTGACGGCGATCTCGCCGCGCAACTCGCTGCATTAGAGCCTGATATTGTAGTCGACGCGAGCGGTCCGTTCCAGGCCTATGGCGAGGGACGCTATCGCCTGATCGAGGGCTGCATCGCCCGGCGCATCAACTATCTCGATCTAGCCGACGGCTCGGATTTCGTCGCCGGTGTCTCTGCGTTCGACGAGGCGGCGCGAAACGCCGGCGTCTTCGTGCTGTCCGGCGTGTCGAGCTTTCCGGTGCTGACGGCGGCAGTGGTGCGTCGCCTGTCTTCGGACCTGACGCGGGTCGACGACATTCGCGGCGGCATCGCGCCGTCGCCCTTTGCCGGAGTCGGCGAGAACGTCATTCGGGCTATCGCCGGTTACGCCGGTCAGCCGGTGCGGCTTGTTCGTAATGGCCGTCCCGAACAAGGCCACCCGTTCACAGAGCAATTGCGCTACTCCGTCGCGCCGCCGGGCCGGCTGCCGCTTCGAAACACGCTGTTCTCGCTGGTCGACGTTCCGGACCTGCGCGCTCTGGCCAAGCTTTGGCCGGAGGCGAAGACCATCTGGATGGGCGCCGGGCCGGTTCCCGAGACGCTGCACCGCGCCCTGATCGGCCTCGCCTGGCTTGTACGCGCCGGATTGATCGGTTCGCTTTCGCCACTGGCGCCGCTGATGCATCAGGCAACGAACCGGCTGCGCTGGGGCGAGCATCGCGGCGGCATGTTCGTCGAGGTGGAGGGATCGGACCGGGCGGGCGCCATCGTCAAGCGCTCGTGGCATCTCGTGGCCGAGGGCAATGATGGGCCGCTGATCCCGTCGATGGCGGTCGAAGCGCTGGTCCGCAAAGCGCTGGCCGGACATCAGCCCGCGCCGGGCGCACGGGCGGCGATGCGCGATTTGGAGCTCCGGGATTATGAAGCCCTGTTCGCCGGGCGGACAATCTACACCGGCTTCAGGAACGGGGCGGCGGACGAGGACAAGCCGCTTTATGCCGAGCTGCTCGGTGCCGCCTGGCAAGGCCTTCCCGAGGCAATTCGGTCAATGCATGACCGTACGATCACGGCCGCAGGCCGCGCGCGCGTCGAACGCGGGCGCAATGTTCTTGGCCGGCTAATGGCCTGGACGGTCGGCTTCCCCGGGGCAAGCGAGGACATTCCGGTTCATGTCCGCTTCGACACCGACAAGGACGGCGAGACCTGGACCCGGACATTCGGCAAGCACAGTTTTTCGAGCCTACAGTCCGCAGGCCGGGGTCGATCGCAGCGCTTGCTGTGCGAACGCTTCGGCCCGCTGACCTTCGCGATGGCGCTGGTTGCAGCAGACGGCCGGCTGGCGCTGGTCTTGCGCCGCTGGAGTTTTTTTGGCCTGCCGCTTCCGATGTGGCTCGGTCCACGCTCGACTTCCTACGAAACGGTGAAGGATGGCCGCTTCCGCTTCCATGTTGAGATCTCGCATCCGCTTGCCGGCATGATCGTCCGCTACCGCGGCTGGCTGGAGCCCTCCGGCCCGCACGGCTCCAGCGAGATCGTGCCGCCTGCCAGCTTGGCCAATTCGCGACAGTCCTGCGCCGTGCACAGCGTCCAGCCCTGACCCGTTGCGCCCGAGGCGGCGAGCGCGAGGCGCCGCTGTGGCCCGACCTTGGGCGCATAGACCCACCAGCCGTTTCTCAGCACCGAGCCTTGCGGCGGCTCCATCCCGGCGCCCGATCCCTTGATGCGGGCCTCGACCAATTGCAGGCCGGACGGCAGCACCTTCCAGTCTTCCTGCCACTGGGTCTTCTCCACCGAATGCACCCAGGAGAGCGTGAAGGCAGCGACCGCGAGCGTCACCGTCTTGCCGGCCGCGACGATGCAGAGGCTCATGCTGAATTAGCCAGCGAAGCCTGCCGCGCGCGCCAGCAGTGCCAGCCGATCCAGGCAAGGGATAGCGCCCAGCCCGCCTCGTCGGTGAGCGGCAGCGCCGCAACCAGCAGCACGCCGGCGGCGAAGGCGACGAGGCGTTCCCACCAGGCCATGCGCCGGGCGAGAAATCCGACGGCCGCGGCGCCCCACAGGACGATACCCATGCAGGCTTTGATGACGATATAGGCGACCTCGACGGGATAGCCGAACTGGGCGGCGATCGGGCCGGGGTCCTGCAGCATCAGCGCCGGGGTATAGACCGCCATGAACGGCACAACGAAGCCGGCAATGGCAAGCTTGGTGGCCTGGACGCCGATCTTGAGGCCGCTTTCCTTGGCCATGGGCGCGGCGGCGAAGGCGGCCAGCGCCACAGGCGGGGTGAGATCGGCCATGATGCCGAAATAGAAGACGAACATATGGCTGACCACCAACGGCACGCCGAGCGACAGCAGCGCTGGCCCGGCCAGCGACGAAGTGATGATGTAGTTGGGAATGGTCGGTATGCCCATGCCGAGCACCAGGCAGGTGAGCATGGTCAAAAGCAGCGACAGGAACAGATTGTTCTCGCCGATCGAGATGATCCAGCCGATGAAGGTCGAGGCGATGCCGGTAAGCGTCAACGTACCGATGACGATGCCGACAATGGCGCAGGCAATGCCGACCGGCAGCGCGTTCTTTGCTCCTTCGGCAAGGGAATCCACGCATATGCGCAGCGTCTCGCGCCCGCCCTTGAAGGTGAGGCAGGCGGCGACCAGCACTGCGATGACCAGGCTGAGGATGTTGACGCCGAATTTCATGAAGGAAGCCGCGGCAAGTCCGAGCGCCAGCCAGAAGACGATGCGGAAGGCGAGAGGCCCGATCGATGCTGCCAGCGGCGTGCCGAGGATAAGCACAATGGTCAACGCCAGACCCATGGTGCCGGCGAACACCGGTGTGTAGCCGGCAAACAGCAGGTAGATCAGTGCTGCGAGAGGCAGTACCAGCGGCCAATGTTGTCTCACCGCATCCCACGGATTGGGCAGGTCGGCATTGGCCATGCCGTGCAGGCCGGCCTTGCCGGCTTCCAGGTGCACCTGCCAGAAACAGGCGCCGAAATAGAGCAGCGCCGGAATGATCGCCGCCTTGACCACAGCGGCATAGGGGATGTTCAGGGTCTCGGCCATGATAAAGGCAACCGCTCCCATCACCGGCGGCATGATCTGACCGCCCATCGACGAGGTCGCCTCGACGGCGCCGGCGAAAGCCGAGCGGAAACCGAAGCGCTTCATCAGCGGGATGGTGAACTGGCCGCTGGCCACCACATTGGCGACGCCGGAGCCGGAAATGGTGCCCATCAGCGCCGAGGACAGCACGCAGACTTGCGCCGGGCCGCCGCGCCATGAGCCGACCAGGCCAAGCGCAAAATCGTTGAACAGCGCGATCATGCCGGCGCGCTCAAGAAAGGCGGCGAAAACGACGAAGATGAAGATGTAGGCGGCCGAGACATAGATCGGCGTGCCGTAGATGCCTTCGGTACCGTAGGCGAAGGTGTCGACGAGCTGGGCGAAATCATAGCCGCGATGGATGAACGGCGGTGGCAGATGATTGCCGGCGAATGCGTAGGCGAGAAAGATGAAGGCAATGACGGCAAGCGGCAGCCCCATCAACCGCCGCGCCGCCTCGAAGACCAGCACGACCAGCACCGCGCCGACGATCAGGTCAGGCGTGGTGAGAAAGCCGGAGCGGCGGATGAGGTCGGCATAGAACACCCAATTGTACAGACCGGTGGCGAAACCAAGCAGGCCGAGCGTCCAGAACACTGCTTTCGCCGGGACGCTTTTGGCGCGCAGATTGGCGATTAGGGCAAAGCCGAGCAGCAGCAGGAAGCCGACATGCATGGCGCGTATGACCTGGCTCGGCAGGCTGCCGTAGGCGGCGATGTAGATTTGGAAGATGGAGAAGGCGATGGCGATAAAAAAAGCCGCCTTGCCAGCGATGCCTTCGCCGAAGCCAGGCGGCAATCCTTCGACAGGAGCTTCCGCTGTGGGGGAAAGAACGGTCGGGGTTGCGGTCATTAGCGGGGTTCCTGGCGGGGCTGATAGTGATGGGGTGGACGCCCCCTCGACGGCATCGATGTGCCAGAATGGTGGTGTTTGACAGCCACCGTAAGAGAGGGAGCGT
>NZ_JAMYOE010000022.1:0-101456 GCF_040319695.1 Mesorhizobium sp. M0898 | reverse complement strand
CGACCTCAACCTCGTCGAGAGATAGCATGGAGCACTGTTCGCGATGTCCTCGCACACCTGTTCGCGATGTCTCCGGTCCAAACAGGGGGGAGATCGGACTTCACGTCAGCCTTCGCCAATCCTTCATCGCCGCAGGAATGAGCGAGACGCTGGGTCTGCCAATCTCCCCCCTTGAGGGGGAGATGTCCGGCAGGACAGAGGGGGGCGCGAAGGATCACTCCGGTCAAAATCACTGTGCCGCGGAACTCGCTTCCGGGGGGACGCGCAGCCACAGCGCTTTTTCGCCGAGGCTGCCAACCATGCCTGCGTGTGCTGCGCGCTCGGCATCGGTCAGGCGCGACGGCAAGGCGATCGGCCGCACACCGATCGAAATATCGATGTCGTCGACATTCTGCCTGCCGCCCGCCGGAGTCAGGATGCTGTCGAGGATAAGGCTTGCCTGCTTGCCGCCGATGAGCTCGATATAGACCTCGGCCAGCAATTCCGAATCGAGCAGCGCGCCGTGCTTGGTGCGGCGGCCGTTGTCGATGCCGTAGCGGCGGCAGAGCGCGTCGAGCGAATTGGGGCCCATCGGATGCTTGCGGCGCGCCAGCGCCAGCGTGTCGACGATCCGTCCCGGATCGATGGCCGGATGGCCAAGCCGGCCGAATTCGAGATTGAGGAAGCCGATGTCGAAGCCGGCATTGTGCGCGACCAGTTTGGCGCCGTCGATGAAGGCCAGAAACTCCTCGGCGATCTCCATGAAAGTCGGCTTGCCCTGAAGATCGGCGGCGCTGATGCCGTGCACGGCCTGCGCCTCGTGATGGATCTGGCGGCCTTGCGGGTTGATGTATTTGTGGAAGGTTCGGCCGGTCGGGAAGCGGTTGACCAGCTCGACGCCGCCAAGCTCGATGACGCGGTCCTCGCGCGTGTCGAGGCCGGTGGTTTCCGTATCGAAGATGATCTCACGCATCGAATCAGTCCACTGGTGCCGGCATCATTCTAGCCGAATCACACCAGGAACAAAATGGCAACAAGTAATGTGGGTCTGCAAGCCTCTTAACCAGGCCTGGCTGCCTTATCCACGACTAGTTCGGCGATGATGGCCTTGACGGCCGCGCGAGTGGCGTCAAAGCCCTGACCGGTGTCGATGACAAAGTCGGCGCGCCGGCGCTTTTCGGTGTCGGGAACCTGCCTGGCCAGGATCGACGCCAGTTTCTCCTCGTTCATGCCCGGCCGCGCCAGCACGCGGGCGCGCTGGACTTCGGGCGGCGCGGTGACGACCACGACCTTGTCGACGCGGTTGCGGCCGCCGGTCTCGAACAGCAGCGGTATATCGAGCACGGCAAGCGGCGCGCCGGCGGCACGATGTTCAGCCAGGAAGGCATCGGCGTCGGCACGGACCAGCGGATGGATGATCGCTTCCAGCCGTTTCAGCGCGGCGGCGTCGCCGAGCACCCGCTCCGCCAGTGCCGCGCGGTCGACCGCACCGGATCGGGTGGTGCCGGGAAAGGCCGCCTCGACCAAGGGCGCGGCCTTGCCGGCATAAAGGCGATGCACCGCCTCGTCGGAATCATGGACCGGCACACCGGCCTCGGCGAACATCTTGGCCGCGGTCGATTTGCCCATGCCGATCGATCCGGTGAGGCCGAGCACGATCATTTTATCGCGCCGATATCGGCAGTAATTATTTGCCGCAGTTCGGCGGTGACTTCTGGCCTGATGCCGAACCACCGCTCGAAGCCGGGCACCGCCTGGTGCAGCAGCATGCCGAGCCCATCGACGGTTCTCAGGCCGCGCGCTTTGGCGGTAGCAAGCAGCGGCGTCTCCAGCGGCACGTAGACGATGTCGGTGACGATGGCGCGGTCCGGCAGTCTGCCTGGATCCGCGGACAGGCCTTCATTGCCATGCATGCCGAGCGCTGTCGTGTTGACCAGCAGGCCGGCATCTTCGAGCAATTCGCCGGTCGCCGCGAGGTTGTGGGCGGAAACGCCGGCACCGAAGCGGTCGCGCAGCTCCTGCGCCCTCGCAAGCGTCCGGTTGACGATGCGGATGTCGCTGACGCCGCGCTGCTTCAGCGCATGGATGACCGCGCGAGCGGCGCCGCCGGCACCGAGCACCACGGCGGGGCCGTTGGCCGCCCAGCCCGGTGCATATTCGTCCAGATTGGCGGCAAAGCCATGGGCATCGGTGTTGCCGCCGCACAATTCGCCATTCTCGAACCACAGTGTATTGACCGCACCGATCTGTTCGGCGTCGGCGTCACGCCGCTTGGCCAAAGCGAAGGCGGCTTCCTTGTGCGGGATGGTGACGTTGCCGCCGCGATAGCCTTGTGCCTGCAGCGTCTGCAGGAATTCGGCAAAGGCCTCCGGTGCAACGTCGATGGCCTCGTAGACGCCGTCGATGCCGTATTTCGCCAGCCAGTGGCCGTGGATCTTCGGAGACCTGGAATGCGCGATCGGGTGGCCGGTGACGAAGGCTTTTTTCGGGGCCTCAGCCATCGATCGCCCCGAACTCACGCAGCTTGGCCAGCACCGGCAAAAGTGGCAAGCCGACAATAGTAAAATAGTCGCCTTCGATTTTTTCGAACAGCTGGATGCCTTCGCCTTCGATCTGGTAAGCGCCGACGCTGGACAACGCTTTGGCGCCGACGCGCGCCAGATGGCGGCCGATGAAGGCCGGATCGAGCTTGCGCATGGTCAGGCTGGCGATGCCGACATGCCGCCACAGAACCTGGCCGTCACGGCCGAGCACGACGGCGCTGTTGAGATGATGCGTCTTGCCCGACAGCGCCAGCAGATGACGGCGCGCCCCTTCCATGTCGGCCGGCTTGTGGAACAGCTCGTCGCCGAGCGACAGCGTCTGGTCGCAGCCGAGCACCAGGGCGCCGGGCTTGCGCTCACTGACGTCGGTGGCCTTGGCTTCGGCGAGCACCAGGGCGACGTCCTCCGGCGACACGCCAGTATTCTGCAGCGGCGCCTCGAGCGCGCGCTCATCGACAGAGGCCGGAACCGCTTCGACAGTGACGCCGGCATTGACGAGCAGCGCCTTGCGGAACGGGCTGCCCGAGGCAAGGATGATTTTTTCAGCCATTTTTTCACCCGGTTCCTGACACTAGGGTGTGTCGAGATTCAGGTCAGGCCGAGCCGAAAACGGCGGCTTCCGAGAACCGGAGCGGAGCGTACTTTTCGTACGTGAGCACCGGAAGCGCAGGAAACCGCCGTTTGCAGGCCGGCATCACCTGAATATCACACGCCCTACCGCGTCTTGCCGCGCAGGGCAACGATGGCCGCCGCCGTCTCCTCGATCGAACGGCGGCTGACGTCGATCATCGGCCAGCCGTGCCGCGTGCATATCTGGCGGGCATAGGCGAGCTCTTCGGCGATCGCGGCACGGTCGACATAGTCGGTCGGTTCGTAGGCGCTGGTGCCGAGAATGCGGTTCTGCCGGACCTGCGAGATCCGTTCGGCGGTGGCGACCAGGCCGACGATCAGCGGCCTCGTGGCATTGACCAGGCTTTCGGGCACCGGAACGCCGAGCACGATCGGGATGTTGGCGGTCTTGATGCCGCGATTGGCGAGATAGATGCTGGTCGGCGTCTTCGAGGTGCGGGAGATGCCGACGAGCACGATGTCGGCATCATCCATATTGGCCGGCAGCTGGCCATCGTCATGCTCCATGGTGAAGTTGAGCGCGTCGATGCGGCGGAAATATTCGGCGTCCAGCACATGCTGGGCACCGACGCGGCGGCCGGCCGGCGTGCCGAGATAGGACTGGAACACCGTCAGCACCGGTTCCAGCACCGAGACGCAAGGCAGGCCCATGGCCGCGCAGCGTTCGTCGATGCCGCGGGCAAGCTTCTGGTCGACCACCGTATAGAGGATGATGCCCGGCTCCTCCTCGATATCCTCAAACACCTTCGTCACCTGCTTTTCGGTGCGGATGAGCGGGTAGATATGTTCGATGGCGCGCGCGTCCTTGTATTGCGCGGAAGCCGCGCGGCCGGCGGCCAGCAGCGTTTCGCCGGTGGCGTCGGAAATCAGGTGAAGGTGAAAGAAGCTCTGCGGTTTGTTCACAGGATACATTCCAGGCTGTGGGCCGATGTGGATAAGCCGGGCGGGAAACCGGCCACCGCAAAGCGACTGTATCAGATGGCGGTTTGTCCACAATTCGATGTGCTGTCGGCTTCTCCGGGCGGTTGGGGACAAGTCCGGGGACGGAGCTTTTTGCCTTCGCTTCATCCACAGGGGCAATTTCCCTGGCCTGGCGGCAACGCATTGACTCCAGTCGTAAATTCCCGACTTTCCACAAAGTCCTGCAATCCCGTTGGAGAAGCGCGCGACAATATGCTGGCTGGTCTTTTCGAGGGCAAAGCGGGACAGGAGACAACCACCACAACCAACAGACTCTTAGAATCATAAGATTCCTAAAAATAGAATATTTAATTATAGGGAAGCCTGGAAAGGCGAGCGCTCAATGCCTCAAGACCGGATCGTGCTGGACGTGTTGAGAGGCAAGGCGGCGTTTCCGCCACCGCTCTGGATGATGCGCCAGGCCGGCCGCTATCTGCCGGAATACCGGGAGACGAGGAGACGGGCCGGATCCTTCCTCGATCTTTGCTACGACCCGGATCTCGCCGTCGAAGTGACGCTGCAGCCGATCGAACGCTTCGGCTTCGATGCATCGATCCTGTTTTCCGATATTCTTGTCGTGCCGCATGCGCTCGGCCGCGACGTGCGCTTCGAGGAAGGACGCGGCCCGCTGCTGACGCCGATCACGGCTGCGGAAATTGCGGCTCTCGACGGCGAAACGTTTCACGTGAATCTCGAGCCGGTCTACGAGACGGTGCGGCGGTTGCGCGCCAGACTGCCTGATGAAACGACGCTGATCGGCTTCTGCGGTGCGCCGTGGACGGTGGCGACCTACATGATTGCCGGCCACGGTACGCACGACCAGGCGCCGGCCAGGCTGTTCGGCTATCGCGAACCGACGGCGTTTCTTAGGCTACTGAAGGTGCTGGCCGATCATTCGGCTGCCTATCTGATCCGCCAGATCGAGGCCGGCGCCGACGTGGTGCAGATCTTCGATTCGTGGTCAGGCGTGCTCGACGAAGCGTCTTTCGAATTGTTCTGCGTCGAGCCGGTGGCCTCGATCGTCCGGCAAGTGAAGGCTGCCCATCCCAATGTTCCGGTCATCGGCTTTCCCAAGGGCGCGGGAGATCACTATCGAAGCTATCGCCAGAAGACCGGCGTGACCGGGCTGGGCCTCGACTGGACCGTGCCGTTGTCGAGCGCGAAGGAATTGCAGCGTGACGGCGCCGTGCAGGGCAATCTCGATCCGCTGCGGCTTGTAGCCGGCGGCAAAGCGCTTGCCGACGGCGTGGGGGCGATCCTGAAGGCGCTGGGCGACGGGCCACTGATCTTCAACCTCGGCCACGGCATCACGCCGGAGACGCCGCTGGCGCATGTCGAGCAGATGGTGAAACTGGTGCGGAGCGCATCGTGACGATGATGGGCGCAGACAATGCGAACGGCACCAACACCGGTAAGGGCGCGATGCGCCGCGCGGCAATCGCGATCGTCATTTTCCTGGTGCTGGCCGGGCTGCTGTTGCTGTTCGGGCCCGATGATTTCTATCCCTGGGCGAAGGCGATCCATGTGATTGCCGTCATCTCCTGGATGGCTGGCATGCTCTATCTGCCGCGCTTGCTGGTCTATCATGCCGATGCCGAAAAAGGCTCCGTCCAGTCGGAGACTTTCAAGGTGATGGAGCGCCGCCTGCTGCGCGGCATCATCAATCCGGCAATGGTGATCACCTGGGCATTCGGCCTGTGGCTCGCCTGGAAAGGCTTTGGTTTTCAAGGCGGCTGGCTGCATGCCAAGATCGCTGCGGTGGTGGGCCTGTCGGCCGTGCATGGCTATCTCGCCGGCGCCGTCCGCAAATTTGCCGAAGACCGCAATGAAAAATCGGCAAGGCACTGGCGGATCGTCAATGAGATCCCTACATTGCTGATGATCGTCATCGTCGTCCTGGTAATCGTGAAACCGTTCTGACGTCTTCGGTTGCCCGCAAAAGGCGGCTTGCTCTTTCAACCGACCGACGATAAAAGACGGGTCTTCCTTCCCGTCATGCGCCGCCCATTTGTCGCTTCGGCCGCGCCCGGCATTTGTCGCATCCCGCCGATATTTTTCCCAAAGCTTACTCAGAGTCCGTCTAATGATGCAAGAAATGAAGCTCACAGAGTTCAAGAACAAGAAACCGCCAGAGCTGATCGCTTATGCGGAATCGCTCGAGGTCGAGAATGCCAGCGTCATGCGCAAGCAGGAGCTGATGTTCGCGATCCTGAAGAGGCTGGCGACCCAGGATATCGAGATCATCGGCGACGGCGTCGTCGAAGTGCTGCAGGACGGCTTTGGCTTCCTGCGCTCCGCCAATGCCAACTATCTGCCGGGTCCCGACGACATCTATATTTCACCGTCGCAGATCCGGCGGTTCTCGCTGAAGACCGGCGATACGGTCGAAGGGCCGATCCGCAGCCCGAAAGAGGGCGAGCGCTATTTCGCGCTGCTCAAGGTCAACACGATCAATTTCGACGACCCGGAAAAAATCCGCCACAAGATCCATTTCGACAATCTGACGCCGCTTTATCCGACCTCGCGGCTGAAGATGGAGATGGAGGTTCCGACCTCGAAGGACATTTCGGCGCGCGTCATCGACCTGGTGGCGCCGCTCGGCAAGGGCCAGCGCGCCCTGATCGTGGCGCAGCCGCGCACCGGCAAGACGGTGCTGCTGCAGAACATCGCCCATTCGATCACCACCAACCATCCGGAATGCTATTTGATCGTGCTTCTGATCGACGAGCGGCCGGAGGAAGTCACCGACATGCAGCGCTCGGTGAAGGGCGAGGTGGTGTCCTCGACCTTCGACGAGCCGGCGGTGCGCCACGTCCAGGTTGCCGAAATGGTCATCGAGAAGGCCAAGCGCCTGGTCGAGCACGGCCGTGACGTCGTCATCCTGCTGGATTCGATCACCCGCCTCGGCCGCGCCTACAACACCGTCGTGCCGTCATCCGGCAAGGTGCTGACCGGTGGTGTCGACGCCAACGCGCTGCAGCGGCCGAAGCGCTTCTTCGGTGCTGCCCGCAACATCGAGGAAGGCGGCTCGCTGACCATCATCGCCACGGCGTTGATCGATACCGGCAGCCGCATGGACGAGGTCATCTTCGAAGAGTTCAAGGGCACCGGCAATTCGGAAATCGTGCTCGACCGCAAGGTGGCGGACAAGCGCATCTATCCGGCCATGGACATCCTCAAATCCGGCACCCGCAAGGAGGACCTGCTGGTTCCGCGCCAGGACCTGCAGAAGATCTTCGTGCTGCGCCGCATCCTGGCGCCGATGGGAACGACCGACGCCATCGAGTTCCTTATCGACAAGCTCAAGCAGACCAAGACCAACGCGGATTTCTTCGATTCGATGAATACGTAAAGGGGGCAAGGCGCTGTCCCGCCGGCGTTCCGGTTCTGTGCACCTCGACCTATCGACGGCGCAACTGCCGCTCGAGTTCCTCAGCGTCGGTTATCACCGGCAGGCAGACCTGCCCCGTGCAGAGCCAGGCGCCGGGCTCGGCCGTTGGCGGCAGGACGCCGCCTGGCAAGGCCGGCAGATTTGTCGCCGAGCCAACAGGCACGACGATGTCCACCCGGCGCGGGTCTGGATTTCGATTCGCAACCGGAGCAAGCCTTAGAGTCTCGGGTCTATCCACGATCACCAGCTTCAGCGGTTCAAGCGCCAAGGCACAGGCATTGACTATACCCGCCTGGCCATAGCCCTGGTGCTCCGCCCGCCCGCCCGCGTGCTCTGCGACTGTCCAGGCTTTTTCCCAGAGATCGAGATCGCCCGAAAGCGACGACAATCGGACCAGAGCCTCGATGATCTGGCCGGTAGCGGAAGGAATGGCTTCGTCGACATCGCCGCGGATGCGGATCGGCACATCCGCGCTGTCGGACGCGGTCAGATAGTAGCCGGTCTTGTCGCTGTCCCGGTGCCAAAGATCGAGTTGCTCAATGAAGTTCCCGGCGCGATCGATGTAGCCGGGATTGCCGGTCGCCTCGAACAGTGAGATGGCGGCGTTGGCCATGGCGGCATAGTCGCTCGACAGAGCCGGAAACAGCTTCTTTGCGCCGAGCATCGAATGCGGCAGGCGGCCGTCACGTCCGGCAGCCGCAATTGCGCCAAAGGCCGTTGCCGCCGCTTCGATCCAGTCGGATCGGCCAAGCGACCGTCCGGCCTCGGCAAGGGCTGCGATCATCAAGCCGTTCCAGTCGGTCAGGGCCTTGCCGTCACGCCCGGGCCGCACGCGCTGTTCCCTCGCTGCCAGCAGCCTTTGCTTGAGCGGAACCAGAAGGTCACGATCGATGACGCTCTGCGCCTGTTGAGCATCAGTCTGGCAAATGATCGGCTTGCCTTCCCAACCATGCGGGTCGGCAAGCGTGAAGTATTTGAAAAACAATGCTGAATCGTCGCCAAGGGCTGCTTCTAGCTCATCCCTGCTCCAGGTGTAGAACAACCCCTCCTCGCCCTCGCTATCGGCATCAAGGCTGGCGGCGAAGGCATCGCCCTCGACTCGCATTTCGCGCAACAGCCAGGCAATGGTCTCTTCGATTCGCAGCCGGAACAATTCCTCGCCGGTTGACGCATAGGCCCAATTGCACAAGCGGATGAGCTGGGCATTGTCGTAGAGCATTTTTTCGAAATGCGGGACCAGCCATTCGGCGTCGGTCGAGTAGCGGCTGAGTCCGCCGCCAATATGGTCATAGATGCCACCGGCCAGCATCTTTTCGAGGCTGAGGAGAACGGCGTCGCGGTGCGATGCGGTGCCGTCGCGCAGCCAGGTCAGCCAGAGGCTCTGCATGAACGGCGCGTTGGGGAATTTCGGCGCGCCGCGCAGACCGCCCAAATCGCGGTCGATCATGCCGTCAATGCCATTGGCGAGGTTCGCCAGCATGCCGCGGTCGAGCACGGCCTTGCCATGGCTGCCCGCCAGCCGCGTCTCGACATGCGTGGTCAGGCCGTCGGCACTCTGGTTAACGCTTTCTTTCTTCTCCCGCCAAGCCTTGTCAACCGCCTCCAGCACCTGGACGAAACCCGGCCGGCCGTAGCGGGCTTCGCGCGGAAAGTAAGTGCCACCCCAGAACGGCTTGCCGTCCGGGGTCAGGAACATGGTCAGCGGCCAGCCGCCCTGCTCGCCCATCGAGGACAGCGCCGCCATGTAGATCTGGTCGATGTCGGGGCGCTCCTCGCGGTCGACCTTGATATTGACGAAGAGACGGTTCATGACGGCGGCGACGTCGTCGTTCTCGAAGCTCTCATGCGCCATGACGTGGCACCAATGGCACGCGGCGTAGCCGACAGAGAGCAGGATCGGACGCTGCAGCACCTTTGCTTCGGCCAGAGCGGCGGGCGACCATGGCCGCCAGTGCACGGGATTGCCGCTGTGCTGCTGCAGATAGGGGCTGGCCTCTTCGGCAAGCAGGTTTTGTGCAGGCAATGTCACGGCACTACTCGATGCGGATTGAACAGGCATAGCTAGGGCGCTTCGGCAGAGCGGGCAAATGATTTCAAAAGACTCCATCGTGGCGCTGTCGAGCGGGCGCCTGCCGGCCGGCATTGCGGTGATCCGGATTTCCGGGCCGCAGAGTCGATTCGCTGTCGAAACGATTGCTGGATCGAAGGTGCCAAACCGCGTTGCCACCTATCGCAAGTTCCGGGCGCCCGACGGATCGGTGCTGGACAGCGGCCTGGTCGTCTTCTTTGCCGGTCCCGACAGTTTTACCGGCGAGGACGTTGCAGAGTTCCATGTGCATGGCGGGCGCGCCGTCGTGGCGAGGATGCTGGAAACGATCGCCTCCTGCGACGGCGTCAGGCATGCCGAGCCTGGCGAATTCACCCGCCGCGCCTTTCTCAACGGCAAGCTCGATCTGGTCGAGACCGAGGCGCTGGCCGATCTCATCAACGCTGAAACCGAGGCGCAGCGGCGCTTTGCCGTTCACAACGCCCAAGGCGTGCAGAGCGAACTCTATCTGGGCTGGCGCAGACGGCTGATCCACGCCCGCGCGATGATCGAGGCCGAGATCGACTTTGCCGACCAGGATGACGTGCCGGGCTCGGTCGCCGATACGGTCTGGTCCGATGTCCGGGCCATGATCGACGAAATCGAGCGCCATGTCGCCGGCTTCCGCGCTGCCGAAATTATCCGCGACGGGTTCGAAGTCGTCATCCTCGGCGCGCCGAATGCCGGCAAGTCCAGCCTGTTCAACGCCCTGGCGCGGCGCGAAGCGGCCATCGTCACCGACGAGCCGGGCACGACCCGCGACCTGCTCGAGGTGGTACTGGACCTGCAAGGGGTGCGGGTCAGGGTAACCGACACCGCCGGTCTGCGGGAGGCGCCCGGCAAGATCGAGGCGATCGGCATCGAGAAGGCCAGGACCAAGGCGCACAGCGCTGATCTGCTGTTGCTGCTGGAGGATCTGGCGGAGCCAATCGCGATCGGTATGCTGCCGGGCGACATTCAGGCGCTGAGGGTCGGAACAAAAATTGACCTGCTGGGGGGCAAATCGCCCTCGCCTGCGGCGCACTATGATTTCGCTATCTCGACGCGGGACGGCACGGGTCTGACCGAACTGCTGGACGAGATCGGGCGTCGTGCCGCAGTCCAGATCGGCAAGGCCGGCGATGTCCTGCCGTCGCGGCTGCGGCACGTCGAGCTGCTCAACGAGACGAAACGCTTCCTGCTCGCAGCAGTGGTCAGTGGTGATCGCGGCCAGGAGCTACGGGCCGAGGAACTGCGCCTGGCGGCGGATCGGCTTGGACGCATCGTTGGGGCGGTCGATGTCGAGGATATGCTGGACGTTATCTTTTCGCAGTTCTGTATCGGCAAATGACTCACGTGAAACATAGGGGAAGGAGCACACCGGGGTGATTCACGTGAAACATGGGCCCAGGAATAGGGGGGACTGTTTCACGCGAAACGATCTCGCTCGTAGCGTCTCCCCTTCTCCCCCAAAGGGGAGAAGGTGGCCGAGCGAAGCTCGGTCGGATGAGGGGTGTTCCAGCCTGGCACCAACAGTGCTCCGTCCAGCACCCCTCAACCGTCTTGGCGCTGCGCGCCAATCCACCTTCTCCCACAAAGGGGGGAGAAGGAAAGACAGGGCGGCGCCAGGCGATCTCTGTCTGCATTGTCGGGGGCAGTCATGCGTCTGAAGGCCCTGCGTCCTTGACAGCGCGTGTCTCCAGGGACATGTGTCGGTCCACTTGAATTCGGGATTCTGAAATGACCAATCACTATGATGTGGTGGTGGTGGGCGGCGGTCATGCTGGTTGCGAGGCGGCTAGTGCGGCCGCGCGGGCTGGCGCCAGAACGGCGCTGGTGACGCTGCGCTTCGACACGATCGGCGTGATGTCTTGCAATCCGGCGATCGGCGGCCTCGGCAAGGGCCACCTGGTTCGCGAGATCGACGCCATGGACGGGCTGATGGGGCGCGTCGCCGATGCCGCAGGCATCCAGTTCCGTTTGCTCAATCGCCGCAAAGGACCGGCGGTGCGCGGGCCACGGACGCAGGCCGACCGAAAACTCTATCGGCTCGCCATGCAGGCGGCGATTCGCGAACAGGCTGGCCTCGATGTCATCGAAGGCGAGGTGCTGGATTTCGAAATCAACGACGGGGAAATCGACGACGGACGCATCGCGGCGGTGCTGCTGGCGGATGGAAGCCGGCTCGCCTGCGGCGCCGTGGTGCTGACGACCGGCACTTTTCTGCGCGGGCTGATCCATATCGGCGAGAAGAAGATCGTCGCCGGCCGCATGAACGAGCAGGCGAGCATCGGCCTGTCGGCGACGATGAGCCGCGCCGGCTTCAAGCTCGGGCGGCTGAAGACCGGCACGCCGCCGCGGCTGGACGGCAGGACGATCGATTGGGCGTCACTGGAGAGCCAGGCGGCGGACGAGGACCCCGTGCCGTTCTCGCTGCTCACCGATCGCATCGAAAATCCGCAGATCCATTGCGGCATCACCCGAACGACCAATGCGACGCACGAGCTGATTCGCGCCAATCTCGGCCGCTCGGCCATGTATTCGGGCTCGATCGAAGGCGTCGGGCCGCGTTATTGCCCGTCGATCGAAGACAAGATCGTCAAGTTCGGTGACCGCGAAGGCCACCAGATCTTTCTGGAGCCGGAAGGGCTGGACGACGACACGGTGTACCCGAACGGCATTTCGACCTCGCTGCCCGAGGACGTGCAACTCGACATCCTGAAGACCATTCCGGGGCTGGAGCGGGCAACCATGCTGCAGCCGGGCTATGCCATCGAGTATGACCATGTCGATCCACGCGAGCTCAAGCCGACGCTGGAAACCAGGCGGATCGCCGGCCTTTTCCTCGCCGGCCAGATCAACGGCACCACCGGCTACGAGGAGGCCGGCGCGCAGGGGCTGCTTGCCGGCTTGAATGCAGCGCGCAAGGCGTCGGCGAGCGAGGAAATCTTGCTCAGCCGCACCGAAGCCTATATCGGCGTGATGGTCGACGATTTGACCAGCCGCGGCATTGCCGAACCCTACCGCATGTTCACCTCGCGGGCCGAGTTCCGGCTATCGCTGCGAGCCGACAACGCCGATGAGCGGCTGACGCCACTGGCGATAAGGCTGGGGATTGCCTCGCCGGAGCGGATGCAGCGGTTCAACAATAGTATGCAAGACCTTGAGAAGGCGCGACAGCTCGCCCTCGGCACCACCATGACCCCCAATGAGGCGGCGCGCCATGGGCTCGAAATCAACCGGGACGGCGTCCGCCGCTCGGCCTATGAGCTGCTGGCCTATCCCGGCGTCGACATCGCCTGGCTGGCGCGAATCGAGCCGGCTTTCGCGGCGATCGACAGCAAAACGGCCGAACGTCTTGAAACGGAAGCCAAATATTCTGTCTATCTCGACCGGCAGCAGGCCGATGTTTCGCAGATCAGGCATGAGGAGAGCAGGCTTATTCCCAAATCGCTCGACTTTGCTTCTGTTCCCGGCCTGTCGAACGAGTTGAAGCAGAAGATGCTGGCACGCCAGCCGCGCTCGATTGCCGATGCGCAACGCATGGAAGGCATGACGCCGGCGGCGCTGGCGATTATTGTCGCCCATGTCCGCAATGCCGAGGCGGCCGCGCGAAAGCAGGTCGCGTGAGCGCAGCGTCCTGGGCAAACCTGCAGGCGGCAGCGGGCCCGGTTTCACGTGAAACATTCGATCGCCTGGTCGAGTTCGAGGCCGTCTTCCGGAAATGGAACCGCCGGATCAATCTGGCCGCGCAATCGACGCAGGACGATGTCTGGCGCCGCCACATCCTCGACAGCGCGCAGCTGGCGCGAATCAAACCAGAGGCGAAGCGCTGGGTCGATCTCGGCTCCGGCGGTGGGTTTCCCGGCCTTGTGCTGGCCTTTTTGCTTGCCGAGCGGGACGGCGCCGGTATCGACCTGGTTGAAAGCAACCGGAAAAAAGCATCGTTCCTGCAAGCGGTCATCGGACAGTTCAGCCTGCCCGCCAAGGTTATCGCGCGCCGCATCGACGACAGCTATCCCCTTGTTCCTGCACCGCAAATCGTCACAGCCAGGGCACTCGCCTCGCTGCCCGACCTGCTCGACCTGGCGGCACCGTGGCTGATCAAGGGTTCGCGCGGCCTGTTTCACAAAGGCCGGGATTACCGCGCCGAAGTGGCAGAAAGCGCTCAACGATGGTCTTTCGATCTGGTAGAACATGCCAGTGCAACCGACGCGCAGGGCGTCATTCTCGAAGTATCCGACTTGCGACAGCACCCTGGCTTGTGACCGGCGACCCAAATGAATTTCTGGCATAGACCCATGATGAAGAACGGCCCCCGAATCATCACCGTCGCCAACCAGAAGGGCGGCGTCGGCAAGACGACGACCGCCATCAATCTGGCCACCGCGCTGGCGGCAATAGGCGAACAGGTGCTGATCGTCGATCTCGACCCGCAGGGCAATGCCAGCACCGGGCTTGGCATCGACCGGCGCGACCGCACCGTCTCGTCCTATGACGTGCTGACCGGCGAACTGGATCTCGAAGCGGCGGCGATCCCGACGGCGGTGCCTGGCCTGTCGATCGTACCGTCGACGCTCGACCTGCTCGGCATCGAGATGGAAATCGCCTCGGCGCCGGATCGAGTGCTGCGGCTGCGCAACGCGCTGCGGGCTTCGGCTGAGCGCTCGGCCAATTTCGGCTATGTGCTGATCGACTGCCCGCCGTCGCTCAACCTGCTGACACTGAATTCGATGGCTGCGGCGGATTCGGTGCTGGTGCCGCTGCAGTGCGAGTTTTTCGCGCTGGAGGGCCTGAGCCAGCTTTTGGAGACGGTCGAGCAGGTGCGCCGCTCGATCAACCCCGACCTGACGATCCAGGGCATCGTGCTGACCATGTTCGACGGGCGCAACAATCTCGCCAACCAGGTGGTGCAGGATGTGCGGGCGCATATGGGCGACAAGGTCTATGAAACCGTCATCCCGCGCAATGTCCGCGTTTCCGAGGCGCCGTCCTACGGCAAACCGGCGATTCTCTACGACCTCAAATGTTCGGGCAGCCAGGCCTATCTGCAGCTTGCTTCGGAAGTCATCCGCCGCGAGCGCAAATTGCGTGCTGCCTGAACAATAAGCCGATTCGACACCGAAACGATCTGGACGGACGATGAACGAAGACCCTTCGAGGAAAAGACTGGGACGGGGACTGGCGGCGCTGATCGGCGAAATCGATCGCCCGGCGGCACCGGAAAAGCCCGGGCTGGCGGCCGACGGCAAGGTGCCGATCGAGTTCCTCAGCCCCAATCCCAAAAACCCGCGCCGGCATTTTGGCGACGCCGACCTGACCGACCTCGCCCAGTCGATCCGCGAACATGGCGTGGTGCAGCCGGTGGTGGCGCGGCCGTCGAAAACCCAAACGGGCCGCTACGAGATCATCGCAGGCGAGCGTCGTTGGCGCGCGGCGCAACGCGCCGGGCTGACCGAAATCCCGATCATCGTACGCGACGTCAACGATCGCACGGCGCTCGAGCTGGCGATAATCGAAAACGTCCAGCGTACCGACCTCAACCCGGTCGAGGAGGCGCTCGGCTACCAGCAGCTGATCGACGACCACGGCTATACCCAAGCCGATCTCGGCCAGGTGATCGGCAAGAGCCGCAGCCATGTCGCCAATACGCTGAGGCTGCTCAAGCTGCCCGACGTCATCCGCGACATGCTGGTCGACGGGGCGCTCTCTGCCGGCCACGCCCGTACCCTGGTGACGGCCAACGACCCGGCCGGGCTTGCCAAGCGGATCATCGACGAGGGGCTTTCGGTGCGCCAGGCCGAGGCGCTGGCGCAAATGCCGGTCGGCGCGCCGGCGGCAAAGCGCCAGCCCGCGCCCCCGCCGCAAAAGGATGCCGACACACTGGCGCTGGAGCGGCTGATGACCAGCACGATCGGCATGATCGTCACGATCGAGCACAACCAGCGCGGCGGCGTGATCAGCGTCGCCTACCGGACGCTGGAGCAGCTCGACGAGCTTTGTCGAAGGCTGAAGCGGGAGTAGGTAGGTTGCTAAAATTAGCCGGCAAAGAACGTTTTGCTGCCGCGCGGTGATTGGCGAAATCGTCGAAGTAGTTAATCTCCTTGAGGGGGAGACGGCCGGCAGGCCAGAAGGGGTCGTCAAATTTCAAGCGCCCACGTCCTCTGTCTTCGCGGAAGGGGCTGGTGTTTTACGCGCTGTGACCCCCTCTGTCGCCTTTGGCGACATCTCCCCCTCAAGGAGGAAGATCAGGTGCGCTGCGCCAGCCTTGCGCTCTCCACTGCGATGCCGAGCAGGGCCTGGCGTGCCAGCGCGACCGACAGATCCGGCCGCCGGCGTGTCTGCAGCACCGCCGTCTGCAGGCGGTTGAGGGCGCGCCCGAGCGCCTCGCTGCTCCAGCGTTCGAGGGCTTTCTCGACCAGCTTGCGCCTGGAGAAAAACACCGGCGGGCGCGCCGCGGCAACGACCGAAGCGGCATTGCGGCCGCCGGCGTCCATCAGGCCGCGCATCGCCTGGATCGCCTGCAACTGCCGCATCGCCGATGAAAGTACCAGAAAGGGCTGGCCGCCGGACTGGCAATGGCGGGTGAAGGCGGTGTCGAAGTCGGCGATCCTGCCTTCGAGCAGGGCGTCGACGGCCGCATCGAAGGAGAGGCCGGACACATCGCCGGATGTCGCCTTGACGTCGTCGAGGCCGATTTCGGCCTGGCCATGCGCATAAAGCACCAGCTTTTCGATTTCACCGCGCGAGGCCAGCCGGTCGCCGCCGAGATTGCGGCGCAGCGCCTGCCGCGCTTCCAGTGTCATCGACATGCCGGCCTTGCGCAGTTCGTCGTCGATGACCGTATCGATATCCCTGGCCTCATCGGCATAGCAAGGCAATGCCATGGCATTGTCCGCCGCCTCCACCACGGCGCGCAGGCCGACGCCCTTCTTCAGGTCGCCGGCCTCGATGAGGATGATGGCGTCCCGCGCGGGCTCCGACGTCAGCGCCTTGACGTCATCGGCAAGCGCCTTCTGAGCGCCGGCGTTGCGCACCCATAGCAGGCGCCGCTCCGAAAACATCGGCACGGTGCGCGCCTCGTCGAGCAGACGGCCCTCGTCGCGATCGACTTCCGATCCGTCCAGCCTGACGACCGAGAACGGATCGTCGAGCGGCAGGCCGGTCTTGCCGGCAAAGGCCTTTGCCCGCTCGGCAACCAGCCCGCGATCGGGACCGTAAAGCAGCACGATCGAGACGCGCGGATCCGGCTTCGCGAGCCATGCATCGACCTCGTATGCTTTCTTTTGTGCCATGGGCGCTGATTAGCATGACGCGGGCGCGGGGTGAACGGCGCCGCCCTCCTTTCCTTCTCCCCCTTGTGGGAGAAGGTGGATTGGCGCGCAGCGCCAAGACGGTTGAGGGGTGCTGGCCGGAGCGCTGTTGGTGCCAAGCTGGAACACCCCTCATCCGACCGAGCTTCGCTCGGCCACCTTCTCCCACAAGGGGAGAAGGAGGTGCTCGTGCCGCCCAACCCGACGCATTGCCTTATCTGGCGGGAAACCCGGCGCAATCATCTCCCAAATTGCGCGCCGGCGCGGAAGATCGACAAGAAATTTCGCCGACATATCTCCATCCTGTCGGCCGCGGGCAGCAGCCAGCGGCAGCGAAGCCTCGCCCGACGAATTGGCACTGGTCTGGCGGTGTGCAAATATCCTGGCCGGGCAACAGTGGAGGACCGAGATCATGGCCGATGCTGGAATGCTGCGCTTCCATGTTCCGGAACCGGAAGTGCGGCCGGGCGGGACGCCGGATTTCTCCAATGTGAGCATTCCAAAGGCTGGCTCGGTGCCGCGCCCGAAGATCGACGTCGACCCGCGCGACATCCGCGATCTGGCCTTCTCGATCATCCGCGTGCTCAACCGCGCCGGCGAGGCGGTCGGGCCGTGGGCAGGGCTGCTTTCGGACGACGAGTTGCTGGAGGGGCTGCGCCATATGATGACGCTGCGCAGCTTCGATGCGCGCATGCAGATGGCGCAGCGCCAGGGCAAGACCTCTTTCTACATGCAGCATCTCGGCGAAGAGGCAGTGAGCTGCGCCTTCCGCAAGGCGCTGTCGCGGGGCGACATGAATTTTCCGACCTATCGGCAGGCCGGCCTGCTCATCGCCGACGGCTACCCGATGGTCACGATGATGAACCAGATCTATTCGAACGAGGCCGATCCGCTGAAAGGGCGGCAATTGCCGATCATGTATTCGTCGAAGGAGCACGGCTTCTTCTCGATCTCCGGCAATCTGGCGACGCAGTACATCCAGGCGGTCGGCTGGGCGATGGCCTCCGCAATCAGCAACGATTCAAAGATCGCCGCCGCCTGGATCGGCGACGGCTCGACCGCCGAGTCCGACTTCCATTCGGCGCTGGTGTTCGCCTCGACCTACAAGGCGCCGGTCGTGCTCAACGTCGTCAACAACCAGTGGGCGATCTCGACCTTCCAGGGCATCGCCCGCGGCGGTTCCGGCACTTTTGCCGCCCGTGGGCTCGGCTTCGGCATCCCGTCGCTGCGCGTCGACGGCAACGACTATCTCGCCGTCCATGCGGTGGCCAAATGGGCGGCGGAACGGGCGCGCAGCAATCTCGGGCCGACGCTGGTCGAATACGTCACTTACCGCGTCGGCGCCCATTCGAGCTCCGACGACCCGTCGGCCTACCGGCCGAAGGCCGAGTCCGATGCCTGGCCGCTCGGCGACCCGATCGTCAGGCTGAAGAACCATCTCATCCAGCGCGGCGTCTGGTCGGACGAACGCCACGCCCAGGCCGAGGCGGAAATCCTCGACACGGTGATTTCGGCGCAGCGGGAGGCCGAGCGCCATGGCACGCTGCATGCCGGCGGCAAGCCCTCGACGCGCGACATGTTCGAGGGCGTCTATGCCGAGATGCCGCCGCATCTCAGGCGCCAGCGCCAACAGGCAGGGGTCTGACCATGCCGCGGCGGACCATGATCGAGGCGATCCGCGACGCCATGGACGTGTCGATGGCGCGCGACAGCCAAGTCATCGTGTTCGGCGAGGATGTCGGCTTCTTCGGCGGCGTCTTCCGCTGCACGCAAGGCCTGCAGGCGAAATACGGCAAGGGCCGCTGCTTCGATGCGCCGATCAGCGAATCCGGCATTGTCGGCGCGGCCATCGGCATGGCCGCCTACGGGCTGAAGCCTTGTGTCGAGGTGCAGTTTGCCGACTATGTTTATCCAGCCTACGACCAGATTGTCTCGGAAGCGGCGCGGCTGCGCTACCGGTCGAACGGCGATTTCACCTGCCCGATCGTCGTGAGAATGCCGACCGGCGGCGGCATTTTCGGCGGCCAGACCCACAGCCAGAGCCCGGAGGCGCTGTTCACCCACGTCTCCGGCCTGAAAGTCGTGGTGCCCTCGAACCCGCATGACGCCAAGGGCTTGCTGATCGCGGCGATCGAGGATCCGGACCCGGTGATCTTCCTGGAGCCGAAGCGGCTTTATAACGGCCCCTTCGACGGTCATCATGAGCGGCCGGTAACGCCATGGTCGAAACATGAGCTCGGCGAGGTTGCCGACGGCCATTACACGGTGCCGCTCGGCAAGGCGGTGATCCGACGGCCGGGTGCGGCAGTCACCGTGCTTGCCTATGGCACGATGGTCTATGTCGCCCAGGCGGCAGCCGAGGAGACCGGCATCGATGCCGAGATCATAGATCTGAGGACACTGCTGCCGCTCGATCTCGAGACGATCGTCGCATCGGTCAACAAGACCGGGCGCTGCGTCATCGTGCACGAGGCGACGCTGACATCGGGGTTCGGCGCCGAACTTTCGGCGCTGGTTCAGGAGAGCTGCTTCTACCATCTGGAAGCGCCGGTGGCGCGGGTCACCGGCTGGGACACGCCCTATCCGCATGCGCAGGAGTGGGACTATTTTCCCGGTCCTGCCCGGCTAGGCCGCGCGCTGGTCGAAACGATGGAAGCCTGAAGAGGGAACGATGGGCGAATATGTCATCAAGCTGCCCGATGTCGGCGAAGGCGTCGCCGAGGCCGAGCTCGTCGAATGGCAGGTCAAGGTCGGCGATCTCGTGCGCGAGGACGCCGTGCTTGCCGCTGTCATGACCGACAAGGCGACGGTCGAAATTCCGTCGCCCGTCGATGGCGAGATCGTCTGGTTGGGCGCCGAGATCGGCGACACGGTGGCGATCGGCTCGCCGATTGTCAGGTTGAAGGTGGCCGGCGAGGGAAATGTGAACGCAGGCGCGAAATCGGCGGAGGGTGAGGCGGCACCTACCCCCACCCCTAGCCCCTCCCCACAAGGGGGAGGGGGACGAGCTTCGGCCGCCAAAGCCGAAGCCAGGTCCAGCTCGCCCTTGGTCGGGCATGTGCCAAGAACCGAGGGCGCACGAACGGCGGATACGGAGTCCTTCTCCCCCTTGTGGGGAGGGGTTAGGGGTGGGGGTACTGCGCCGGCTTTCGGGGGTATAGCGCCGGTCGGTGCGCCGCGCCCCGAGGGAGAAAAGCCACTGGCCTCGCCGGCCGTCCGCCTCAGGGCGAAAGAGGCCGGCATCGACCTTCGGCAGGTCCCGGGAACCGGCCCGGCCGGGCGTATCCGGCACGAGGATATCGAGGCTTTCCTGGCGCGCGGACCCCGGCTCGCCAAGGTTTCCGGCCTTGCCCGCAACGAGGCGGTCGAGGACATCAAGATAGTCGGGCTCAGGCGAAAGATCGCCGAGAAGATGACGCTGGCCAAGTCGCGCATCCCGCATATCACCTATGTCGAGGAGATCGACGTCACCGCGCTCGAGGATTTGCGCGCCGCGCTCAACAAGGAGAAGCGGCCGGGCGCAGACAGGCCGAAGCTGACGCTGCTGCCGTTCCTGATGCGGGCGATGGTCAAGGCAATCGCCGACCAGCCCAATGTCAACGCACTGTTCGACGACGAAGCCGGCATCGTCCACCAGCATGGCGGCGTCCACATCGGCATCGCCGCGCAGACGGCTTCCGGGCTGATGGTGCCGGTGGTCAAGCACGCCGAGGCGCGCGACATCTGGGACTCTGCAGCCGAGGTTGTCAGGCTGGCCGAGGCGGCAAAATCCGGCACGGCGACGCGCGACGAGCTCTCGGGCTCGACCATCACCATCACTTCGCTGGGCGCCATGGGCGGCGTGGCGACGACGCCGGTGATCAATCATCCGGAAGTGGCGATCGTCGGCGTCAACAAGATGATGGTGCGGCCGGTATGGGACGGCAGCCAGTTCATCCCGCGCAAGATGATGAACCTGTCCTCCAGCTTCGACCACCGCGTCGTCGACGGCTGGGATGCAGCGGTATTTATCCAGCGGATAAAGACGCTACTGGAGACGCCGGCGCTGATTTTTGTGGACTGAGGAGATGAGAACGGTCGCAAAGGCCCCCTCGCCCGGCAGCATGGGGCGCCGGGACGCTGGCTCCCCCTTCTCCCCTTGTGGGAGAAGGTGTCGCCGAAGGCGACGGATGAGGGGTGCTCCAGCTTGGCACCTACCGCACTCCGTCCAACACCCCTCATCCGTCTCGGCGCTACGCGCCGATCCACCTTCTCCCACAGGGGGAGAAGGAAAGGTGCGCAGCGGCCGGATGGTGGGGCATTTATCCCCGAAAGGACGCAGCTGACATGAAGGAAATCTCCTGCAAGCTGCTGGTCATCGGCGCCGGTCCGGGCGGCTATGTCTGTGCCATCCGCGCCGGGCAGCTTGGCATCGACACGGTGATCGTCGAGGCAGGCAAACCGGGCGGAACTTGCCTCAATGTCGGCTGCATCCCGTCAAAGGCGCTGATCCATGCAGCCGAAGAGTTCGAAAAGCTCTCGCACATGGCCGGCGGCAAAAGTCCACTCGGCATAACGGTCGCGGCACCGTCGCTTGATCTCGCCGCGACCATTGCCTGGAAAGACGGCATCGTTAGCCGGCTGAACAACGGCGTCGCCGGCCTGCTGAAGAAAGCTGGCGTGAAGACGGTGCATGGCTGGGCGACATTTCGCGACGGCAAGACCGTTGCCGTCGAGACCGAGATCGGCATGCAGGTGATCCGAGCCGAAACGGTCGTGATAGCGACCGGCTCGGCGCCGGTCGAGCTGCCGTCGCTGCCGTTCGGCGGGCCGGTCATTTCGTCGACCGAGGCGCTGGCGCTGAGCGAAGTTCCGGAGAGGCTGGCGGTGGTCGGCGGCGGCTATATCGGGCTGGAACTCGGCATCGCCTTTGCCAAGCTGGGCGCCAAGGTGACCGTGGTCGAGGCGTTGCCGCGCGTGCTGGCGCAATATGATGCGGAACTGACCCGGCCGGTGGTGAAGCGGCTGGCCGAACTCGGCATCGAGGTGCTCGTGAACGCCAAGGCCAAGGGGCTGTCCACTAAGCGCGACGCGCTGCTGGTCGAGACGAATGGCGGCAAGAACGGCAAGATCGCTGCCGACAAGGTGCTGGTCACGGTCGGTCGCAAGCCGGTAACCGAAGGCTGGGGGTTGGAGCAGATCGACCTCGACATGGCCGGACCCTTCATCCGCATCGACGACCAGTGCCGCAGCTCGATGCGCGGCCTCTTTGCCATTGGCGACGTCACCGGCGAGCCGATGCTGGCGCATCGGGCCATGGCGCAAGGCGAAATGGTCGCCGAGATCGTCGCCGGCCACAAGCGCAGCTGGGACAGACGAGCGATCCCGGCTGTCTGTTTCACCGATCCGGAGCTGGTCACCGCAGGCCTGTCGCCGGAGGAGGCCAAGACCCGTGGCGAGATCAAGGTCGGACTGTTTCCCTTCACCGCCAATGGCCGGGCGATGACGAAGTTGGGCGAGGACGGATTCGTCCGGGTAGTGGCGCGGGCGGACAACCATCTGGTGCTTGGCATCCAGGCCGTCGGCCAGGGCGTGTCGGAACTGTCGACGGCGTTTGGGCTGGCGCTGGAGATGGGCGCGACGCTGGAGGACATCGCCGGGACGATCCATGCCCATCCGACACAGGGCGAGGGTTTTCCGGAAGCGGCGCTGAAGGCGCTGGGGCACGCACTGCATGTCTGATGGCTCGCGCTCTCCCCCCTTGAGGGCGAGATGGCCGGCAGGCCAGAGGGGGTCGGTTCGACTGGATGCGACCTCCCTTGCGACAGATGGAGGTTGGCGCTCTACGCGAGGCGACCCCCTCCGTCGCCTTCGGCGACATCTCCCCCTCGAGGGGGGAGATTACGCAGCTCATCCTGCAAGCCGGCTAACCATCTCGTGCTGCGCATAGGCGCGGCCGAAGCGGTTGGCCAGGAACGCGTCGAGCGCGATGTCCTCCTGCTTGATGAAGCCCCTGGCCGGCAAGCTGCCGTCGGTGAGCATGTCGAGCACCGCGCAGATGGCCGATGCGGTGGTGATCTGGATGGCGCTGCGCACCGTTTCGCCGTCGCGCCTGGCGTAGATCTTGTTGGCGTAGGTCTCCTGCAGCAGACGGCCGTTCTTGCGGCCGCTGACGGTGACGAAGACGATAACCACGTCCTGCAGCGTTGCCGGCAGGGCGCTTTCGAAAATGTCCTTCAGCACGTCGCGGCGGTGCCGCAGGCCGAGGTCGTTGAGCAGCGCCTTCATGATCGCCGCATGGCCGGGATAGCGGATGGTGCGGTAGTTCAGCGTGCGCACTCTGCCCTTCAGCGTTTCGGCCAGCGTGCCCAGCCCGCCCGAGGTGTTGAACGCCTCATAGGTGACGCCGTCGAGCGAGAATTCTTCACGCTCCTCGAGCGGCGGCACTTCGATCAGTTCGCCTTCGACGATCGCCTCGCAAGGCTCGCAATATTCGTTGATGACGCCGTCGGTGCTCCAGGTCAGATTGTAGTTCAGCGCATTCGACGGGTACTGCGGCAGCGCGCCGACCCGCATGCGCACGCTTTCCAGCGTGTCGAAGCGGCTGGCGAGATCGTTGGCAACGATCGAGATGAAGCCGGGCGCCAGACCGCATTGCGGGATGAAGGCGCTGTTGCCGGAGCGCGCCAGTTCCTTGACCCGCCTGGTGCTGACGACGTCCTCGGTCAGATCGAGATAGTGCACGCCGGCGCTGGCCGCCGCCTCGGCGATGCGCGTGGTCAGATGGAAGGGCGCGGCGCTGAGCACCGCGAATTTGCCGGCCAGGGCCGCTTCGAGGGTGCCGGCGGCCTCGATGTCGAGTTCCAGCGTCTCGACCGTTTCAGGCAGTTCGGCCGCGCCGAGCTGCGCCGCCGAGCGGTCGACGAGCGTAACATGGTAGTTGCCCGTGGAAGCCAGCATCTCGGCAATGGTCGAGCCGATCTTGCCGGCGCCGACGACGATGATTTCCTTCATGACCGGTCCCTCGCACCAATGCTAAATTCACGGTTAGAATCGCAGCTTGCCTGTCGAAAGGAAGCGTGAGATTGTACGAAACGCAGCCTCTCTTTGGGCAATGTGACGGTAAGGTTCGTCGAAATGCTCAGCGATGCCGACCAGGCTCTGCTTTCCCTGCTGCGCACCAATGCGCGCGCCTCGACCGCAGAACTGGCGCGGCGCCTCGGCGTCTCACGAACGACGGTGCAAAGCCGGATCGAGCGGCTGGAAGAGCGCGGCATCATCGCTGGCTACGGGGTCAGGCTGTCGCCGGATTACGAGCAGGGGCTGGTCAGGGCGCATGTCCTGCTCACCGTCACCCCCAAGCTTGCCGACAAGGTGGTGCGCAGCCTGCAGGCGCTGGCACCGGTTCGCACGCTGCACTCGGTCAGCGGCAATTTCGACATGATCGTCATCGTCGAGGCGCCTTCGATCAGGGATCTCGACACGCTTCTCGACCAGATCGGCGCCATGGACGGAGTCGAGCGCACGTCGTCGTCGATCATCCTGTCGACGCGGATCGACCGCTGAGCGGGCTGGTGTCGCGGGTCCAGACGCTGGCGCGAAGGATCACCGAGCGCAGTGATCGTTCTGGCGCTCTCGCGGCAAAGCGATATAGGCTTCGAAGATGTTGGATGAGACTCGCAGAGGGGCCGCGTCCTCTCGCGCCAAGCTGACAAGTCGCGCGGTCACGCAACGATTTCCAGAGGAGGCCTCCTTGCCCAAGCAATGTTTTGGAAAATCCCATGTGCCGTTGTCGCCGGCGGTCAGGGCCGGCGATTTCGTCTATGTCTCAGGCCAGGTGCCGGTCGGCACAGACGGACTGGTGGTCAAGGGCGGCATCGCCGAACAGACCGAGCAGGTGCTGTCGAACGTCAAGGCGGCACTGGCGCTGGCCGGCTGTACCCTCGACGACGTAGTCAAGACGACGGTCTGGCTCGAAGACGCCCGCGATTTCGGCATCTTCAACACCGTCTATGCCAGGCATTTCCCGAAAGACCCGCCGGCGCGCACGACAGTGGAGTCGCGGCTGATGATCGACATCAAGATCGAGGTCGAGGCCGTTGCCTACAGGCCGGCCTGACGGGAAAGTGGAGACAGGCGCGATGCAATTCGATCTCCTGATAAAAGGCGGCCGCCTCATCGATCCGGCGTCCGGCCTCGACGCGCAGCGCGATCTGGCGATTGCCGACGGCCGTATCGCCGCGATCGACACCGAAATCCCCTTCGAACGTGCCGCCCGCGTCATCGATGCCACGGGCTCGATCGTCGCGCCGGGCCTGATCGACCTGCACAGCCATGTCTATTGGGGCGGCACGTCGCTCGGCGTCGATGCCGACCGGCTCGCCGCAAAGAGCGGCACCACCACCTTCATCGATGCCGGAAGTGCCGGCGCCGGCAATTTCCTCGGCTTTCGCCGCCACGTCATCGAGCGCTCGAAAGTCCGTATTCTGGCTTACGTCAACATTTCCTTTGCCGGCATATTCGGCTTCTCGCAGACCGTGGCGGTCGGCGAGTGCAGCGACCTCCGGCTCTGCGAACCGCGCGAGACGGTAGCGGCGGCTCGCGAGCACGCGGACGTGGTTGTCGGCATCAAGGTCCGCTCGGGTCGCCATGCCGGCGGCACCAGCGGCATCGCGCCGGTCGATCTCGCGCTCGAAGCCGCCGACAAAGCCGGCCTGCCGCTGATGGCGCACATAGACGAGCCGCCGCCGGGCCGCTCGGAAGTGCTGCCGCGGTTGCGCAAGGGCGACATCCTCACCCACTGCTTCCGGCCGTTTCCCAACGCGCCGGTCTTCGCCTCGGGGGCGGTGCGGCCAGATATGCGGCTGGCGCGCGAGCGCGGCGTCATCTTCGATATCGGCCACGGCATGGGCTCGTTCGATTTCGAAGTGGCGAAAGCGATGCTCGGCGAGGGGCTGGCGCCGGACGTGATCAGCAGCGACGTGCATCTCTACTGCGTCGACGGGCCGGCCTTCGACATTCTGGTGTGCATGTCGAAGCTGCTGGCGCTCGGCATGCCGCTGGTCGAGGTGCTGCGCGCCGCGACACAGCGGCCGGCCGAAGCGATCGCCAGGCCCGATCTCGGCAGGCTGGCGGTGGGTGCGGTCGGCGACATCGCGGTGCTGCGGCTGCGTCCGGGCCGCTTCACCTTTGTCGATTCGGTCGGCGCCTCGCTGGTCGCCGAGCAACGGCTGGTCTCGGACGGAATCGTGGTCGGCGGCAGCTGGTGGCCGAACGAGGCGGTGGACGATCTCGGCGAAACCGAGCGTTTCGAAGCGCATGCGCACGACACGCATGTCGAGGTGGCGAGCCGGCATTTCGGGCGTGGGTGATCTCCCCCCTTGAGGCCCCTTGAGGGGGAGATGTCGCCGAAGGCGACAGAGGGGGTCGGTTCGACCGGGCTCGTCTTCCTGCAACGGATGGAGGCTGGCGCTCGACGCGCGGCGACCCCCTCTGGCCTGCCGGCCATCTCCTCCTCAAGGGGGGAGATCACAGCTTCACCGCCCCGCCGCTCCATAAACCGGCGTCGCAATGCCTTCCATCCTCGCCTTGATCTGCAGCGCGACGTACTTCGAATAGAAGCGCGACAGCGCCAGATTGCCGCCGTGGAACCACAGCGCTTCCTGTGCCGTCGGCTTCCACATGTTGCGCAATTCGCCTTGCCATGGACCCGGGTCGCCTTTCACGCCCGAGCCAATCCCCCAGCACGGGCCGACCTTGTTGGCGACTTCGCGCGAGACGATCGCCGCCACCGTTTCGTTCATCGAGAGATAGCCGGTGCAGGCGATGATTGCGTCGGCCGCCAGTTCGGTGCCGTCGTCGAAGAGGATGCCTGTCTGCGTCAGCGACTTGATCCCGACGCCGCTGCGGATGCCGATCTCGCCGTCGATGATCAGGTCGCAAGCGCCGACATCGATGTAGAAGCCCGAGCCGGTGCGGTAGGCCTTCATCAGGAGCCCGGTCTCGTCGTCGCCGAAATCGATGGCGAAGCCGGCGCCGCGCAAACGATCGTAGAAGGCCGCGTCGCGCGCCTTGATGATGTCGTAAAGCGCCCGCTGGCCTTGCGGCAGCAGCGCGAACGGCGTCGAGGCGACGATCATGTCGGCCTTCTCGGTGGTGATGCCGCGGGCCAGCGCCTTTTCCGAAAAGATCTCGAAACCGATCTCCATCAGCGTGTCCGACTTGACCACCGTCGTCGGCGAGCGCTGGACCATCGTCACCTCGGCGCCGCTCTCCCAGAGGTCGACGCTGACGTCATGGCCGGAACTTGCGGCGCCGATGACGGCGACCTTTTTGCCGCGGAATTTCTCGCCGCTGGAATACTGGCTGGAATGCAGGATCTCGCCGTTGAAGACATCGGCACCCGGCAGGTCGATGCGCCTGGGCGGGCCATAGGCGCCGGTCGCAAAGACGATATGCTTCGGCTTTAGCGTGATGCGCTCGCCGGCGCGATCGAGTTCGACCGTCCAGACCCTTTCGGTCTCGTCATAGGACGCGCTCACGCATGTCGTGGAGGTCCAGTAGTTGAGCTCCATGACGCGCGTATACATCTCCAGCCAGTCGCCCATCTTGTCCTTGGGCGTGAACACGGGCCAGTTCTCGGGAAACGGTATGTAGGGCAGATGGTCGTACCAGACCGGGTCGTGCAGCACGAGCGAGCGGTAGCGATTGCGCCAGGAATCGCCGGCCTGAGCGTTCTTCTCGATGACTATGGCCGGCACGGCCAATTGCCGGAGCCGGGCGCCCAGCATGATGCCGCCCTGGCCGCCGCCGATGACCAGGCAATAAGGCTGCTGGCCGGCGCCGAGTTCACGCGTCTCGCGCGCCCTCGCCTCCAGCCAGGTCTCGCGCTCCGGATCGGCCTTGTGGCGGACACCCAGCGGCCGCGCCGGGCCCTTGCGCTCCTCAAACCCCTTGAGATCGCTCATCGCGGTAAACAGTGTCCGGCATTTGCCGTCCCTGAGGCGCATGATGCCTTGGCCCCACGCCGATGACGTCTCGAAAGAAAACCAGGCTTCGATCGTGCCTTCGTCCGAAGTCGCTTCGCCGCTGAGCTGCCACCGGGCAGGTTTTGTCGTTGCCAGCGTCGCCGCCAGCATGTCGCGGATCGCGACGCGGCCCTCCATCGTCCTGACGTTCCAGGTGAAGGTCAAGAGATCGCGCCAGTAGCAGTCCTCGACGAACAAATTGGTTGCCGCCTCGACGTCGCCGGCCTCGAGCGCCCGGGCAAAGGAATCGAGCCAGGTGGCAGCCTGTTTCGTCGGTGCGATGTCGAGCATCTGTCTTGCCTAACTTCCAGTGGCCTTTGCGCTGACCTCATTCTTACCCTTTCCCGGTTCTTTGCGGGAGAGGGTAAGGGCCGTGCAAACAGTCCGGAAGCTAAGGGCGCAGCGTAGGCCGAAGCGACTGCCGCTGCCGTCAGGCCCGCGCGCGGGCCTGATCCGAACCGCTATCCAGCCATGCGAGATCGTGCGGCGAAAGTGAGATGTCGAGCGCCTGGAGGCTGTCTTCCAACTCGTCGAGCGTGCGCGGCCCGATCAGCGGGACGGACGGAAACGGCTGCGCCAGCACATAGGCGAGCGCGACGTGGATCGGGCTTTTGCCCAGCCGTTTGGCGAGCTCGATGGCGCGGTCGCGACGGCCGAAATTCCTCTCCGAATACCAGACCCGGACCAGCTCCTCATTATCGCGCCGGTCGCGCCCGGCGCGGTCGGTGAAGAAGCCGCGGCCCTGGCTCGACCAGGCGAAATTCGGCATCTGCCGGGCGGCGAGCCAGGCCTTCCATTCGTCGCTGGAGGAGGTGACGCAGCCTGCCCAGATCGGCTCCAGCATCTCGGCCAGCGAGAAATTGTTGGAAAGCGCGCCGGGCTTCTGCTTGCCGGTGCGCTCGGCATAGGCAATCGCCTTGTCCATGCGGTCCATCGTCCAGTTCGAGCCGCCGAACGGACCGCGAATGCGGCCGGCCTTGACCTCGCGGTCCATCGCATCGACGAACTCGTCGACCGGCACGTCCGGATTGTCGCGGTGCATGAAATAGACGTCGATATGGTCGGTCTGCAGCCGTTCGAGCGACTGGGTGAGCTGCTTGCCGATGACGTCGGGATAGCAGAGCGGCGAGTGCGCGCCCTTGCCGATGACCACCGACTGCTCGCGCACGCCGCGGTTCTTCAGCCACTGGCCGAGCAGCGTCTCGGTATAGCCGGAACCGTAGACGAAGGCGGTGTCGAACAGATTGCCGCCGGCCTCGAAATAGGCATCGAGCAGGATGGCGCCCGACGAAAAGGTGCGGAAATCCTCGAAGCCGAGCGCCAGGCACGAGGCCGGCCGCGGCAGGCCCGGAATGCTGCGCTTGGGGATGGCGGTTCCGCCGGAGCGCAGCTTCCGTCCGGAGATCGTGTTGACGCGCTTTGCCGGTTTCTCGATGTCGTATTCGAGCCCGATTGCGGCCCGCCATTTGTCGAGCACGCGCAGATTGCCGAGACTGTCGGCCCAGCCCATGCCGGGCCAGGCGAACTCCTGCTTTCCGCCGAGAATGGCCTCGCCGGCGGCGTCGACCTCAAATGCGTACAGCCAGCCGTCCTCCGTGACCTCGACCACCTCGGTGTCACCCGGACGGATGATGCGGATTTCGCCGGTGCCGCCTTGCTGGCCGCCGGCATACCAGAAATCCGCCACCTCGATGCGGCCTTTGCTGCCGAGAATACGCAAGACATTGTCCTGAGCGAGCGAGATGCTGCAGGACACTTCCGCGACGATGCCGCCCGGAAAATGCAACAGCGCCGACGCCCATTCGTCGACGCCGGATTGGCCGAGATGCGCAGCGCCGACGACTTTGTCCGGCTCGGCGAAGGGCTTTCCCACTGCTGCGCCGGCAATCAGCCGCGCCATCGAGACGGGATAACCGCCGACATCGAGAATGCCGCCGCCGGCGAGATCCTTGGCGTAAAGCCGGTGCTCCGGCATGAAGCCCGGCATGGCGAAGCCGAAGCTGGATTTGATCATCTTGATGTCGCCGATCGCGCCGGCCCTGATCAGCTCGACCAGCTTGGCCGTCTGCGGATGCAGCCGGTACATGAAGGCTTCGCCGAGAAAGGTGCCGGCCTTGCGCGCGGCATGGATCATGGCGTCGGCTTCGAATGCGGTCAGGCCAAGCGGCTTTTCGCAAAGCACGTGCTTTCCGGCCTCGGCCGCCTTGATCGCCCATTCGGCATGGCTCGGATGCGGCGTCGAAATATAGATCGCGTCGACATCCGGATCGCCAACCAAAGCCTCGTAGCCGTCCAGGATGCGGGCGCCGGGGAAAGCCTCGGTGAGCCCCGACTTGCCGGGATTGCGCGCCCCTAAGGCGACCAATGTGCCGGTGCGCGAATGGGCGACGCCCCCGGCAAAAGCCTTGGCGATGTTGCCGGGCCCGAGAATGCCCCAGCGAACTTTTTCTGGTTTGGACGTCATGTCAAATCTCCGTGGGGTGGCCGCGAGCAATCGCGATCGGACAAAAGAAAGATGGGTTAGCGAATGCGTGCGCCGGTGGCGTCGAAGAGAAGCGAGCGGTCGGCTTTGATCGACACCACCAGGTCGTCGCCGTTCGCGCGATGCCGCGAGGCCTCGCGCTCGATGATCAGTTCCTCGCGTCCGCCACCGGTACCGGAATTGGCATAGACATAGCTCACCGATCCCAAGTGCTCGGCGACGTCGGCCTTGAGGGTAAGGTCGCAATCGCCCTGGCCGGCGTCGAAGAAATGCTCCGGCCGCACGCCAAGCACAACATCGCCGCCTGTTGCAGGCAAGGCATCCGAAAGCGGCTTGCGCAGTCGCGCGCCGCGATGATTGACCAGTTGGACGACCGCCGCACCGTTGTCGGCCCCGACCATTTTTGCCGCCAGGAAGTTCATTTTCGGCGAGCCGACGAAGCCGGCAACGAAGCGGTTGGCGGGGTCGTCGTAGAGATCGAGCGGCGCGCCGATCTGCTCGATATTGCCGGCGTTGAGCACAACGATCCTGTCGGCCAGCGTCATTGCCTCGGTCTGGTCGTGCGTCACATAGACCATGGTAACGCCGAGTTCCTTATGAAGGCGCGATATCTCGACGCGCATCTGCACCCGGAGCTCGGCATCGAGATTGCTGAGCGGTTCGTCGAACAGGAACACTTGCGGCTCACGCACGATGGCGCGGCCGATGGCGACGCGCTGGCGCTGGCCGCCCGACAATTGCCGCGGCCGCCGCTTCATCAGCTCGGCGATACGCAGGATTTCGGAAGCCCGCTTCACCCGCCGCTCGGTATCTGCCTTGGGGTTGCCGGTCATTCTCAGGCCGAAGCTCAGATTCTGCTCGACCGTCATGTGCGGATAGAGCGCGTAGGACTGGAACACCATGGCGATGCCGCGATCGGCCGCCTCGACGTCGTTCACCACCTTGCCGCCAATGGCGATCTCGCCGTCGCTGATGTCCTCGAGTCCGGCGATCATCCGAAGCAGCGTGGACTTGCCGCAGCCGGAAGGGCCGACGAAGACGACGAATTCGCCGTCATCGATGTCGATATTGGCACCGTGGACGATCTCGAAGACGCCGAAGCGCTTGATGACGTTTTTGAGTGTGACTGCCGCCATGCTGATCCTTACTTGATGGCGCCGGCGGCGATGCCGGCAACGAAATGGCGCTGCAGAAGCACGAACACGACGAGCATTGGCGCCGTCAGCATCACCGCGCCCGCCATGATGCCGCCCCAGGACACCTTGGTGAGACCGATCAGCGTGCCGAGCGCCACGGGCGCGGTCATCGCGCCCGGCTTGGAATTGATCAGCAGCGGCCAGAGATAGTTGTTCCAGGAGGCAAGGAAGAGGATGATGGCGAGCGCCGCCAGCATCGGCCGCGCCAGAGGCAGTGCGACGAACAGGAATATCCGCCATTCCTTGACGCCCTCGACCTTGGCGGCGTCGAACAGCTCGTGCGGCATCATCGAAAAACTCTGCCGCATGAAGAGCACGCCCAGCGAATTGAACAGCGGCGGCACGATCAGCGCCACCCAGGTGTTGGCGAGCTTGAAGTCGCGCGCCACCATGATGAATTGCGGGATCAGCACGACCGCATAGGGCAGCGTGATGGTGCCGAAGATGATGGCGACGACCATGCCCTTGCCGAAGAAGTTGTAACGCGCCAGCGCCCAGCCGGCCATCGAGGTCAGCATCACCGACAGGAAGGTATAGGTCACCGCCACCGAGACGGAGATGCCGATGGCGCCGATGAAATTGGTGCCGCGCTGCAGATTGCTGACATTGTCGAGGAAATTGCCATGCGGCAAAAGCTCGATGTCGGGGCTGAAGATGCCGTTGTCGGGCATCGTCGAAAAAACCACCATCATCCATAGCGGAAACAGCCAGACCAGTGCCAGCGGCGTCAGGAACAGATGCAGCGCGATGCTGCGTCCCAATCTGGCCTGGGAGCGGCTGACTCTTGAGTGCGAGGTCATTTCGGTTCCCTCGTCAGCCATATCTGCACCAGCGAAATGGCGATCGCCAGCCCGGCCATGGTGTAGGCGACGGCCGAAGCGTAGCCGAAATTGAGCGACCGGAAGCCCTGGCGGTAAAGCAGCAGCCCGAGCGTTTCGGTGCCGCCGCCCGGCCCGCCGCGCTCGGTGATCAGGAAGGGCTCGGTGAACAGCTGCATGGTGCCGATGATCGACAGCACGGCGCAGAACACGATGATCGGCTTGAGCAGCGGCAGCGTGATGTAGAAGAACTGTTTGACCTTGCTGACCCGGTCCAGGGTCGCCGCCTCGTAGACATCCTCGGGAATCGACTGCAGGCCGGCGAGCAGGATGATGGCGTTGTAGCCGGCCCAGCGCCACGTCACCGCCATCATGATCACCGCCATCGCCGGGGTGACATTGGTAAACCAGTCGACACTGGGCAGGCCGATGCTGTTCAGCAATTTGTTGATGATGCCGTAGTCGAGATTGAACATCAGCCGGAAAACCGCCGAATAGGCGACCTCGCCGACCACGACCGGCGCGAAGAAGGCAAAGCGGAACAGGCCACGGGCCTTGAGCAGTGGCGAATTCAAAAGCACCGCCATCACAATCGCCAGCGAAATCATCACCGGGACCTGGATGACAAGGATCAGCAATGTGTTCTTCAAGGCATTGAAGAAGGCCGGATCGCCGATCAGCCGGCCCCAGTTGAAGGTCGGCGCGAAGCGCCACGGCACGGTGCGCGTCGCCTGGAACGAGATCAGGAAGGAATCGATGATCGGCCACAGCCAGAAGATCGAAAAAATCAGCAGATACGGCGCGAGAAAGCGATACGCCGTGGCGTTCTGGTAGCGCATCGTTTTCCTCCTTTCTGCTTTCAAGTTCTTGCCTTCTCCCCTTGTGGGAGAAGGTGGATCGGCGCGTAGCGCAGAGACGGTTGAGGGGTGATGGCCGGAGTGCCGCCGGCGCCAAGCTGGAGCACCCCTCATCCGTCGCCTTCGGCGATACCTTCTCCCACAAGGGGAGAAGGGGAGCCGCGCGCTCGGAGCCGCCTCGTCTAGATCACGACTTGAACGGCAGGCCGGTCGCCGCGGCGATCTGGCTTGCGGCATCGTCGAGCGCTGCCTTGGCGTCGGGATAGCCGCCGGCCAGATATTTGGTCTGCACCGCGCGGATGATGATTTCGGCGTCGCTCTGGAACGGCGTGCCGCGGCTGGGGACGACCTTGGGCAAGGTGCCGAGGATGTCCTTCCACACGGCTTGGCCACCCCAATAGGGCAGGCCTTCGGAGACATAAGGGTCGTTGAGCGCCGAGATCAGCGACGGCACCAGGCCGAAGCCTTTCAGCATGGTGATCTGGCCCTCATTCGTCGCAAGCGTGTATTTCAGATAGGCGTAGGCGGCTTCCTTGTTCTTCGACACCGAGGTGATGGCGAGCGAGGAGCCGCCGAGATTGGCGGCGCGCGGACCGTCGGCGGTCAGGCTCGGCATCAGATAGACGCCCCATTTGCCTGCCCCATCGGGCGATTCGGTGCGCACGGTGCCTTCATACCAGCCGCCATACATCTGCGTGGCGACCTTGCCGGCGGTGTTGTTGGTGATCTTGGTGCTCCAGTCGGCAGAGGAAATGATGCCGGCATCCTTCATCTCCTTGATCTTGGTCATGGCATCGACGCATTTGGGCTGGTTGACCGTGATCGATTGCCCGTCGGCGGAGAAGTAGGCGCAACCCTGCTCGTTGGAGATCATGCGGAAGAATTCGGAATCGCCGTTGAAATCGGCGTTGGTCATCGTGACGCCGGGATTGGCGGCCTGGATTTTCTTGGCGGCGGCGATGAAGTCGTCCCAGGTCTTGATCGAGGACGGATCGACGCCAGCCTTCTCGTAGAAGTCGCGGCGGTAGAACATCGCCACTGGACCGGAATCCCAGGGCATCGCATAGGCCTTGTCGTCAACCTCGAGCTCGGTACGCTTGAAGTCGGGGAATTTTGCCTGGTCTTCCGCGGTGTAGCCGAGCGTATGCAGGTCGACGAAGCAATCCGGGAACTGGCTCCAGTAGTTTTCGGCTTCGCCGTTCTCGATCGTAACGATGTCAGGCAGCCCCTCGCCGCCGGCGGCACAGCCGGCGATTGATTTGTCGTAGGTCGGCTGGTTGCCAAGGTCCTCGACCGTCACCTTGATGTCGGGATACTGCTTGTTGAAGCCCGCTATGGTGGCCTTCAGCGACGAAGCGGCGATATTCCAGCTCCAGATCGTGATTTCACCGGACTGCGCAAAGGCCGGGCTGGAGCCCAAGGCAAGCGCGAGCGCGGCGCAGGTCAATTTTATGCGCATTGAAATCCTCCCATTTCAGTTGCTCTCTGTTTGCGAGCGTGGCTAGACTAGGCCTCGGGAAAGCCTTGTCCGCGACAAAGGGAATAAGAAATGAGCGGAAAGTAAGATGCCGGAAAGGCCGTTTTACCAGCCTGGCGCCAGCAGCGTGGAGGGCCTGCCGCTGCTGCTGCAGATGTTCCACACCCAGCCCCTGGTGATGCTAAAGCCGCATTGGCACGCCCAGGTCGAGGTGAATTTCATCGTGCGTGGCGCCGTGCATTACCGCATGGATGGGCACGGGCTTTCACTTTCTGCGGGTGACATGTGCCTGTTCTGGGGCGGCCTGCCGCACCAGATGGACGAAGCGTCCGATGATGCCATCTATGCCGGCGCGCATTTGCCGCTGGTGCATTTCTTCCGGCTGCATTTGCCCGTCGATGTCCGCAACAGGCTGATGACCGGCGCGACGCTGGTGACCGACGCCACCGACCGGTCGGACGACCACAATTTCGAGCGCTGGAATCGCTATGCCCGCTCCGGCGACCCGGTCAAGGCCGAGCATGCCGTCAACGAGCTTTTGCTGCGGCTGGAGCGGGTGCGCTTCGAGCCTTACCGGCTGGTGCCCGAAACCCCGGTCGAACAGGAGATAGGCAGTCCCTTCGATCAGCAATCGCTGCGCAATGTCGGGCGCATGTGCGACTTCATCGCCGAGAATTTCCTCTACGAGATCGATTGCGTCGACATCGCCGCGGCGGCCGATATCCATCCCAAATACGCCATGAGCATATTCAAGAAATCGACCGGCATGACGCTCAATGAATATGTGAACTTGCTGCGCCTCAGCTACGCGCAGGCGCTGCTGATGCATCAGGATGCCAATGTGCTGCGCGTCGCCATGGAATCGGGCTTCGGCTCGCTCAGTGCCTTCAACAAGTCGTTCCGCAAGCTTTCCGGCATGTCGCCGTCGGATTTCCGCAGGGGCGTGGCCGGCGCCAGATAACGGCTGGATTCAAGCGATAATATCCAGGCGCCTCGGCAGGCGGTTCATCGGCGACGGCCCGTTGGCGGTGATCAGGAACTGGTCCTCGAGATTGAAGCTGGCGAGACCGTCGATGTAGAGCGGGATTTCGAATGCCAGCACCATGCCGGCCTCGATCACGACATTGCTGTCGGCCGAGATGAACGGCCATTGCTCGGAAAAAACGGAATTGCCGACGCCGTGGCCGAAATGGCCGCGGCGATAGGAACGCAGGCCCTGGCGCGCCAGGCTTTCGCTGGCGGCGCGATGCACGGCGGCTAACGGCTTTCCGGGCATAAGCGCGGCAAGCCCGTCGGCGAAGGCGCGTTCGGCTATCGCATGCAATTCGGCCTGTTCGGGCGACGGCGGCCCGAAGGTGAAATTCCGCGACATATCCGAGGCATAGCCGTTCACGCTGCACACCATGTCGGCCTTCAGCGGATCGCCGGCGGCGGCGACGGCGTCGGCGCCTTTTGGGCGAGCGCCCAGCGTGACGTATTCCGCCGTCGAGATTTGCTGCGACGACCCGGCGGCTGCATCCGCGACGCCTTGCCGGTAAAGCGCGACCAGCTCAGACTGACGCATGCCGGTCGTCGCATGCTGCTGCAGCCGCGACAGGCCGGCTTCCGACAGGGCGATGCCCTGCTGCAGAAGGTCGATCTCGCTCTGCGATTTGATTGCCCGCAGCCTGTCGAGAACCGGCGAGCCGTTGACCAGGGCAGTGCCCGGCAACATTGCCTGCATCGCGGAAAAATCGCTGGCCGAGACGAAATCCAGCTCGATGCCGAGCGTCGCACGCTCCAGCCCGAATTCTGCGAGGATCGGTTTCAGCTCGCGGACGGAGCGGGCAAGCTCGAAGGTCGCCGGACGTGAAAAACCGGGGGCGCGGCCAACCAGGCCGGCCTCGATGCGCTGCGCAACAGGCCGGTCGGCCGTCGCCGGCTCGAGCGACGCCGATTCGATCCAGATCGCATGCGTGCGCAGCACGGCGCCGGCCATCGCCGCCCGGAGCCGGGCAGCCTGGAAATCCGCCACCACGACGCCGATCGGCAGGTCGCCTCGCTTGGGAATAACGACGAAACCGGCGCCGGCCCGCCGGAACAGGCCGGCCGGGCCGATCCAGGCACCGGTGGCATATTGGAACGCCTCGGGCTCGCAAAGCACCAGCGCCTCGATGCCGGCGCGCTGCATCAGGTCAGTTGCGCGCTCGCGGTCGACAAAGCCGGTCATGGGATCTCCTCGAATGCACTCGAATCCGACGCCGATGCGGCGGCGTTTGGCCTTAGCGTAGCTTCAGTGCCGCCGTGGAGCAGCTTTTTTCTGGAAGCGCTGTTCACCTTGAGAGTTCGTCGTCGGGAAACGAAAAAAGCCGCGGCGAACCACGGCTTTCAACGCGACAAGTGGTCTGTTTTTGGAATGCTTACTGGGTTTCGTCAGAGGTGTCGTCGGCAGTGTCTGCCGCGTCTTTCGCGGCCTTCCTGTCCAGCGCTGCCTGCAAGGCCAGCGTAGCCTGCGGTGAGGCCGGCGTCGTGGCAACGACCGCCATTGCATGAGCAACGCCGGTCGTCGACTTGTCCTTGGCCGCGGCGGAAGTGGCGGCTCCGTGTCCCTGCGAGCCGGCCCCGGCCGAGTTTCCGCCGTTACCGTTGCTGCCGCCATTGCCGTTGCCATTGCCATTGCCCCCGGGGGCAGCGAGTACCGGAGATGCGACAAGGGTGAGAGCGGCTACAGTCGCGAATAGACAGGTGCGCGTTTTCATAGTTCCTCCTTCGAGTCGCCCTCCCGCCAGGATGGGTTTCAGATGAAAAACGTCAGGACTTTCGAATCCGAAAGTCGGCTGTTACCTAGCTTTGTTCAAATACAGTATTCTACAAGACGGACCTTGGTCCGAAATCGATACGCAAAAGTCCTGGATTTTATCGACAGCGTACTTCGGACGACCGCAGCGGCGGGATTTTTGCTGCCGGCAGATCCGGCGCCGCTACAGCGCAGTGTGCGTCGGCTGACATCAGGCTAGGGTCGAGGAAACCTAGTTGCTCGACCATCGGTGAGAGCATTCAAGGCGATTGAGAAACATTCCACATCTCCTGAAGTTGGGAGCGCAGGTGCGCTTTTGAGGTGCCAAAATGTTTGATGCCGGCGGGCTTTTGGGAGGAAGCCATGATCCGCGTCACGCCTGCATTTCGTGTTTCGCGCCGCCGCGCGTTGCAGTTTGGCCTGGGAGCAACGCTCGCTTCGGCCACCGGCCTTGCCCCGGTTTCCCGGGCCTATGCGCAGGATGAGGTCAAAGACGAAGACATTTTTTTCCGGTTCGCCCTCAATCTCGAATATATGCGGAAGCCGAATATTACCTGCGCGGTACAACCGGAAAAGGGATCGAAGACTCGGATACTGGCCCGAAGGCCGGCGCTGTCGTTGGCGGCAAACAGGTCAGCTTTGACACGCCTGCAATCGGCGAGTTCATGTGCCCATGGCGTCCAAAAAGCTAGTGAGTTCAATTGGCTCGCCCGAAAAGAGTCGAACTCCTGACCCTTAGATTCTGGTCTGAGAAGTCAAGATCTAGGCGGTTCGAACGTGTCCCCTACTCCGTCAACGCTCCGGCTTCCCACCGCCAAGGCACATCATGGTTTAGGAGCTTGGCTTAGACGCTCGAAGTGAAGTACCCAGCCCATACCTTATTCCATTCTGGAGTTTCCACGTTTTTCGCAGCGGTCAAGGCCGCCGAGAATCCGAGATGGTCAATACCAGTGAAATGATGCAGGTTCTTCTGGACCACGTGGCAAGCAGGCCGCTGAGCAGACGTAGCTTCCTGGTTTCAGCATATGGACCCTCTTTGTAATACGAATTGAAAATTGCGCCCTCATGTTTCAGAACAGGTCGGTAGACCCGCGAGGATGATTTCGAATCCTGCGGGTCGCTCACGGTCCTCAAGGCGAGAATTCTAAGAGACGTTCAACAATGACCCAGCACGCAGAAAACGCTCGAATTCTCATGTACAGCCACGACACGTTCGGGCTCGGCCATTTGCAGCGCTGCCGGACTATCGCGCATTCGCTGGTCGAGGATTTCCGCGGACTTCAGGTGCTCATCATTTCGGGTGCGACTATCGCTGGCGCCTTCGATTACCGCGCCCGTGTCGACTTCGTGAAGATCCCCAGCGTCATCAAGCTGCGCAACGGCGAATACACCTCGCTGGAAAAGGACATCGATCTGCATGAGACGCTAAGGATGCGCCAGTCGATCATCCGCCATACAGCTGAGACCTTCCGGCCCGATATCTTCATCGTCGACAAGGAACCGCTCGGCCTGCGCGGTGAGATTGAGGACACGCTGTCCTACCTCAAGACGCGGGGCACCACGCTGGTGCTTGGCCTGCGCGAGGTGATGGATGCGCCGCATCTGCTCGAAGCAGAGTGGGCACGCAGAGACGTGATGCGCAAGATAGGCGTCTTCTATGACAAGGTCTGGGCCTATGGTCCGCCGGATTTCTACGATCCGTTGACGGGCTTGGATGTGCCCCCGGCTGTCAGGGCAAAGATGAGGTTCGTCGGGTTCCTGCAACGGAGCCTGCAGCGGAACGAGTTGCCCGGCCACCGGCCCGAGGGCGACTATATCCTCGTTACTACCGGTGGCGGCGGTGACGGCGCCGATCTGATCCACGACGTCATCGATGCCTATCAGCAGGATCCGCAATTGCAGCATAGAGCCCTGATCGTGCTTGGGCCCTACATGCCGGCGCGCAAGCGCAACAAGCTGCTCAAGAAGGGGTCCAAGATCCCTTACATCAAGATCATCGAGTTCGACAACCGCATGGAAGACCTGATTGCCGGCGCCAAGGCGGTAGTGGCGATGGGCGGCTACAACACCTATTGCGAGATACTGTCTTTCGACAAGCCGGCGCTGATCGTGCCGCGCGTCGAGCCCCGCCGGGAACAACTGATCCGCGCACGGCGCGCAGCCGAACTCGGCCTCATCGAGATGCTTTTGCCGGAAGAAGCCGAGGATTCCCGGCGGTTTGCCGATGCACTGAAGGTGCTGCCGGACCGGCCCCGCCCATCGCAGAGCAATCCGCATCTGACGCTGGAAGGGCTGCCTCATATTTCCGAAATCGTCGCGGAACTGCTCGACCGGCGGGCCGGCCATCACCTTTCGGTCATTGAAGGAATGACCTGAGTTGCAACACCGCAAGATCGTCGTGGTTCTGAAGGGTTATCCGCGGCTGTCCGAAACCTTCATCGCGCAGGAACTGCTCGGTCTTGAGCGTGCGGGGTTCGACCTGATACTCGTCGCGCTCAGGCGGCCGACCGACGAAAAACGCCACCCCGTGCATGACGAGATCAAAGCGCCCATCCATTATCTGCCGGAATATCTGCATGAAGAGCCGCTGCGCGTGCTTCGCTCGCTGTTTGCCTGTCTGCTGCGTCCGGGCTTCTGGCGCGCGCTCGGATCGCTGGCTGCCGATATGCCCCGCGACTTTACGCGCAATCGCGCACGGCGCTTCGGGCAAGCGCTCGTGCTGGCGGCCGAATGGCCGGAAAACGCAGGCTGGCTGCATGCACATTTCGCGCACACGCCTGCATCGGTGACGCGCTATGCCAGCCAGCTTCGTGGCCAGCCCTGGACCTGCTCTGCCCATGCCAAGGACATCTGGACTTCGGCGGACTGGGATCTGGCCGGCAAGCTTTCCTCGGCGCGCTGGACGGTCACCTGCACGAAAACCGGCTTCGACCGTCTGAAAAAACTCGCGAACGGCAACTCGTCTGTGCATCTGAGCTATCATGGGCTCGACCTTGATCGCTTCGGCAGTTTCGGCGAAGCGCGAAAGCAGCATGACGGCTCGGCTCCGGACGAACCGGTTGTCGTTCTGAGTGTCGGGCGCGCCGTTGAAAAGAAAGGTTACGATACGTTGCTGGAGGCCCTTGCCCTGCTGCCCGGCGATTTGGCGTGGCGTTTCGAGCATATCGGCGGCGGCGAAGAACTGGAACGGTTCAAGGCGCTGGCGCAAAAGCTCGGCCTGGATGGTCGCGTCTCTTGGAAAGGCGCGCTTGCGCAGGAGGAGGTGCTTGAGCACTACCGCCGCGCCGACATCTTCGCCCTGGCCTGCAGGATCACCGCAAATGGCGACCGCGACGGTCTGCCGAATGTTCTGGTGGAGGCGGCTAGCCAGCGGCTTGCCTGCGTGTCGACCGATATTTCCAGCGTGCCGGAGCTTTTATCGCCGGATGAAACCGGGTTGCTGGTTCCGACGGAAAACCCGATTGCCCTGGCACAGGCGCTGGAGCGCCTGATCCGAGATCCCGTGCTCCGCGACCGCCTCGGCGACGCCGCAGAGCGGCGCGTGCGCGCCAATTTCGATCACATGGCAAGCATTGGACAGCTCAAGGAACTGTTCGAGCGGGAGTGGCGGGCCGCCGAATGAAGCGGCTGCGCGCTTTCTTCTATGTCCAGCACTTGCTAGGCATCGGCCATCTCGCGCGCGCCAGCCGCATTGCGGCGGCTCTGGTCGATGACGGGTTTGACGTTACCGTCGTGACCGGCGGAGCGCCGATCGCCGGGTTTCCGGGACTGGGTGTACAATCTGTAACCCTGCCACCTGTCACCTCCGGTGATGAAGGATTTTCGGGACTTGTCGACCTGCAAGGCAACCCGATCGACGATGATTTCAAGAAATGGCGTTCAGAGATGCTGCTGCAGGCATTCCGGGATTGCAGGCCTGATATCGTCATTGTCGAGGCGTTTCCATTTGGACGCCGGCAGATGCGTTTCGAACTCTTGCCGCTGATCGAGGCGATCGACGCGACGTCGCCCAGACCGCTGCTGGCGACGTCCGTCCGTGATATCCTCCAGGAGCGCGTCAAGCTGGGCCGAAACCAGGAAACGGTCGATCTCATCAACAGGCATTTCGATCTTGTTATGGTCCACGGCGATCCGGCTTTCGCAACCATCGACAAGACATTTCCACTGGCTGGGGCGATCAGGGCCGAGGTCGCCTACACGGGGCTCGTTGCCGCGCCGCCATCGCCCGCGGCCTCCGAGCGCTTCGACGTTCTGGTGTCGGTTGGCGGCGGGGCTGCCGGAAAGAGCCTTGTCAGATCCACCATCGCAGCGGCGCGGAATGCCAACAACGCTTGGAAATGGTGCTTGATCACCGGCCCAAACCTGCCGAAAGACGAGTTTGACGCGATCGCACGCGATGCCACGCCAGGCCTGTCCATCTTCCGGTTCCGCGAGGATTTCGCCAGCCTGCTGACCGGCGCCCGCCTGTCAGTCTCGCAGGCGGGTTACAACACGGTCTGCGATGTCCTGCGCGCGGGTTGTCGCTCCCTGCTCGTCCCATTTGCAGCCGGCGGGGAAACCGAACAGACGGTTCGCGCCCTGATGCTCGAAGAACTCGGTCTTGCAACGGTGCTGATCGAAAAGGACCTGACGCCTGAAGGTTTGGCGCAAGCGATCGAACAAGCGCTTGTGGAACCGACGACATCCGCGCATCGTCTCGATCTGGAAGGCGCGCGTCGCTCCGCGCAAATCCTGCGCGAGCGGCATCGAACATGGTCCCTAAATGTGGGGCCCGGTTTCGGAAAAGTTCATGATTAAACAGACGATAGATCCTAGAGCGGTTCATCGTTTTCACGCAGAACCGCTCTGTCTCTTGTTTTGACGCAATTCCGGACGGAAAGCCGTTTCCACACTTTCCTGCAAATGCTCTAACGCGCGTCGCGCCTGGTGAGATTCGTGCGACGCGCTTCAAGTCCTGTTTTTATGCATGTCGTTTCCCAAACCGCTACGCGCTTTTGGGCGAAATGCGTTAAACAGTTCCAATCAGCATGAAGCGCGTATAATTTTTTGTCGGCAGTTCGCCGGAGAACCGCACCTCCCGTAGCGCCGCCATTTCTTCGAAGGCTGCAAGCGAAGCCACGCAGTTGATGTGCGTCGGCTCGCTGAAATAATCGTTCGATTGCAGCAGTACATTCGTGCCCGGCGGAAGCAGAGCAAGCCAGGCGCGCAGATCGGCTATGTGTTCGCAGCTCGTATTGACCATCAGATCGGGCCGCCCGGCCGCATAGTCGAGTGCGTACATATCTGCCGTCAGCGCCCGGAACCGGTCGCCGGCTTCCCGGTTGAGGGTCCGGGCGACCGGCGCGACTTCGGGATCGATGTCGATGCTATCGACCGCCGCGATGTCGAAGCGGGCGTCGTTGAAAAGCATTGCCGGCAATACGCCGTACCATCCACCCAGAACCCATATGCGTCCGAAGCGGCCGCCGCCGCTTTCGAACAGCCTGTCGAGCGCCCACATCTTGCAGGCGACCTGCTTGTGGTTGAAGGCGTTGGCGATATCGGCCTTCGGATGCTTGGCGACGACCCGCGCCAGCCCTGCCACGAGAGGGCAGTTGACATAAGCAGCAATTCCCCGCGTGAGGTCTAAGGCTTGCTCGTGCCAGTCCATGGCATTGCGTGGTTGCGTGACATCCATCATAATTCGTCTTGTATGTTGGGATTTTGGGCGACACAACGCAATCTTGCCTCCCGCAAGACTGTTTGATTCCGCGGACGTGATCATGCTGCAAGCCGCTTGGCTATTGCCCGGTGCCGGAGAGAGCCTGTTGCATCTGTCCGGATCATCGGCGTCCATCCGCCAGCACCAGCCGCGCAGCTGCGGCCTCGTGCCGCTCGGCTGTTCGCCAAAGCCCTACGAAAGCCGCGGACCGTTTGGCCAGCCGCTGTCTTCGCCGATCAACAATGCCCATGTCGATGCCATCGACCATGCGTCGGAACTGGATCGCGCCGCCTCGCAGGTTTCTTGCATCGTTGAGCGCAGGACAATGTCCGTGCACAGCAGCTTCGAGCTTGTCGTTGGCGATGAAGAAATTGCCGATACGCCATTCGCCAGCAGGTGCTTTTACATCCTGCATCCTTCCAACTGAAGGGTCCACAGTCGCATATGGAAGCCAGCCTAGCCCGCTATATCTGGACGCACACCAAGAAGCAGCAACTCTGGATATTGATGATCGTCGTGCTTTCGATGATCCCGTATTTCATGTCCTTCGACCTGCCGAAGCTGATCGTCAACGGACCGATCCAAGGTCGCGGCTTCGAGCAACCGGGCGCGACCCAGCCATTCATGAGGCTACACTATAACCTGCCGTTCGTTGGAGAGGTCCAGTTCTTCTCCGGTTTTCAGCTCGACCGCAAGGAGACCCTGTTTGCCCTGAGCCTTGTGTTCCTCTTGCTAGTCGTCATCAACGGCCTGTTCAAATTCTACATCAACACCTACAAGGGCCGCCTCGGCGAACGCATGCTGCGGCGTATCCGCTTCGATCTGGTCGACCGTGTGCTGCGTTTTCCGCCGGTTTATTTCAAGCGGGTGAAATCCGCCGAAGTGGCGACCATGGTGAAGGACGAGGTGGAGCCGCTGGGCGGCTTCATCGGCGACGCCTTCCTGCAGCCGGTACTGCTCGGCGGCCAAGCGCTGACGGCCATGCTGTTCATCATGATCCAGAACGTCTGGCTCGGAATGATAGCGGTCGTGATCGTGGCGATCCAGATCGTGCTCATCCCGCGAATGCGGCGGCGGCTGATCGTGCTCGGGCGCCAACGGCAGTTGACCGCGCGCGCGCTTTCGGGCCGGGTTGGCGAAATCGTCGACGGCATCGGCGCGGTTCACGTCCACGATACATCAAACTACGAGCGCGCCGACATAGCTGCCCGGCTCGGGCTCATCTTCAAGATCCGCTTCGATCTTTACCAATGGAAATTCATGGTGAAGTTCCTCAACAATTTTCTCGCGCAGCTCACGCCCTTTCTGTTCTACATGATCGGCGGGTATCTGGTCCTCGAGGGGCGGCTGGACGTCGGCCAGCTCGTGGCTGTGATCGGCGCCTACAAGGACCTGCCCGGACCGATGAAGGAACTGATCGACTGGGATCAGGATCGGCAGGATGTCCAGGTCAAATATCAACAGGTCGTTGAACAGTTCACCGTCGAGGGTCTCATCGCGCCGAAAATCGGGGCATTGACGATCGACGATCCCGATCCGATGACCAAGCCGCTGTCGGCGATCAATCTGTCCGTAGCAGACGATGGCGGTGCAATGCTCCTCAACCGTATCTCCCTCCAGGTCAAGCCGGGTGAGACGGTGGCACTGGTCAGTACCGCAACAGGTGGAGCGGAGGCGCTTGCAGAAGCCTTCGCGCGGCTGACCTGGCCGGACAGCGGAAGGGTCGCTTCGGGCACCGACGACCTGCTTGAACTCCCCGAAGCAGTAACCGGCCGGCGCATGTCGTATGCCTCGTCGGATGTTTTCCTGTTCCAGGCAAGCCTCCGCGACAACCTGCTCTACGGGTTGAAGCATGCACCGCTGACATCGGTGCCTTATGACGGTGCTGCGGCAGATCAGCAACGCTGGAACATTCACGAGGCGCGCCGGTCGGGCAATCCGGATCTTGATATCCACAGCGACTGGATCAACTATGCTTCCGCTGGCGCTACCGGCCCGCACGACCTCTTTGAAGCCGTGCGCCGGGTGCTCGACGCGGTTGTTCTGTCGCGTGACATTCTGGATCTCGGCTTGCGCTCTTCGGCCGACCTCACGCGTCACACGGAGCTTGCCAGGCGGATCGTCGAACTGCGTGCGGCGCTGCGGACCCGGCTGGAACAAGAGGGGCTGAGCGGACTGGTGGTTCCTTTCGAACCGGGCGCCTACAACAAGGAAGCAACGATCGGCCAAAACCTGCTCTTCGGTGCTGCCGCCGGCCCCGAACTGGCCGACAGGGCCCTGGCGGCCAATCCCTATTTTGCTTCCGTGCTGAGGCAAGCCGGCCTCGACCGAACGCTCTACGAAATGGGCTTGGAGATCGCCAAACAGGCGATCGAGCTGTTTGCCGACCTGCCGCCCGATCACCAGTTCTTCCAGCAGCTCGCCTTCATGAGCGCGGAGGAGATACCCGCCTACGAAACCTTGCTGCAACGACTCAAGAACCGTCCCTACGAGGCGGTTTCGGAAAACGATCGCGCCATGATCGTTACCTTGAGCTTTGCCTACATCGAGCCCCGGCACCGCTTCGGCCTGCTGAGCGACGAGCTGATGAGCAAGATCGTCGCTGCACGCAACCGGTTCTATGAAGACCTGCCGCCCGAGCTGCACAATGCGGTCGAACGGTATGATCCTGCCAAATACATTGCCGCGGCCACCGTCATGGATAATGTCCTGTTCGGGCGTGTGGGCAACAATCATCCGGACGCGCCCGACCGCATACGCTCCATCGTCTATGACATTCTTGACGAACTGGGGCTTTATGGCGAACTTCTGGATGTCGGCCTGGACTTCAACGTCGGCTCCGGCGGCAGGCGCCTGACCGGTGGACAGCGACAGAAGCTCGATGTTGCCCGGGCCTTGCTCAAGCGTCCCGATTTTCTCATTCTCAACCGGCCGCTGTCGGCGCTCGATCAGCGCATGCAGGATAAGGTGCTGCGAAATGTGCTCGAGGAAGCCAGGCGCGACGGCCATTCGCCGGCAATTGTGTGGGTCGTGACGAGTCCGGCAATGGCGATGATGTTCGATCGCGTTATCGTCTTCGACTCGGGTCAATTGGCGGAAGACGGAACACACGAGACACTTTTGGCAGGGAACGGTATCTTCAAGGAACTGTTGTCATAGAGCAACGGATATTCAGATGGGATCATTCTGCCGGTGCACGACATCCGGCTCGCCACCTTTCGCGTGGTTTGTCTCGCCATCCCGGAAAGAGAATTGATTCCATCGGGGCGTCCGTTGCTCTAGTCTGGCAAACGCGAATTTTGGAAGGTTTGCGACAATGCTGCTCAAGGATGAAGTTGGAATGCTGCAACGCGTTCCCTTGTTCTCTGCCATCGAGCCGACAAAGCTCAAGCTGCTTGCGTTCACATCCGATCGTGTGAGCTACAGCGCCGGCCAGATCCTTTTCCGGCAGGGCGACGAGGGAGACGCCGCCTATGTCATCCTTTCAGGCAGAGCGGATATTCTTGTCGATTCCGACAGCGGACCGATAAAAGTTGCCGAACTGGAGCCAAATTCGATCGTTGGCGAGATCGCCATATTGTGCAACAGCTCCCGCACTGCCACCGTCAGAGCGGCAAGTCCGCTGGAAGCCCTGAGAATCCGCAAGGATCATTTCCTGAGGCTTATGAGGGAGTTCCCGGAAATGACCATCGAGATATTGCGGGTTCTTGCCGATCGCCTAAGCCATACGACCGCGGATCTGATCGACGCACGAAGCGCCAAATAACGAAGGACGTGCGCTCGATCCTCGCCGTCGTGACGGCACTGTCCTCTCGCTGAGAAGATCACCCGGAGAAAGCCTGTCTGTCTCGCCTAGCAGCAGTTGTTTGGATATGATGGGCGAAGGGGTAGCATGGACGACAACGTTTTCCTGGTCAGGTTTTGGGGTGTCCGCGGCAGCATTTCGGTATCAGGCCCAGAATTCTCTCGCTATGGCGGCAACTCAATCTGCGTCGAGATGCGATGCGGTAAGCACACGCTTCTGTTCGACGCAGGCTCTGGCCTACGGCCTGCCGGCGCGGCGCTTCAGGCGTTGGGCGTGACCGATTTCGACCTGCTTTTCACCCATTGCCATTACGATCACATCATCGGGCTGCCGTCTTTTGCGCCGATCTATGATCGGGGCGCCAAGGTTACGCTTTGGTCCGGGCATCTTGCAGGACACATGACGACCCGGCAGATGGTCGATGAGTTCATGCGGCCGCCGTGGTTTCCGGTGAAACTGGAGGCCTGCAAGGCAAGCCTCGACTATCGCGATTTCGTATCCGGAGACGTGCTTCGCCCGCGCGAAGGGGTGGTGGTCCGAACCGGCAGTCTTATGCATCCGGGCGGCTGCATAGGCTACCGGGTCGAATGGGGTGGCGGCGTCGTGGCGGTGATCACAGACACTGAGCACGACCCGGACAAACTCGATCAGACGGTGCTCGGCCTGATCGAAGATGCCGACCTTGTCATCTACGATTGCACCTACACCGAGGAGGAAATGGAACGCCGCCGCGGTTACGGGCACTCGACGTGGCAACAGGGCGTCAAACTCTGTGAGGCGGCAGGTGCGCGGAGGCTTGCGCTGTTTCACCACGATCCGACACGCACCGACAAGGAACTGGACAAGATCCAGAAACTGGCCAAGGACAGGTTTACCGGCGCTTTTGCCGCGCGGGATGGCCAGACGCTCAACATTCCAGTCTCATTGCGCAAAAAGCGCTGAGCTATTTTCCTCTATCTCTTTGTCTTGACGCAATTCCGGACGGAAACCGTTCACACTTTCCTGGAATTGTTCCACCGGCGCTGCGCCCGATCAATGTCCTGATCGGAAGCCATGCGCAGGCTTCAGTCTTTGCGGTGACTGTGAACAGCCGTTCGAGGAAGAGCCAGGCCGATTCATCATGTACGAGATGGTGGGTGAGCAGGCCCACCGGTTCGCCCCTATCGAATGCATGCTGCAAGTGCGCGATGATAGCCTGAACCAATAGGCCATGATCGCGGCAGCCGTGCGTGCCATGCCAATCCATGATGTCGACATTGCTGTTGATGACCGCAAGTGAAGCCGGCCTTGGCGGCCCATAGACCGACAATGCCGAAAATCCTATCGATCCAAGGTCGGATACCAAGCCGGCGTCGATCCTGTTCCAGGGTGGTACCAGCATCGGAACAGCACGTGCGCCGTGCAGGCCGGTTACGTGCGCCAGCCCGCGAGCCAGATCATCGAGCACCGCCTCGCGTGGCCGATGCGCGCCGAGCTCCTGCTTCTTCTGGTCCTCGGGCGCATGATTTCGGTGCGCCCAGCCATGGATGGCGACCGTGGCATGCGGCGCCTCGTCAAGCCGAACGACAAGCTTCTCGTCAGTCAGGGCGGGAATGACGGCCAGAGTCACCGGAACCGCGAATTCACCGGTGAGGTCGAGCAACCGATCAAGCGCAGGCGTCGGATCCACGGCGTCATCGTCGCGCAGCCAGAACTCTGCCTTACGGTCCGCCCGTTGCCGGCTCGCCAGTTCCTCCACCAAGGGTTGCCAGATCTGATCGGATGTCATGAGACCGGGATCTTTGCAAGAAGTTCGGCCAGACGCGCCGCCGCAGCACCGATAGAACGTTCTTCGAGGATGAAACGTCTGGCTTCTGCGGCCATGATGGATCTTTCGTCGTTACGGGCCAGAAGCCTTTCAATGGCAGAAGCGAACGCCGCCACATCGCCCGGCGGGGTGAGAAACCCGGCCTGGCCATCCCGCACGACCTCCGGCACGCCGGCGATGTCCTGAGCCACAACCGGAAGGCCGGCGGCCTGTGCTTCAAGATAGGCAACGCCATAGGCCTCGCCGAAACCCGGCCAGACGTAAATTCCCCCACTGTAGAGGACATCCGGCACGGCGGCTGGCTCAATCGCGCCAAGCCATTCGATACGGTCGGCGGGCAAGCCGGCGAATTGCGCTTTGATCTCCTCGCGGGCAGGTCCGTCCCCGACGACCGACATCGTCCAGGGCAGGTGACCGATCGAACCGAGCGCCTGCGCCAGCATGCCATAGCTTTCGACTTTGTCGCCCGGGCGCATCATGGCGACGGTAACGAGGCGCGACGGACAACCCCGCGCCGGCGTTTCCCGGAATAGCGATGTGTCGATGAAGGGCGAAAGCATGCCGAAAGCGGCGTCGGGTACCGCATCTGCCAGTCCCTGACGATCCCTTTGCGTGAAGCAGATGTTCAGCGCCGCCTGTTCGACGGCTCGCGCCACCAACGCTTGCGTATCGGCCCACAAACCGGTGTTGCGCCGCCTCGAATAGGAGGCTTCCGCTGTCACATAGGGGACACCAAAGGCCAACGCCAGTTCGGGCCCGATCAGGTCGGGTGCCTTGTAATAGGGATGATAGGTGAACCACAGATCGGGCTTGCCGTCACGATCCCAAAGCCTTGCCAGCCGCGCGGCTTCCTCCCGGGCCTCGATCTTGAGCGCATCGAAACTTTTCGAATCCGGTTCGCGTAGATAGAAGCGCAATTCGGATGCCAATTCGACGCTATGCCTTCCATGCTCCAGTGCCTTGACCAGCATCCGTGCCATCTGGCGGTCGCCGGAGGCAACGGGATGATTGGGCGACTTCAGCGGCGCATAGAAGGCAATTCGCATCGCCGGACCCTATCATCGGAAAGCCTGCGCAAGTCAAATTCGAAGCATGATCGACTTCACCCTCAAGCACTGGAATGTGCTATCTGATACTCATGGAAACAGCTGCCGCGTCCGATCCGTTTGTTGCTTCTCTGCCGGTCTTCGCAAAGTTCGAAAGCGTTGCCGATATCGATAACTATCGGCCTCTCCCCGATGGCTGGGCGCTGGCCACCGCAGACATCGTCGGCTCGACCAAGGCGATCGAGGCGGGGCGCTATAAAACCGTCAATATGGCCGGTGCCAGCGTCATTTCGGCGCTGCTCAATGCGCTGGGTAGGCAAGATCTTCCCTTTGTCTTCGGCGGCGACGGTGCGCTCGTGGCGTTTCCCGGCTCGGCGCTGGAGATCACCCGCAACGCGCTGGCGGCTGTCCAGAGATGGGTGGCGGACGAACTGGACCTGACCTTGCGTGCCGCAATCGTGCCGATAAAGGATATAAGAGCGCAAGGCCTCGACGTTCGCGTGGCGAGGTTCCAGGCCTCCGATGCGGTCTTCTATGCCATGTTCGCCGGAGGTGGCGGCAGTTGGGCGGAAGCCGAGATGAAAGCGGGGCGCTACCGCATCGATCCTGCGCCGGCCGGCGCGCGGCCGGACCTGACCGGCCTCTCGTGTCGCTGGAACCCGATCGAAGCCCGGCATGGCGAAATCGTCTCGATCATAGCCATACCGGGGGCGTCGCGCGACTTGCGCGGTTTTCAGTTTCTGGTTTCCGACATCATCGCCCTTGCCGGCAGGCAGGAACGCGATGGCCACCCGGTGCCGGTGAACGGGCCGGACTACAGTTTGCTGCCCGCCGGCCTCGATATCGAGGCGCGGGCCACGGCGCCGGCAGGACGGCGGTGGCTGTCGAAGCTGTGGATAGTGTTCCTGATGACGCTTACGGCTGTTACGGATAGATATGGCTGGACGATCGGCAGATTCGATCCGAAGATCTACAAACGCGAAGTGGCCAGCAATTCGGATTTCCGGAAGTTCGACGATGGCTTGAAGATGACCATCGACGTTGACGCGGATGTGTTGCAACGGATCGAGGACCGGCTGAAACAGGCGGAAGAGGCGGGCATCTGCAACTATGGCCTGCACCGCCAGAAATCGGCCTTGATGACATGCCTCGTCGCATCGCCGCTGCAGCGCGATCACGTTCATTTCATCGATGGCGCCGCCGGCGGCTATGCGATGGCTGCCGCAAGCCTTAAGGCGAAGGTGCCGGTCTGACGCTTGCGGACATCGATTTTCCGCAATATGCCTCGGGGCTCTTGTGAGCGGTGAACCTCACCATGGAAGCGGACGGCCTGTCCGAATTAACAGAAAGCAGATTGTTGGACGCCTCACGATCGATATATGACCGTCTTCTGACCCGGATTTCGACGCGCGCCGCGCAAGTCGGCGTGATCGGACTGGGCTATGTCGGGTTGCCGCTGGCGGTTGCGATCGCACGCGCCGGCTTCCCGGTTTCCGGCTTCGACATCGAAGGCCAGAAGGTCGAGAGCCTGAACAACGGCCAATCCTACATCGAGGCGGTGACGTCGACAGCTCTTGCCGGCCAGGTGGCAAGCGGACGGTTCCGCGCCACTGCGGATTTTGCCGAACTGGCCGTCTGCGATGTCATCATCATCTGCGTTCCGACACCACTGACGAAACACCGCGAGCCGGATCTCTCCTTTGTCAGGAACACCGCAGGCACCATCGCGAAGCATCTGCGTTTCGGCCAGCTGATCGTGCTGGAATCGACCACCTATCCCGGCACCACCGACGACGTGATCAAGCCCATCCTGGAAAAAACCGGCTTGCAGTCGAGAATAGATTTCTTCCTCGGCTTCTCGCCCGAACGCGAGGATCCCGGCAACCGCAGCTTTGAAGTCGCGACGATCCCCAAGGTCGTGGCAGGTGACGGCATTGAAGCGGCGACGCTCGTGCAGGCTTTCTACCATGGCGTGGTCAAGACCGTCGTTCCGGTTTCCACCACGGCGACCGCCGAGGCGGTCAAGCTGACGGAAAACATCTTCCGCTCGGTCAACGTCGCCCTCGTCAACGAGTTGAAGATCGTGCTCGGTGCGATGGGAATCGACATATGGGAGGTGATCGAGGCGGCAAAGACCAAGCCCTTCGGCTACATGCCTTTCTATCCCGGCCCTGGACTTGGCGGGCACTGCGTTCCGATCGATCCCTTCTACCTGACGTGGAAGGCTCGCGAATACGAACTGCCGACCCGCTTCATCGAGCTGGCGGCAGAGATCAACACGGCCATGCCGCGTCATGTGGTCGATGAACTGGCGAAGGCGCTGGACCGGCGCTGCGGCAAGGCGCTCAGCCGCTCGAGCATTCTCATCATCGGGCTCGCCTATAAGAAGAATGTGCCCGACATCCGCGAAAGCCCCTCATTGCGGCTCATTGAACTCATCGAGGAATGGGGCGGCAAGGCGGAATTCCACGATCCGCATGTTGCCGAAATCCCGGCCACACGGGAGCATATGGCGATCAAGGGGCGTCGCTCGGTCGAATTGACCGAGGCGGCCTTGAAGGATTTCGACGCTGTCGTCGTTGCAACCGACCACGACGCGATCGACTATCAGGCGATCGCGGATCACGCTCTACTGATCGTCGACACACGCAATGTTTTTGGCCGCCTCGGGCTAGCCCGAGAGACGGTGGTGAAGGCCTGACGGCGTCCGAGCCGGCGAATTTGTGGCAGATCAAGGAGATTTCGAGATAGCATGAGCACAGCGCAAGCAGAAATTTCTGCCATTCTCATGGATAAGGTTGCCGATTGGCTGACCCAATCGGCGTTGGCGGGCAACGACCTGGAAACATTGGTAAGGGGCTTTTGTGAACGGCTGGCTGCTGCCGGCCTGCCGTTGAAGCGGGTGCATTTGAGCTTTTCGATGCTTCATCCGCTTTATGACGCGCTCGGCTTCACCTGGCTCCGCGGCCAGGGCCTGGAAGTGGAAGGCTTCCGCAAGGAGAACGGCGTTCATTCCGACAGATTCCTGACCAGCCCATACTACCATCTGCTCAGCCACAAGCTGGACCATCTGCGGCGCCGGCTCGACCCGTCGGTGCCGTCGGAATTTCCTGTTTTCGATGACCTCAAGCTGATGGGCGTCACCGATTACATGGCTTTTGTCCATCCCTTCAGCGGCAACACCAGTCAGGGCATGATCGGGTCTTGGTCCACCGACAGTGCTGCAGGCTTCAGCGACAGCATGATTTCGGCGCTGCTGCGCATCCAGAACCATCTCGCTATCGCAACCAAGATGGCGGTGCTCACCAAGCTTGCCGATAACATGATGACCACTTATCTCGGCGGCGACGCCGGCAGGCGCGTGCTCGAAGGCCAGATCAAGCGCGGCGAGGGTGATACAATCCGGGCGGCACTGGTCATGGGCGACATGCGCGGGTCGTCAAGACTTGCCGAAACCTCCGGCCGCGAAGTCTATATCGATACGCTGAACCAGTTTTTCGACGCCGCTGCTGCACCTTTCAATCGCAAGGGCGGGCAGATCATGAGTTTCATAGGGGATGGCTTCATTGCCGTCTACCCTTGCGCAAGGCACCGTTCGCAGTCCGAGATCGCCTGCCAGGCTGCTCTTGCGGCAGCGCACAAGGCCACCGCGCGCATGATGGATCTCAATCTGCGCAGAAAGCAGCAGGGATTGAGCGACATAAACTATGGTATCGGCCTGCATGTCGGCAATGTGATGTTCGGCAATGTCGGGCTTACCGACCGGCTCACATTCTCTGTCTTCGGCTCGGCTGTAAACGAGGTCCAGCGCCTCCAGACCCTGACCAAGAAATATCCGCACAGCGTTCTCGCCAGCAAAGACTTCGCCAGCTATTGCGGCGCCAACAACTGGCTGGCGCTCGGCATGGAGGAACTGGCGGGCATCAGGCAGAAGCTAACGGTGCTTTCACCCGATTTGTCGGGTGCTCTCGCACTCGATGAAGACGGTGCGCTGGAGCCGATTTACGACCGAATATCGGACGCCGAGCAGGTCATGCTGCTTCATCGCAATGCCGCGCGGCCGTCCGCGGGCGACCCGAGGAAGCTCCAGTAACCGCCACGATCTGATCCGAACGCGTTTGGTATGCAGTTCGGTCGCCGGTTCCGCCAGGGAACTGGCGACTGTTCGAATCCAAGTTGCTCTAGGCTGGCAATGCGTTAGTCTCGCCTTCTGGACGTGCCAGAGTGGGGGCTGGTGTGAGAATGAATTTGGGCGTTGATCTGCTGCGGATCGAGGATGTTGGCATCTCTTTTGCCATTATAGGGGGACCGTTGCATGCTGTCAGGCGTGCAAATCTTCGCGTCCTGCCCGGCAAGGTTACCGCGCTTGTGGGCGAGTCCGGCTCCGGAAAATCGGTTCTCAGCCAGGCAGTGATGGGCATTTTGCCGAACACAGCCCATGTTCGCGGCCGTATCCTGTTTTCCGATCCAAAAAAGCCCGGTACGACGCAGGATATCCTGCAGATGCCGCGTGACGGAACCGAAATCCGGGCGTTGAGAGGCAGCCGCATCGGCAAGATATTTCAGGAGCCGATGACATCGCTGTCGCCGCTGCATACGATCGGCAATCAGGTCAGCGAATCACTGCAGATTCATACGCCCATGGCCCGGGTGGAGCGCAAGGCGCGGACCGAGGAAATGCTCGGCCTTGTCGGCTTTCCCAACCCCAAGCGCGCCTATGACATGTATCCCTTTGAACTTTCGGGAGGATTGCGTCAACGCGCCATGATCGCCATGGCGCTTATCTGCCGGCCCGCCCTGTTGATCGCCGACGAGCCGACGACGGCGTTGGACGTGACCATCCAGGCGCAAATCCTGCAATTGCTGCGCGAGCTTCAGACGAAGCTGAACATGGCGATGCTGCTGATCACGCACGACCTTGGCGTAGTCGCCAATGTCGCCGACGAGGTGGTGGTCATGTACCATGGCGAGATCATGGAAGCGGGACCCGTGGAGGCGATATTCCGCCGGCCGGGCCACCCTTACCTGAAGGGCCTGATGGCAGCCGTTCCGCATTTCGACCTGAAGCCCGGCGAAAGGCTAAAGGCGCTCCGCGAGGTGCCGGTGAATGTCGGGAACCTGCTCGGCAAGCAGACGGCGCCGGCATCGAAGGGGCCGAACGACCTCCTGCTATCGGTCAGCGATCTGACAAAGACCTTCACGATCCGCAAGTCCGGATGGTTCGGCGGAGATCATCAAACCTCTGTTCGCGCCGTGGACGGCGTGAGCTTTGATATCAGGCGGGGTGAGTGCCTGGGTCTTGTCGGCGAAAGCGGCTCCGGCAAAACCACCGTCAGCAAGATCCTCATGCGGGCTGTCACCCCTACCGGCGGCTCTGTGATCTTCAATGGCCGCGATGGTCCGATCGACGTCTTGGAAGCCGAGGGAGACGCCCTGCGCATGCTGCGCGCGAAAATCCAGATGGTATTCCAGGATCCGGTTTCGTCGCTTTCACCCCGCATGACGGTGGAGAACATTTTGAGCGAGCCGCTGGAAATCCATCGACGTGGCAATGCCGCGTCCCGACTCGCCACGGTCAAGAGCCTGATGCAGGCAATCGGGCTCGACCCGCGCTTCATAAAGCGTTATCCGCATAGTTTCTCCGGCGGGCAGCGTCAGCGTATCGGCATCGCGCGCGCGTTGGCGCTGGGGCCTGAACTCCTGATCTGCGACGAGCCGGTTTCGGCACTCGATGTCTCTGTCCAGGCGCAGATCCTGAACCTTCTGAAGGACCTGCAGAAGGAACTGGGCCTGACCTACCTGTTCATATCCCACAACCTCGCGGTGGTGGACTACATGGCAGACCGTATCGCGGTGATGTGCGGCGGGCGTATCGTCGAGCTCGCGCCGCGCGAAATTCTGCTTAGGAAACCGGTCCACCCCTACACGCGCTCATTGGTCGCCGCAGTACCTTTCCCCGATCTCGACAGGCCGATGGATTTCAAGACGCTGAAACTCAGCGGCGCTTCCGACACCAGCGCATGGGGACCGCAATTCCGCGACGAGGGCGACGAGGATATGCTGTCGCCGCTCGATCTTGGCGGCGGCCACCTCGTGCTGGCCCGACGTTCGGCCGATTTCAGCGAGCTACGCCATTGATCAGCCGGCGCACCGTCCTTGGACTCATGGCTTCGGCATTTCTGCCGGGCACGTTGCGCGCCGGCGATCTGGAGCCGGAATTTCTTGAGCCGCAGCTGAAGGCCAGAGCGCTGCCGGCACTCGCCGAACGCCTGCCCAAGCGCCCTCGCGCGTTGAATCTCGCCGCGATGGGCCGGCAGCCCGGCCAATATGGCGGCACGCTGCGCACGATCATCGGCAGCCAGAAAGACATCCGGATGATGACAATCTACGGGTACGCTCGCCTGGTCGGCTATGACGAAAAGCTTAACCTGCAAGCCGACATTCTCGAAAGTTTCGATGTAGCGGATGATCGTGTCTTCACTTTCAAGATACGAGAAGGACATAAATGGTCTGACGGTAGCCTGCTGACGTCGGAGGATTTTCGCTATTGCTGGGAAGATGTCTGGCTTAACGATGAGCTTTCGCAAGGCGGGCTCGCCCCGGCCCTGCTGGCGGACGGCAAGCCGCCACGCTTCGAGATCGTCGATCCGTTGACGGTCCGCTATAGTTGGGATGCGCCCAATCCCGACTTCCTGCCCAAGCTCGCCGCTGCTTCGCCCCTATCGCTTGTTCTGCCGGCCGCCTATCTCAAGCAGTTCCACAAGAAATACCAAGATCCATTCCGGCTCGCCGGCCTAATGAAGGAGAACCGGGCCCAGAAATGGACGCTCTTGCATATCCGCATGTCGCGGCAGTATCGCCCGGAGAACCCGGAACTGCCGACGCTCGATCCCTGGCAGAACCGGACCAAGCCGCCGGCTGAGCAGTTCGTCTTCGAGCGGAACCCGTTCTTTCATCGAATAGACGAGAATGGCCGGCAACTGCCTTATGTCGACCGGATTGTCATGAATGTCAGCTCGTCGGCGATCATTTCCGCCAAGACCGGTGCGGGCGAGAGCGACCTGCAAGGCATGGGAATTGACTTCACCGATTACTCCTTCCTGAAGGATGCGGAGAAACGCTACCCGGTGAAGATGCATCTCTGGAAACGCACACAAGGTTCGCGGCTGGCGCTGCTGCCCAATCTGAATTGTGCCGACCAGGTGTGGCGTGGCCTTTTTCGTGACGTGCGCGTGCGCCGCGCACTTTCGCTCGCTGTGGACAGGCGCGAGATCAATTTGGCTGTGTTCTACGGATTGGCGCAGGAAAGTGCCGATACGGTCCTGCCGGAGAGCCCGCTCTACCGGCCGGAATTCGCGAAAGCCTGGGTCGCCCATGATCCCGACCAGGCCAATGCCCTGCTCGACGAGGTCGGGCTTCAGGCGCGTGACGATGACGGCCTGCGGATACTCCCCGACGGACGCCCGGCGCAGCTCGTAGTGGAAACGGCCGGCGAAAGCACGCTGGAAACCGACGCGCTCGAGCTCATCACCGATCACTGGCGCAAGATCGGCATCGCCCTGTTCATCCGGACTTCGCAGCGCGACATCTTCCGCAGCCGCGCGCTTGGTGGCCAGATCATGATGTCGATGTGGTCGGGCATCGACAATGGCGTGCCGACCGCCGACATGAACCCCTACCAACTCGCCCCCACCGTCGATGACCAGCTGCAATGGCCGCTCTGGGGTGCTCACTACTTGTCCCGTGGCAAGGTCGGCGAAGCGCCCGATCTTCCGCCCGTGGTCGAGTTGATGGCTTTACTCAAGCGCTGGAACGCATCGACCGAAGCCACGGAGCGCGCCGAGATCTGGAATTCAATGCTTTCGATCTATACCGATCAGGTGTTTTCGATCGGCACGGTAAACGGAACGCATCAGCCGATTCTGGCATCCTCGCGGCTGCGCAATCTGCCTGACAAGGCGCTCTACGGCTACGACCCGACCGCCTATTTCGGTGTCTATATGCCGGATACATTCTGGCTTGGAGAGTCCTGAGCGTGCTTCGATATTTTGTCTGGCGTATCGCCGTGATGGTTCCAACGCTGCTGGTCATATCGGCACTGGTGTTCACGATCATCGAACTTCCCCCAGGCGACTATTTCGACAGCTATGTTGCCGAGCTTCGGGCTCAGGGCGAAGCGGTGGATTCCGATCGCATCGAGATGATGCGCAAGGAATATGGTTTCGACAAGCCACCGGTCATTCGCTACTTCTACTGGGTCGGCGGGATGCTGCACGGCGATTTCGGCTATTCCTTCGAATATGAGCTGCCGGTTCGCGACGTCGTCGGGGACCGAATGTGGCTGACGGTGCTGGTTTCCTTCGTCACGATCATCTTTACCTGGCTCATCGCCTTTCCGATCGGCATGTACTCCGCCACGCATCAATACAGCTGGGGCGACTACGGCCTGACTTTCTTCGGCCTTCTCGGCCTTGCGATTCCGAACTTCATGCTGGCGCTGATCCTGATGTATTTCGCCAACATCTGGTTCGGAACGTCTATCGGCCATCTCATGGACCAGCAATATCTCGGCGAGCCGATGAGCTGGGCCAAGGCGAAATCGATCCTCGCCCATCTCTGGATTCCGGTCTTGATCATCGGCACCGGGGGCACGGCAAGCATGATCCGGCGGCTGCGCGCCAATCTGCTCGATGAGCTACATAAGCAATATGTCGTGACCGCGCACGCCAAAGGCCTTCATCCCTTCAGGGCGCTGGTCAAATATCCGCTGCGCATGGCGCTCAATTTCTTCATTTCGGATATCGGCTCTATCCTGCCGGCCATCATCTCCGGTGCCGAAATCACGGCGATCGTGCTGTCTTTGGAAACGACCGGGCCGATGCTGATCAAGGCGCTGCAAAGCCAGGACATGTATCTCGCAGGGTCGTTCCTGATGTTCCTCGCCTTCCTGACGGTCATCGGCGTCCTGATTTCCGACCTGGCGCTGGCGCTACTTGATCCGCGAATTCGTTTGCAAGGCGGCAGCACCAAATGAACACGCAATCGCCGCTGCCCGCTCCGGGTGCCCCACTGCAACACTACGTTTCCATCGAGCCCTTTGACCTGCAGTCGGTCGAGGCGATGACGCCGGAGCAGGAGAAGGTCTTTCAGGCGTCGCAGTTGCGGCTGATGTGGTGGAAATTCCGTCGGCACCGGCTTGCCCTTGTATCCGGCATATTCCTGGCAGCGCTTTATTTCGGGATACTGATCTGCGAGTTCCTGGCGCCCTACGATCTGCACACGCGCAACATGGACTACATCTATTCGCCGCCGCAGCGGGTGCACCTGTTCCACAACGGCGAGTTCGTCGGGCCGTTCGTCTATGGCCGCCAGATGACGCTGGATATGGACACGCTCAAGCGGAACTACATCGAGAAACAGGATGATGTTCAGCGGATCCGTTTCTTCTGCAAGGGCGATAAGTACCGGTTCTGGGGCCTGATCGAAGGTGACAGGCATTTTGTCTGCCCCGCCGAAAACGGCCAGCTCTTTCTGGCCGGCACTGACAGGCTGGGGCGCGATGTGCTCTCGCGCATCATCTATGGCGCCCGCATTTCACTGACAATCGGCCTCGTCGGCATCAGTTTCAGCTTCCTGCTCGGCATTGTCATCGGCGGACTGGCCGGCTATCACGGCGGTATCTTCGACCTGATCGTCCAACGGATAATCGAAGTTCTGCAATCGATCCCCAGCATTCCGCTATGGCTGGCTCTGGCGGCGATCATGCCGATAACCTGGAGTCCGATCCTGATCTATTTCGGCATCACCGTCATCCTCGGGCTGCTCGACTGGACCGGACTGGCGCGGGCCGTGCGTTCAAAGCTTCTAGCTTTGCGCGAGGAGGATTACGTTCTGGCCGCGCAATTGATGGGCGCCAGAAGCAGCCGCATCATCGGGCGGCATCTCATTCCTGGCTTCATGTCGCATCTGATCGCGACGGCGACGATCTCCATACCCGGCATGATCCTGGGCGAGACGGCGCTGAGCTTCCTCGGGCTCGGCCTGAGGGCACCGATAACCAGCTGGGGCATCCTGCTCACCGAGGCGCGCAGCGTCAGCGTGATCGCGTTCTATCCATGGCTGCTTTTGCCGATGCTCCCCGTCGTTCTCGTCATCTTGGCGTTCAACTTCCTCGGCGACGGGTTGCGGGACGCCGCGGACCCCTACAAATGACATCGCTGTTCCGCCGCGCGCTGCGCCGCCGATTCCACCCGGTATGATCCTTGTCGGCAGCCTGTTCGCTTGTTGCAGTGTTCATCGTTCGCCTCTACACGCGGCAAGACTCGATCGGGGTTTAGCTCGTCGGCTTGGGTTTCAGCCGCGAAACGCTCTGGTCGGGGGCAGTTGATTTCGTGAACTGGTTCTGGACATACAATCGCACATGAGTCGTCTTGACAGTTTCATCCGGAGGATGACCGCACAGCGCGACATACTCGATCATGTCTGCGCCGAGGTTGCGAAGATGGAGGGGCCGGTGCTCGAGCTCGGCCTCGGCAATGGCCGGACGTTCCACCATCTGCGCGAGCGCCTGCCCGGACGCCGGATCGTAGCGTTCGATCGCGCACTTGCCGCACACGCCAGCTCAATTCCCGAAGCTGAAAACCTCGTGCTCGGCGAAATACGCGAGACGGCGAGCAGGTTCATTGGCATCGACGCCGCTCTTGTTCATGCCGACATCGGCACCGGCTATGAAGATCGCGATGCAGTGACCTCTACCTGGCTTCCCGATCTGACCGCGCGCCTGCTTCGCGTCGGCGGCATCGCGGTCAGCGGCACGCCGCTCGATCACCCGCAGTTGCAACGCCTCTCGCCGCCACCTTCGATTGCCGCCGATCGTTATTTTATCTGTAGGCGCGTGTGAGGGGCCGGGACGAGCCAACTCTTCAGGGGCCAAGCCTTCAGGGGATCGTGTATACTGCTATCTCCCGGTCAATGCCGCGCAGCGAGACCTCGTGGGGCACGGGCGTCAGCGCGTTCCTATGTAAGAGATCGGCGGTGAGATTGTCGTCGACCACCGCTCGAGTGGCGAAGATCGCCTGTGCGTTGGCAAGGTTCTGGACCCGCGAAGCAATGTTGACCGTCTGGCCGAAATAGTCCTGTCGCTCATTCATCGACACGGCGATGCAGGGGCCGGCATGGACTCCGATCTTGAGCAGCAGATCCTCGCGGCCGCTCTTGTCGTTGAGCGTACGCATGGCATCGCGCATCCTGAGGGCTGCAGCAATCGCACGATCAGGCGTCGCGAAGGTCGCCATCACCGCATCACCGATCGTCTTCACCACCGCGCCTGCCTCCGCCGTGACGATCTCGTGCAGAACCTGGAAATGCTCGCGCACGAGATCGAAGGCTGAAAGGTCGCCCACCCGCTCGTAAAGCTCGGTCGATCCGCGCAGGTCGGTGAACAGGAACGTCAGGCTGGTGATCTTCAGGCGCTGGTTGATGTCGAGTGTATCCGTGCGATAGAGATCGCGGAACGTCTGGTTGGTGAGCAGGCGCTTGGCGGTCAGGAAGGGCCGGCGTTTTCCCAGGAAATCATGCAATGTCTGGCCGGCGATGAAGACTGTCGGCAGCACGCGGGTGTCGGTCCGGTTTTCCAGCGAAATGCGCAACGGGCCGGGTTGCATCTCCAGCGTCTGGTTCTGGACATGGTCGCGGTCGAAGGCCAAAGAGAGGCTCCGGCGCTCCTTTGTTGGTTCGCCCTTCCCGTCGATGAACTGCGCTGAATGGGTGACCGGCTCGAAGACGATGATGAATTCAGACGGAAGCTGTATGGTCAGAACCGCCTTTTCACCGGGCGCAAGCTCGATATCCTCCAGCGAGAACGCTTCCAGCTTTTTCACGAAATCCTCTTCCGGCAGATCGACGCCGGACGCCCAGTAGATCTGGCGGAAATATTCCGCCACCGGCAGTTCGTGTGGATTGTGTGCGGCAATCCTGCGCACGCGGGGACTGACGGTGAATGTCACCTCGACCATCTCGTCGAGAGTCGGTGAATAGCCCTCGGAGCACAGCGCGCAGGTGTATTCGTCCTTTTGCAGGGTTTTCAGCGTGGCGTTGGTGTCGAGCACGCCGCCGCAGCCGGGGCACAGAACATTCCAGGAAATGTCGAAGATGCCCACCCGCGCCGCATGGAGAAAGGCGCCTATTGCGCGCTCCTCGTCGAGGCCATGCTTGCTGGCGAAGGCTGGCGCATTGATGCGGCAAAGTTCGCGGTCCTCGCCCTCCGCGATGGTTCGCTTGATCGCGTCGATCGCCTGCGGATCGACATCGGCCGATCGTCGCAGAAGTGAGAATAGATCCTGAGCTTCGTTCATCGTGCAGGCTCCGGAAAATGCACCTCGAGGCGTTTTGACCGGACCGATCTTTGGTCCGAGTGCTCCATCTTACTTCGAAACGGACCGTACGGCCATTCGAATGGATAAGCCTGGTGACCGTTCAATTTCCATTCGGCGGATTTTAACCGGCCGCAAGCAGCACTATGATGGTCCATGGAGCATTCATCTTTGGGATTTTCTCCCATGCCGACATCAGACGATCCGCCATTTCCCGCGGTCCTGCGCCTTTTTTCTGCGGGGGTCATCGTCGTCCTGATCGTAGGCGCCGGCCTGTTTTTCATGCCTGCGCTGGTGAAACCGGGCTGGCCTTGGGCCGTCACGCCGTTCAATGCGCGCTTCCTCGGTGGCTTCTACACCGCCGAAATGGTCGTGATGGTGGCACTGCTGGTCTGGAATCGCTGGTCGCCCGGCAGGCTCGTGCTCGTCATGGCCTTCATCTTCACCGTCATCGTGTCGGTGGCTTCGTTCATCAATCTCGGCTATTTCAACTTCGAGCGCAAAGCGCCCTGGCTGTGGTTTTTGGTCTATCTTGCTTCGGCCGCGGTATCCGGGCTGTTCCTGTGGCGGGCCAGGGCCCGTCCTTCTGCAAAAGGCGTGACCTTAAATCCCGCATGGCGCGGCTACATGCCGGCGGAATCCGCGATCCTTGGGCTCTATGGCGTCGGCCTGTTGCTGTTTCCCCTGACATTCAGTGGCATCTGGCCATGGCCGATCGATGCCTTCCACGCTCAGGTCTACAGCGCCATCTTCCTCGCCGGTGCGGGCGGTATATATCTCGTCTGGAGAAGCGCGCCGCGCGAGGAACTGCTGGTGCTCGGGTTGGCCCAGTTTCTGGTTGGCCTGCTTGCCATCCTCGGCGTCGTCATCACCGACGCTGCGGTGCACCGGATCGACTGGACGGCGACCGGGACATTGTGCTGGCTCGCCCTTTTCGGCTGGATAGGCATCAGCGGCGTCTTCAAACTCTACGCTGCCTCCCGGTATTTTTAGCCCGCAATCGGTATCATAGGTCAGAGACGGCTGGATTTTCAGGTGGCGTCCGGTGCATCGTACCGGGCCGATTGCCTTCGCCGGGAACGCCATGACCAGCACGACCTCGCCACCCGCCGAGAAAATCCAGCCGCTGCTGCGGTCCGTCCGGTCAAGCGATGCGGAGGCGCTTTGCGCTATCTTCAACATGCCGGGCTTCCGCTGGGGCACGCTCAGGATGCCTTTCGAGATGGTGGAGCAGGTGGCGCGGCGCATTGCCAAGTCCGGCCCGGAAACCACCTGGATCGTTGCCGAGCTGGACGGCAAGGTCGTCGGCCATGGCAGCCTGGTCGTGCAAGGTTCACCGCGCCGTTCGCACATCGGCGAGATCAATATTGGCCTTGACGATGCCTTTGTCGGCAAAGGTATCGGCTCTGCCATACTCGGCGCGCTGCTTGACGTGGCCGACAACTGGCGCGCCCTGAAGCGAGTCGAATTGACCGTCTATGCCGACAACGAAGCGGCCCTCCGTCTCTACAAGAGCCACGGCTTTGAGATCGAAGGCCGGCATGTGAAGGCCGGCTTTACCGACGGGCAGTACCACGACCTCCTGAGCATGGCCCGGCTGCGGTTCTAAGATCCGCTGTTTGCCTTAGCTGTTTAGCCTATCTGACAATTCGTGCCGAGGCAGCGAACAGGTGATTGCTCAAGGAGAACTGCGTAGGATACTGTCATTTCGTCTCACACCATCTTGATCGAGTTGACGATCTATGTAGGCCGGCCGCATCCAGCAAGTCTGGTCTCGCTTGGCGTTTACACCGCAAGCGGCTAGACGGGACCAATGACCGCCGTCTTTGATCCAATCCCTACCCCTCCGCGGGAAATTCTGGCTGTGCTGTCGCTGCTCTGCCCGGAGGTCGTGCGCGACATCGAGCAGAACTGGAATGCACCGGTTTCCGATTACGCCCGCCATCTGTGGCGGCCCGTGGCAAGGCCTGCATCGGGCCCGGCGATCGCTGCCCGCTCGATCCTGCGCGAAGTCCTGCATCAGCGCCTCGGTAGGATCATGCAGCCTGAGGAGATCGGCAAAGCCCTCGACGAGTTCGAGCACAGACCGGTGATTCAGTCCGGCCTGCACTGCCTGCTTCTGATGGACCGGATCACCTTCGATGCCCTTCTGCTTGCCTGGCTCGGGGCGGTCGAAAACGGGCTGTCGGCCTTCGTCGGCTTCATGGGAACGACGATGACCATGGAGACAGTTGGCCGGGAGGGGCCGGGATGGCTCGATGTCGGCGACGACAAGGTCAACCTGTTTGGCATGGGGCGCCACAAACTGTGCCGCAAAAGCGCCTGCGTGGCCGGTCCCGTCTCCCTCAACAAGCGCGCGCTCGAAGCGGTGGGCGATGAAACGGATGGCAGCCGCTGGCTGGGCACACTGCTTGCCAGCCGGGACAAGGTGTTTGAAACCGCCGCCGATGCGCTGACTGAACTGAATGAGGATCTGGTCGCCAATTGGGATCGTGCCAGCATGGCCCTGCCGGTTTTCGTCGATGATCGGGTCGCCGCGGCTGCCATGGCGCGGCATCTAGAATATGACGGCAGCCTTCTTTCCAGGCTGCTGATTGAACCCGCAAGACGCCAGCGTCTCGAACATGCATGGCAAGAGGCCGCATCGAGCCCATTTGGCAGATTCCTGCCCAATGCCACGGACTATTTCTGGGGCATCCGCGAGGAGCGCGTGCGCAAGCTCGTTCTCGAGAACGGGCACCTGATCGAGCCCGACAGGCCGCAAGGTCTTTCCATCCCGTTCGAGCGGCCGTATCTCAGGCAGGCGCTGCTGGACGGCGTGCTGCTGCCGAACTTGTTCCTGACGTTCCTCGTCCTTGCCATATTGCCGCGCGTGCGGGTCGTGGGCGGCCTGAGACAGATTGGCTATGTAGCGCTTTTCCACTCGATCCTCCTGGCCGTGCTGGACGAAAACGTGCCGGAAGAGCGCGATCTGGCCGCGGAACTGCAGGTTCGGGAAAATGCCTGGGGCATGCGGGTCATCGATGAAAAGATCTCAGTCCGCGAGCAGCTTGCCGTCCTGCCGGAAGGAGCGCTCTTCCCGGACCTGCTCCGGCAATACCGATTGCGGACATTTGCCGAGACGACCGACGACCTGAAACTGGTTCGCGAAAACGCCAGATGGCGCAAGATCGGCCAGGCAGAGATCAAGCCGACCTGAGCCTAATTCGCAACCGCAAGCGACGGCGATCCATCGGGGAGCCTCTGGCGTCTGACCCCGCCGCACAGGCCTCACCTGTCATTGCACCACACCGCCCTTGCGGAGCCCATCCACCACGTGTTCGAAATCGACCGGTTCTTGTGGCAGACCAAGACTTTGTAGCGGTATCCAGCGAATAGTCGCGATTGACGCGAAGCACCTCCTGCCATGGCGCGCGGGCCTCGGCGAAGCGGCCCAGATGACCGTAGCTGGCGGCCAGAAACGCGCGCGAGACGTCGGTGACAGCGTTTGCGAGCCAGCCGTTGCATCAGAGGTCATGGGTAGCGGTCTGCCACCGGACCCACACGGATCGCCCGCTGCCGCTTGCCCGCCGACGGCTATCGGTGCATCCTTGTGAATAGCCTGGCCGTGAAGTGCGAGCGAGATCACGCCGTCACGGCCACTAGTGAGGTCTTGTTCGATGGACTGCTCGGGCTGCGGTTTCGAGATTGAGGGCGGTTACGCCTTCTGTCCGAGGTGTGGCAGGCGCCAGCCCGTGCCATGCGCCAGTTGCGGCTACACCTGCGCACCTGATTTCGAGTTCTGTCCGAAATGCGGGGCAAGCGTCGGTGCGCCCGCAAAAGCCGTCGAACGGCCTGCTCCGGCACCAAGCCGGACCATTGTGTCGCCTTCTCGAACTCCGTCGCTGCTTCCGAACATCGAAAGCGAAGAAGGGCTGCATCCCGTCTCTGACGCCGATCGCCGGACGGTAACGGTCCTGTTCGCCGACCTTTGCGGCTTTACGACACTCAGCGAGCAGCTCGACCCCGAGGTCATGCAAGCGCTGCAGAACAAACTGTTCAAGGAATTGACGGCGGCCGTGCGAAACTTTGGTGGGTTCGTCGACAAATTCATCGGCGATGCGCTGCTCGCTTTGTTCGGTGCGCCGGTCGCGCATGAGGACGATCCGGAACGCGCGCTTCGTGCCGCTCTCGACATGATCGCCCGGACGGCGCGGCTCGGCGAAAGCACCCCCCACTCCGGCTCGCCTCTGTTACTCCACATCGGCATAAACACTGGTCCGGTCGTTACTGGCGGATTGGGCATCGGCACCGCCAGATCCTATTCCGTGACCGGCGACACAGTGAATACGGCGCAACGCCTGCAATCGCTGGCCGCACCGGGTGAGGTGCTGGTAGGCGAGCTCACTCACAGGCTGACCCGGCATGCCTTCTCTTATGAGTCGCTGGGTGATGTCGTGTTTCGCGGCAAGGCTGGCAGCGTGCTCGTTCATCGACTGGACGCACCGCTAGCGGTGCCGCGTGCAGCGCGCGGGCTCGAGGCGCTCGGCCTCAGTGCGCCGCTAATAGGTCGTGGTGCGGAGCTCAATAGAATGATGGCGAGCCTTGACCAGGCGTGCGGCGGCTCGGCCCAACTTGTCCGCCTCGTCGGAGAAGCCGGCATCGGGAAATCGCGGCTGGTGAGTGAGTTCGTCGCCCGCGTCGGCGACGACGAGCGTTTTCGCAACGTCGCCGTGCGGCAGGCCACGTGCTCACCGCTGGGTGAACAATCTTTTGGCGCCTTGGGCGCAGTGGTGCGCAGCGCTGCCGGGATGATGCAAAACGACAATGGGGACGAAATGCGGGGGAAGCTCGCAGGCTTGCTTGCCGATCTCGGCCTGCAGGGCGAGGAGGCGAAGCGGCTGATGCCTTTGCTCTACCATGTGCTTGGCCTTGGCGACCCCGATGCCACCTTGCAGCATGTCGAGCCCGAGCAGCTGCGGCGGCAAATTCTCTACGCAGTCCGCACAATCATCGAACGGCGGCTTGCGTTGTCGCCGCTATTGATTGTCGTCGAAGACCTGCACTGGGCCGACGCCGTGTCGCTCGAGGCACTACGTTTCGTGATGGACAGGTTGGAACGCACGCGGTTGATGTTGCTGGTCACGCATCGTCCGGCGCCGGACAACGACCAGCTCGACTCAAGTCGGGTCAGTCACACAGCGCTCAGGCTTCCGCCACTCAACAATGATGACGGACGCAGCCTGCTGGCAGCGCTTTTCGGCGAGAGCTGGGTAAGCTCCGCGGGAGGGCTTCTCGACCAGATCCTCGAGCGCGCGGGCGGCAACCCCCTTTTTGTAGAGGAAATCGTTCGCGGCCTTATCGATCGCGGTGTACTGGTGCGAGAGGGCCAGCGATGGCGGACTGTGGCAGGCGAAGTCGCAACCGGCATCCCCGCCACTATCCAGGCAATGTTGCTTGCTCGCGTCGACCGGCTGCCCCAAGAGGTGCGCCGGTTGGCCCAGGAGGCCGCGGTAATCGGCCCGCGCTTCGATGCCACACTTCTGAAAACCGTGACAGCCGACCCCGGCCGGCTCGAAGCCGGCTGCGAACTGCTTTGCGATGCGGAAATCATCGAGGAAGTTGCCGGATCAGGCTCGGTCTCGTCTCAAAGCTACCGCTTTACGCAAACATTGCTGCAGGACGTGATCTACCAGAATCTGCTCCTGCAACGCCGGACCGAAATCCACGGGCGGATCGGTGCTGCCTTGGAGCAACTGTGCGGCGACGAGCCGGAACGGCTCGAGGATTTGACCGTGCTCGGTCATCATTTTGCACAGAGCGCCGAGCGGGAGAAGGGCGCGCATTACCTGCAGGCGGCAGGCGATCGCGCTCGCATGATATATGCCAACGACGACGCCCTTCGTTTCTACGAGCGAGCACTGACTGCGTTGGGCGCGATCGGGCAAACACCGCTCAAACTGGCAATTGCAGAGCGCATTGCCGATTTGAGCGGCCCGGCAGGCCGCCGCGAGATCGCGCACCACCACTATGAGACGGTGTTGCAGGCATACCGCGAGTCAGCCAATCGCGTCGCCTCGGCGCGAGTTTTGCGTAAGATCGGTCGGCTACTCTGGGATGTCGGCAAGCGGGACAAGGCAGAACCCCGCTATGCTGAGGCGGCAGCGCTCCTCGATGGAGCGGATGCCCCGATCGAGCAGGCGCATCTGTGGCAAGAACGTGGCCGACAGGCGTTCCGTAGCGGAGATCACGCTCTCGCGGCAAAATGGGCAGACGCGGCGCTGGATTGCGTAGGCACACTGACAACGGAGCATGTCTCCGAGATAAGGTGTGATGCCACTCTTGTGACCGCCGAGGCACTCAATACCAAGGCTGTCGCGCTGGCTCGCCTTGGGCGAAACCGTGAGGCCGTGCGTCAGGTTGAGCGTAGCATTGAATTGGCCGAAGCCGCCGGTCTGCTGGGCGCGGCCTGCCGCGGCTACACCAATCTCGGCGTGCTTTACACGACCATCGATCCCGCAAAGGCGATGGAGGTCTGTCGGCGCGGTCTTGAAGTGGCGCGCCGTATTGGTGATTTGGGTTTCCAGGCGCGCCTCCTCGCCAATCTGGCGGTCGCTTGTTGTACTTTCACGGATCGCTGTCCAACGGAGGGCGTACCCGCTGCCGAGAAGGCCATCGAGATCGACCGGGCGCTCGACCAGCGCGAGCACCTGCCGGTGCCTTTGATCGTGCTTGGGCAAATCCACCAGTGCAACGGCCGTCCGGACCTGGCGGTTGGGTTGTTCCACGAAGCACTGGACGTAGCTCGCGAAACGGGCGAACCCCAACTGCTGTTTCCGTGTTATGATGGTCTCGCAACGCTTAATCTCGATCTCGACAATCTGGCCGAGGCCGAACGCTACTTTTCCCTGGCGCAGGGTATATGCGCCCAGCACGGGCTCGACCCGGAAGCGCTTGTGGTGCTGCCTTTTCTCGACTAGCCGGGGTTGGAGGTTGGAAATGTCCGCGCGTAGTGACTTGGTGCCGCTTCAACCGGGCGACCGTGCGCCAAACGTGGTACTCGACGCCATTACCCAGGAAGGCAAGATCGCGCTTGACGATTTTCGCGGCCAAAAACCGGTGCTGGTCGGCCTGTTTCGAGGTCTGCATTGCGCGTTTTGCCGGCGCCATATCGCCGCCCAGGCGCGGCTTGATCCGGAGCTGCGCGAAAGGGGCGTGGAGAGCCTGACGGTGGTCAACACGCCGATCGAACGGGCGCGTCTCTATTTCCGCTACCATCCGATGCCGAATCTGCTTGCGGCCTCCGATCCTGAACGCGCTTCACATCGTGCTTTTGGACTGCCCAATCTCGAATTCACCCAAAACGAGACGAACTGGCCGTACAAGGTCTCGATGGCAGCGGCAAAGGATATGCGGGTCGACATACCAGGCGAGTTGCCCGGTCCTATGGATCCTCTTGCGGCCAGTGAAATGCTCAACAAGAGGGACCATTACGAGCTGACCGAAGCCGACGAGCAGATGCTAGCAACGGGACACGGACAATTGGTCGGTCAGTTCCTGCTGGACCGGCAGGGGATCGTCCGCTGGAGCTTCACGGAGGTTCCAGAGGGTGGGCGATACATGTTTGGGGCGCCAAGCCCGCAGGAGCTGATGTCAGCCGTATCGCAAGTCGCCCAATAGACTTGCGAACGAGGTAAGCGGGCGGGACACGGAATAAAAAGCGGAACCAATTTGTTACGAATCTAGACACTGACAAGTTCACGGTTCATGCGAGCACGGCCTCGACAACGGCAACAAAGTCATCGAGCGAACGATCCCCACGAATCTCGATGCGCGGAAGGTCGATGGGATCGCAATCGAGGTCCGCCGGTCCGTGTCTGCCGCCGAAGCCGATTCGATAGCCGCACTCCTTGGCCAGCCTGCCAAGCCGTCGGTCGGTGACAGAGAAGGGTGCCGCGAACGCCGCGGTTGGCCGACCGGTCCACCGTTCGATGAACATACGAGAGCGCAGGAGCTCGGCGGCCAAGTCAGAGCTCGACAGACCATCGATCGCGCGATGCGTCGCCAGATGGCTTCCGAAGAACGCACCTTCGCCGGCGAGGCGTCGCACCGTCCCGGCGTCCATAAGCTGCGTCGGCGGGCCGCTGTAGGCGTCCCACTGTGCACTTTCACCCACCAAGTCCGTCACCAGGAACACTTCCGCGGTCAGGTCGTTCGCGCGCAAGGCCGGCCAGGCATGGTCGGCAAAGTTCTGGAAGCCGTCATCGAAGGTGATGAGCACTGGGCGGCCAACGAAAGGCTGACGGTTGGCGATGAACCATTCCAGCTGCTCGGAGCTAATCGCGTGAAAGCCATTGGCGCGCAGCCATGTCATTTGGCTGGCGAATGCGGCGGGCGCGAGCCGAAAACGGGCGAGCGCGGCCGGACCTTGATCGGAGACACTGTGATACATGAGGACAGGGATACGCTGCCGCCGCTCGCTATGTGCGACGTCGCGGCGCAAGGCCCGCGCCCCGCCCCAGACGATATTTCGCGCGACTCCGATTTCGATGGGGGCGCGGATTGGCACATGATCTATCGTCGGTTCCGTCGCCACGTCGCCTGGTGACAGGCGGCGGAAGCGGTCTATGCGGTAGAGCTCGGTCTGGATCGATTGCTCGAGAACGAGGCCGTGGGTCGCTGCCAGCGTCTCTGAGATCGCTTGTGCACCGAATGTGTTCCAGTCGAAGCCCGTCCTTTCAACATTGTCTCGTAGCACGAATGCGTGTGCGCTGATGAAACTGCCACCAGGCGCCAACGCCTCAACAAGTTTTTTGGCGATGCGCCGCAACTCGGTGAGATCGTCCAGGTAGTAGAGCACTTCCGAACAGACGATCAGATCCATCTCGCCCGGCAGCGTGTCCGCAGAAAAATCCAGTACGCCGAACTCAACGTTCGGCTGATCACTGCATCGCGCGCCCGCCCGCCCGACGGCTACGGCGGAGATGTCAGTTGCGGTCAAATGGCCCACGCGCGGCGCCAGCTGCCGCGTGAAGTGGCCCTCCGCGCAGGCCAGCTCAAGCGCCCGTCCGATGGGACCGGCAGGCAGAATTTCGAGCTGCCGCTCATATTTTTCCTGCTCATAGGGCGAACCGTAGTTCCAGGGATCCTCGATCGCAAAATGGCGATTCCAGAAAGATGTGCGGTCATTGTCGCGCCCATCCGCGGCCCGTGCACGGCGCGGCGCTGCAAAAGGCTCTTTAGTTTCGGCGCTCGACCGAACCAGCGCCTGCGCTTCCGCGGCCAATCCCGCAAGTTTGCCGAAATGGCTGTCCTGATCAGACCGGCGTCCCGCCATGGACAACAATGCCTCGGCTGCAGACATGTTTGACTTGTCGGCACCGGCGCCCTTTTGCGGTGCATCTACAGGCGATCGCCTCGCAAGTCGCGCGGCACTGTGCATAGGCCGCTCAGAGGGCAGGAAATTCAGGATCAATTCAATCCAATGACGCCTCGTCACTCTCCCGAGTACGCCGAACTGCACGAGAGCCTCGATCTGGCCATCCATCATCAGATGGGCATAGATTTGATCGATTCCTTTCGGTACTTCGATCGAGGCCGGATTTCGCACGTCGACACGAATTCCAAGTGTCCGCGCCAGCCTGCGCGGCGCGGCAAGATCGTCGACATCGAGCAGCATTTGCTCAAAGTGATACTGCACGCGGCGAGCCGCGTCCGGATTATTCCAGACCTTGCCGAGTTCGAGGATCAACTCGGTGAGGGAAGCGCCGAACCTGTCCCACCTGGCAGCCAATTGCGCTGGCACCGACAGGCTTCCTACCATAAGGCCATCGACGGCCACCTTGGCGATCTCACGCGCCCACTTACGTCCTGCTGGGAGCGCGCGCAGGGACTGCGGGTTGATCGAGCGCGAGCCGCAGCCGCAATCCGATGCGGCGTTCCACAACGCGAACCACGCGAGTGCTTCTGAAGCGGTGTGGCCGTTCGCGTCGGTCGCTCCATTGGCGTGAGCCGATGGCGGGTGTTTGACCCTGGGATCGGCGGAAAAGCCGCGAGCGATCACGACTTCGCCATCTGCCAGCATCTGCGCCGAATTGCGGCTGAGCGCGTTGGGGCTGGCCCGATAGAAAGCGAGCGGCTCGTCGACCATCACCCAATTTTTGCCTAGACGTGCGAGGCGCTGCCACAGATCCCAGTCCTCGCAGGTGCGCAGCGACACGTCGAAACCGCCCAACTCGACAATTATCTCCCGATCGACCAGCAGCGCGTGAGTGCGGACGGCACACCGGCGGGCGAACGTTTCGAAGGGTTGAATCGCAACCTCCGTTGCGATGCTCGACGCCGTGAGTTCGCCATCGGGCATCACGCGTCGGGAACCGCAATAGGCAGCCACTGCATCGGGAGCGGATTTCAGTGCGGCCAGCATTTTGGCAAGGAAGCTGGCATCCACCCAATCGTCCGCATCCAGAAACATGAGCCAGTGGCCGCGCGCCTTCGAAATCCCGCTATTGCGCGCGCCGGCGGGGCTATGCGCGCAAGAGCTCAACATCCGAAATCGGGCATCGTGCTCTACATAACCGGCGATGATCGCAGGGGTGCGGTCCGTGGAGGCGTCGTCGACGATGATCGCCTCCCAATCCATTATTTCCTGATCAAGAAGGCAATCGAGTGAGCGCGCCAGCGTTACCTCCGCGTTGTGCGCAGGAACCACGATTGAAACCAAGGGATCATGCGCCACGCCGTCTTACCCGCGCCTGGTTCGAGGTAGAACAAGATGTGTTGATCTTTCTCGGCGTAGGCCGTCACAATCGACGCCGATCAGTCCGTCGACCCATCGTCCATCACCACTATATCCAGTATCTGGCAGGTCTGCCGGCGGATGCCGGCACGCATTGTGCCGACGGTTTGCTCGGCATTGAGCATCGGTACCACACCGCCCTGCGGTAGCATCCTGGATCATCGAGCTTTCGTTTTCTTCGGCAAGAGTTGGCAAATGTCAAAACCGGATGACGGCATCGGCTGGCAGCACTGCCCTGTCAAGATAAGGGCGAATTGGAGGCGGGCAAAAAAGACTTGAACACAGGCTGAATGGCAGCGCGCATGCCCGACGGCTTGGAGCTGGGGTCGATGCGCCAGGGCATCTCCGCTCTCGCATTTCATCTGCATAAAGATGATCGCGGGCGAAGACGCGAGCGCGAGCTGATCCGGATCGAGCCGCATGTCGAAATCTACCCGAATGGGGACGTTCGAACCGACTTAAGCCGCGAAGATTCCGGCTTGCGGGTCGACAATTTTACTGGCAAGTTTACCAGTTGCTAAATTAGCGCTGTGGCAATGTTCAAAAGAAGGGGCATGGGATGGCCAAGGAATCTTCGAGTACCGCTTCTTCGGCAAATAAAGCGGACGCAAATCTGATAAGTAATGCAGACGGAAGCGGGCTGACCTTCATGGCGGGCCAGGCTCGCGAGAGCGGAGCCCCCGGCGACGCTGTAGGTGTCGACAAGATACGTGATCTGCTGTTCGGCAACCAGATGCAGGACTATGACCGCCGCTTTTCCAAGCTTGAAGAACGGGTCTTGCAGCGCTTCAAGGATGTCGAATCCGAGGCCAAGCGCAATCTTGAAATGTACGAGTCAAATGCAAAGAAGCAGGTTGACTCGCTTGCGGCGCAATTGCGGAACGAAAAAGACGCGCGAGCCGACGCCGATAAGGAGATTGATCGGAATCTTCGCGAGCAAAATCAGGCGCTCGAAAAGCAGGTGCGCGCGTTGTCGGATCAGTTGAGCGAGCTTGAGCGGGAAGTTGCGGACCGGATAAATCGAAACGATCATTTGCTGCGTGAGGAAATCAAGCAAAAGAATGAAAGCATTCAGATGCTGATGGAGAAAATGTTTTCCGATCTTGGCAATGTCAAGACCGACCGAAATCTTTTGGCTGGCCTGTTTGTTGAGGTTGCAAAATGTCTAAATCAGGATCCCGTCGGCAGCAAGAACAACTCGGAGCGTACCTGGAAAGTGAGTTGATCGGAACTTGACGTCGACTGTCGACCCAATCAGCCTCCCTCAAAGAGCAGCTTCGAACGATACAGAGATTGATCGCGAGGCGCTGGCTCGCCTTTTGATCGAAATTGCCCGGAACGTTGATCCGGACTATCGTGCGCGTCTCGACGGAATCCCAACCGCCGACCCTCGCATGGAAACGCTGCGCCAGTTGCTGGTCGGCCGCGAAATTTCGGAGCTTTCACGAGTTACGCACCTGCTCGACGAACCGGAGCAGCTTGCGGCTGCAGTGGGGAGCGTTCTCCCCAGTGCAGCCGCACGTGCGCCTCATGCGCAACTCGGAGAGGCCCTTGCGCCAGCTGTCGAGAGGGCCGTGCAACGGTCCATCCAGAAGAGCCCGCGTACGCTGACGGATATATTGTACCCGGTGTTTCTGCCGGCTATTCGCAAGTCGATCGGCGAAAAGATCGACCAGACCTTTCAATCGTTGAATGAAACTTTAAGACATATATTTACCTGGCACGGGCTCAAGTGGAGACTTGAAGCGTGGAGAACAGGAGCAAGCTTCTCAGAAGTTGTTCTTAAGCATTCTCTTGTTTATCGTGTAGAACACGTCTTTCTAATCAATCGCAATTCCGGGCTTTTGATAGCGCATGTAACTGCCGCTAATGCAACTAGCGAAGATCCTCAACTCATTTCTTCTATGCTTAGTGCAATTCAAGATTTTGTAAAAGACTCATTTAACGAGAAAGAACAGAGCGGCCTAGATACCATTCGTTTCGGAGAGCTTCGTCTCTGGTCGGAAGTTGGACCGTTTGCGACCTTGGTTGCGGTGATCCGGGGAAATCCGCCGGAGGAATTACATGAAATAATTCGCGATGTATTGCTTCGCATCCATGATGAATGCTCACAGGCTCTAGAGCAGTTTGACGGCGACAGTTCGCAGTTGGCCGGCGTAGAGACGCAGTTGCAGACCTGCGTTGAACTGAAGCAGGAGGAATCAAACCAGGGATTTCCGTGGCTGGTCGTGGCTGCAGTCCTGCTGGTTTTGATTCCGGCAGGCGGTTGGTTCTTTCTTTCCTGGCAATCCGTGCAGCGCTGGCAGACCTATGTGTCGCGACTGGGGACCCAGCCGGGCATCATCGTTGCCGAACAAAAGGTGCGTGATGGCCAATTCTATATTGCCGGTCTGAGAGACCCGCTTGCCGCCGACCCGCAGTCGCTGTTGGCCGGAACGCAGGTCGATCCCGCCCGCGTTCATTCACAGTGGCAATTCTATCAGAGTCTTGATCCGGAGTTCGTATTGAAGCGGCTAACGGCGTCGCTGGTTCCGCCGGATTCAGTACGACTTTCGATCGTCAATGGTCGCATCGTTGCCGAGGGTGAGGCTCCCAACACCTGGATAGATCGGGCGCGCGCAGCGGCCCAACAACTTTCGGCAGGCGGACCGGAATTCGACATCTCCAGGGTTCGTGATGTGAGCCCCGAAGCACGCGCAGCGGAGCACTGGCAGACTTATGTGTCGCGACTGGAGGCCCAAGCGGGAATCATCGTCGCCCAACAAAAGGTGCGTGATGGCCAATTCTATATTGCCGGCCTGAGAGACCCGCTTGCCGCCGACCCGCAGGCTCTGCTGTCCGGAACGGAGGTAGATCCCGCCCGCGTTCATTCGCAGTGGCAATTCTATCAGAGCCTTGATCCGAAGTTCGTCCTGAAGCGGCTGATGGTATCGCTGACCCCGCCGGATTCAGTACGGCTTTCGATCGTCAAGGATCGCATCGTTGCCGAGGGTGAGGCTCCCGACATCTGGATAGACCGCGCACGCGCAGCGGCCCGACAGCTCTCGGCAGGCGGACCGGAATTCGACATCTCCAAGGTTCGTGATGTGAGCCCCGAGGCACGCGCGGCGGAGCACTGGCAGACTTATGTGTCGCGACTGGAGGCCCAAGCGGGAATCATCGTCGCCCAACAAACGGCGAGGGGGGGACATTTCTATATTTCCGGCCTGAGAGACCCGCAGGCCGCCGACCCGAAGGCTCTGCTGTCCGGAACAGGGGTCGATCCTGCTCGCGTTCATTCACAGTGGCAATTCTATCAAAGCCTTGATCCGAAGTTCGTGGTGAAGCGGCTGATGGCGTCGCTGACTCCGCCGGATTCAGTACGGCTTTCGATCATCAAGGATCGCATCGTTGCCCAGGGTGAAGCTCCTGCCGCCTGGATAGATCGGGCGCGGGTCGCCGCCCAACAGCTGTCCGCGGACGGACTCTCTCTAGAACTCTCCGAGCTGCGTGAGTTGACCCCTCCGCAACTCACTCATTTGAGGGAGGCTATTCAAGCGGTCAACATTTTCTTCGATTCTGGCAAGGCTGTACCGGGACCAGAGCAACTGCCGGTTCTCGACAAATTGGCGAATCAGTTGAAGGAATTGGCCGAGGACGCCCGCAAGGCAGGCGTAACAGCACAGTTCATGTTGACCGGCCATTCGGACGAGACGGGCCGTGAAACGGCCAAGTTGTCGATCAGCGCCGCGCGCGCGGAGACAGTTCGTGCGCTTCTCAAGAAGCGCGGCGTCGATCCGGAGTTGCTCTTGGTTCGCGGCGCGGGCACCTTTGAGCCAGCGGAGATTGAAAATAGCCGAACCGGGAACTCCGCCAACCGCAGAGTTTCGGTTACGGTAAACTTCCACTAGGCGGAGCCCAGGATATTGCAAAAGAAGATCTGTATGTTGGGCGGGTTCGCTGTCGGAAAGACGAGTCTGGTTCGCAGGTTTGTGCAAAGCATCTTTTCAGAAACCTACTTGACCACGGTGGGAGTGAAAATCGACAAGAAGAGTGTCGCATTCCCGGACAAAACCGTGGATCTGATTTTGTGGGATTTGGCCGGCGAAGACGATATCGGCTCATTCCGCGTCAGCTATGTGCGAGGTGCGAGTGGGCTCGTGCTTGTCGTCGATGGAACACGCGCTGCTACTCTTGCCGTTGCGCTCACGTTGCGCGAGCGGGCCGAGGCTGAATTCGGCGCTATGCCGTTTGTATTGCTGTTCAACAAATCCGATCTGGCCGATCGGTGGGCAATATCGGATAGTGAAATTGACGAACTGAGGCAACTTGGATGGCAAATCTATCTGACAAGTGCGCTTTCGGGCGAACATGTTGATGATGCGTTTCGTCAACTTGCTTCGATGGTCAGCAAATAAACCATGAATGTCTTGCCAAGAGAAGTTAAAAGCTGGATTTACGATTTCTTCTACAACGAGCGCTCGGTCGCATATCTGAAAATCGACGCCCAGCTTTGCATAGCTGCGAAGGGCGGTAACGTTAACCATTACGGACTCTCGTCAGTTCGCATAGGTAAGCCTGTTGCCGAGCAGCTTGAATTCATGGAAGGTTTGTTGCCCTGCCCGGAGCTTCCATATGATATGGCCATGGTCGAACTGCCCAGCGGGCGTGTCGCGGACCTCCATCTTTTTGCTGACAATGCCTGCGTGTGGCTGCTCTTTCTTGACGCCACTGCCGAACGCGACAATAGGCAGCGGCTTCAACAGAAGGCTTATGAAATGACGCTTCTGCAAGAGAGGGAGCGTCAACTCAACGAGAAATTACAATCGACAAACGAGGCGTTGAGGGCGAGCCAAGAGGGATTGTCGCGTGAATACCAGCGCGCCGAAGCCCTACTCCTCAACATTCTTCCGGCGTCGATCGCGGAGCGGCTAAAAGCGCACGAACAAATTGCAGACAACCATGCGGAGGTGAGTGTGCTTTTTGCCGACATCGTCGGCTTTACGGAAAGAGCGCGGAGCGTCGGAGCCGTGACGACGCTCGCTATTTTAAATTACTTCTTCAAGGCGGCGGATCTGCTCTCGGAGCGATACGGCTGCGAAAAGATCAAGACAATCGGCGATTGTGTGATGGTGGTCGCTGGCCTGCCCACCGCGCGATCCGATCATGCGGAAGCCCTTGCGCACTATGCACTTGAACTGCGGAAGGCGGTTAAGCGCGAACGCTTCGCAGGAGAACCGGTAAGACTCAGAATTGGAATTCACTCAGGACCAATCGTGGCGGGCGTCATAGGCAAAAGGCGGTTTGCCTATGATCTATGGGGCGACACCGTTAATCTCGCCGCACGTATCCAAACGTCCGCGGAGCCCGATGAAATCCGCATTTCGGATGCAACTCATCAACTGCTTGGACCAAATTTTGCTTGCGACCCACTCCAGGAAACGGAATTGCGTGGTACAGGTCGTGTGCGAATGTGGCGGCTCCCGGCCTGATTTGCCGCATGGCAGTGCCGACCCGGAAGCGCATTGCATCTCAAGCAACATCATGGTTTCGAATGTCCGCAGCGGTGCGCGAAGCAGTTGACCACCGAGTGACCGCCAAAGGTCTGTCTTGGTCATCTCAGGAAACCAGTTCCTGAGATTTAACGTCGATGCCCAGTTCATAGAACGGCCGGAGGCCTGGGCCGAGGTCGCAATGCCCTGCCCCCGGCGGCTAAATAAACACCGCCACGTACCCGGCACAGCGGTCTGGCTCGGAACGATGACGTCTTGCACCGCAACATCGGTTTCTTCAAGGTAGGGCAACAACGGACATAGATGTCGTTGCTCGCCGATCTGATCGGAAGGTTAACAGCACGATGCCACTCATGACTCGACGATTGGGAGCCAGGAACCTGGCGCGCCCGGCACGGCGTCTCGGAGACCTGACTGCGATGTTTGCCCTGATTGCCAGGCCGCTCGTCTTTGGGATCGCCCTTTTGTTGGCTGGTCAGGCGCAAGCGCAGGCGCCGGCGACCGTCCCGCCTGAAAGGGTCAAACAATTGTTCGAGCTTCTCGACGATCCGTCAGTGAAGGCGTGGGTGGCCGAACAGCGAAATCAGGACGCCGGGTCAACGGGAGCGCCCGCCGAGAGAGGGGCTTCGCCGACTGACGCATCGTCCGGCGCCGTGGCCGCACCAGGCCAGATGAATACGATGGCATCCTCGACGCTCGATGGGATCAGGCATCATATCGAAAGAATCGTGCGAACTTTGCCCTTGCTGCCAGGCCAGTTCGCGCGCGTTCGGGCAGAGACGATGGAGGATATGTCCAGCAGGGGGCCCGCCGGCGTATTTGTGCTGATTGCAATGTTCATCGCTGCCGGCCTGGCACTCACTTGGGCAACGTTCAAGCTCACCCGTCCATTTCGTCTTTGGATTATCGCGCAACCGAAGGATACGCCCGTTGGGCGAGCCAAGAAGATTGGTGGCCGCCTGCTTTATTCCAGCATGCTGATAGTCTCTTTCGCACTGGGCAGCGCCGGCGCGTTCATGTTGTTCGACTGGCCGATGCTTATCCGCGAGATTGTACTGACATTTCTGATGGCGGCAGTCGTTACATGGGGTGTGCGCATGTACGTCATGGCCACGCTCGTCCCTTCCTTCATGAACGTCGAGAACGCCGTCGAGGTTCGTGCTTTGCCGATCACCAACGAAGCGGCTGACCATTGGTCCTATTGGCTACCCCGGATCGTCGGCGTCTTCGCCTTCTTCGGCGCCGCGTTTATCCTCTTGCCAGGTCTCGGCATCGATCAGGACGGAATGATGGTCCTGTCACTGGTCGCCGATTTCGTGCTGCTGCTGCTCCTGCTGCTCGCCATTTGGCGTCGGCCAAGAACGCAGCGAGACGGTGCGCGCCACATCGGTCACACGGAAGCGACATGGCTATTGGCTGCTTATTTCGTCGTCCTGTTCCTGCAGCGTATCGCCGGTCTTTATACATACTTCTGGTTCACCTTCGCCGCATTCTTCCTGCCTTTGGCAATCGTGGTGACGCAGCGCGGGGTCAATTTCGTTCTGCGGCCAGGTTCGGAAGATGTCGGCCGGCCCACGATCCCGGCGGTGACGATCGCTGTCATCGATCGCGGGATCCGAATGATTTTCATCCTGGCGGCGGCTTACCTTCTCGCACGTGTCTGGGGTCTGGACATGCAATCCATGCGGGGCAGCGATACGACGACGACGTTCATATTGCGCGGCTTGATCAATGTCGTGGTCATTGCCCTCGCCGCCGACTTCGGCTGGTCGATCATCAAAGCTTTGATCGAACGAAAGCTGGGCATCGAAACACCGCACCCTGTGATCAGCGACGAGGACGTCCCGATCCTCGATCCGCAGCAGGCGCGGCTGCATACGCTCTTGCCGATCCTCCAGAATATTCTGCTCGCATCGATCATCGTGATGGCGGTGCTTATGATGCTCGCCTCGCTGGGTATCCAGATCGGCCCATTGATCGCCGGCGCTGGCGTCGTCGGCGTCGCCGTGGGCTTTGGGGCACAAACCATCGTCAAGGACGTCATTTCAGGCGTGTTTTTTCTGCTCGACGATGCGTTTCGCGTTGGCGAATACATTTCATCGGGCAACTACAAGGGTACTGTGGAAAGCTTTTCGCTGCGCTCGGTGAAGCTGCGCCACCATCGTGGTCCGCTGTTCACGATACCTTTCGGTGAACTCGGGGCAGTCCAGAACCAGAGCCGTGACTGGGTTATCGACAAATTCAACATCACCGTTGGTTATGACACCGATATCGACTTCGCTCGCAAGCTGATCAAGCGGATCGGCCTCGAACTGGCGGAAGATCCCGAGTTCAAACACTGGGTGCTCGACCCGATCAAGATGCAGGGCGTACAGGAGTTCGGCGAATACGGCATCGTATTGAGGGTCAAGGCCACAACCAAGCCGGGAGGCGCCTTCGGTATGAAACGCAAATTCTATGTACGCCTCCGCCAGGTCTTCAAGGAGCAGGGCATCGAACTCCCATTTCCGACCGTCCAGGTCCAGGGGCTACAGAACCAACATGGGGCAGAGAATGCTCCGTTGGAGATCACGCCCGAGTTGAAAATGGCCGTCGCGCAGTCGCACACTATTCGGCGCAGAAAAAAAGCTAGCACAACGGAATAGAAAAGCTGCGACACCTGCTGGTCACAGCGCGGCTTTCCGCGCATCGCCATGGCAGGGACACTCTTTTCGCCACGTAAGCAAAAGGCGCCCCGAAAGGCGCCTCTTAATCGCTTGATTCCCCTCAAGGAAACTGGAGCGGGTGAAGCGATTCGAACGCTCGACCCCAACCTTGGCAAGGTTGTGCTCTACCCCTGAGCTACACCCGCTCGCGCGGCTTTTGGGCCGCAAGCCGCGCCTATATGGCTGAAGAGCGCGGCGATTGCAACAGGGAATTCGCAGGCTTTTTGCTTCGTCGGCAATGCGGACAAGCCTCCTGCGAGACGTCGCAAGGCAATCGCCCCCGCGTTGCGCGACGGGCTTGTCTTGGCCGCATCATTGGCCGTAAACGGCGTTAGCCGAACAAGCCGTTGAAAGCGGGCCATCAGAAGAAAGACCCATGCCGAAGACCGAAGCCGAACTTTTCGCCTTTCTCGCCGGACTCGGGATCGAGGTATCGACGCGGCGGCATCCGCCGCTGTTCACGGTCGCCGATTCGCAGGCGCTGCGCGGCGAGATTGCCGGCGGCCATACCAAGAACCTGTTCCTCAAGGACAAGAAGGACAATTTCTTCCTGGTCAGCGTCGGCGAGGAGGCGATGGTCGATCTCAAGCATATACACCATCTGATCGGCGCTGCCGGGCGCGTGTCCTTCGGCCGGCCGGAGATGCTGATGGAGCTTCTCGGCGTCGTCCCGGGCGCGGTCACGGTGTTCGGGCTGATCAACGACACCGAGCGAAGGATCAAGGTCGTGTTGGACGAGGAGCTGATGAGCCATGCGTTGGTCAATGCCCACCCGCTGACCAACGAAGCGACGACTTCCATCGCTGCCGCGGACCTGGTCAAATTCGTCGAGGCAACCGGACATGATGCTGTTATCTTGAAAGTCTCGGCATGATCGCCACATGGGTGACTGAAACCGGGTTCTAAAGAAGGATGTTGCGCCCGTCCCTTGGCCGGCGGCGCGACCGAAAGGCGACGAGATGAGTGATAGCAACCCCTTTGGCGGCCCATTTGGCAGCAATGGCGGCCGGTATGCCACCACCGTGCAATATGGCGGCACCGATGCCGCGCGTGAGAAGGTCGCGCTTGCGGAGGCGCCGGCCGACGTCATCAAGGACACAACGACCGCTGGATTTGCCGCCGACGTGATCCAGGAATCGCGTCACCAGCCGGTGCTGGTCGATTTCTGGGCGCCGTGGTGCGGCCCTTGCAAGCAATTGACGCCGCTGCTGGAGAAGGCGGTGAAAGCCGCCGGTGGCAAGGTCAAGCTGGTCAAGATGAATATCGACGACCATCCATCGATCGCCGGCCAGCTTGGCATCCAGTCGATACCGGCGGTCATTGCCTTCAAGGACGGCCAGCCGGTCGACGGCTTCATGGGCGCCATTCCCGAGAGTCAGATCACGCAATTCATCCAGAAGGTCGGCGGCAAGAACGGCGGTGCGCCGCAAGTTGCCGAGGCGCTGGCCGCGGCCGCCGAAGCGCGCGACGCCGGGGACGTGCAGACGGCGGCCGACATTTACGATGCCATCCTGGAACAGGCGCCGGAGACGATCGAGGCGATCGCTGGCTTGGGCGATCTGCTGTTCGAGGCCGGCGATGCCGAAGGTGCCGAGGCGGTGCTGGCGCGGGCGCCGGAAGCAAAGAAGGATGCGCCCCAACTCGCCGCGCTGCGGGCCAAGATGGCGCTCGCCGCGCAAGCAGCAGTGCTCGGCAATCCGGCGGAACTGGAACGGCGGCTGGCCGAAAATCCCGGGGATCACCAGGCACGGTTCGAGCTTGCCATGATCCAGAACGCCAAGGGTGATCGCATGGCGGCGGCCGACAATCTGCTGGCGATCATCAAGGCCGATCGCTCGTGGAACGACGACGGCGCCAGAACCCAGTTGCTGCAGCTCTTCGAGGCATGGGGCATGACCGACGAAGCAACGCTGTCGGCACGGCGCAAACTGTCGTCGCTGCTGTTTTCCTGAGCCGGCGCAGACTGTTTTGTCGCGCGGGCTTGCGGTGGGCCGCGGCTGCGCCAGATTAGGTTTTCGGACGGCGTTCGATTTCAGGTTTCCGGTGTTGCGCCTTGTGCCGGCCGGGAGGAGACGGATTTGGTGCGCTTCCTGACAAAGCGATCGGAGGATTGAGGTGCAGGCGGGAAACGCGCATTACCGGCTCGCTGCGGACTTACCGTCGACCATGCCGATCTTTCCGCTTGAGGGCGCATTGCTGCTGCCGGGAGGCCGCATGCCGCTCAACATCTTCGAGCCGCGCTATCTGCAGATGGTCGACGAGGCGATCGCCGGGCCGCGGCTGATCGGCATGATCCAGCCCAGCCTTAACGGTGCGCTGCGTCCCGACGGCGAGCCGGAGCTCTGCAATGTCGGCTGCGCCGGGCGCATCATTGCGCTGTCCGAGAGCGGCGACGGCCGTTACCTGATTTCGCTGCAGGGCGTGTGCCGGTTCCGTATTGTCCAGGAGCTCACGGTCAAAACACCGTTCCGGCAGTGCCGGTTGGCACCCTTTCTCGCCGATCTCGACGAGGAGCAGGCAGACGCCGAGATCGACCGGCCGGCGCTGCTCAAAGCGTTTCGCGCCTATCTGCAGGCTAACGATCTGGAGGCCGACTGGGAAAGCGTCAGCCGCGCCGAAAACGCCATGCTGGTCAACGCACTGTCGATGATGGCGCCCTACGGGCCGGCCGAGAAACAGGCGCTGCTCGAAGCGGCCGATCTGAAGACACGCGCCGAGACCCTGATCGCCATCACCGAAATGGCGCTGGCGCGCGACAATGAGGATTTCGGTTCGAGTTTGCAGTAGGTTCTTGCCTTCTCCCCTTGTGGGAGAAGGTGGATTGGCGCGCAGCGCCAAGACGGTTGAGGGGTGCTGGACGGAGTGTCGTCGGTGCCAAGCTGGAACACCCCTCATCCGACCGAGCTTCGGCCGGCCACCTTCTCCCACAAGGGGAGAAGTAAGTTCGCGCTCGAAACCTTAACCCGATTGCCCTGTGGAAGGACAAACCAAATGGCGGATGGACGTGACGGGAACAGGACTGTCGACCCCAAGCTGCTGGAACTCTTGGCCTGCCCGCTGACCAAGGGGCCGCTTGCCTGGGATCCGGAGCGCGGCGAGCTTATCTCGCGGGTGGCAAAGCTTGCCTATCCGGTGCGGGACGGCATTCCGATCATGCTGCCATCGGAAGCGCGTGTCATCACCATAGATGATGCCATGCCACCGCCGCCGCGCCTGGGTGGAACGCCCTGAGTGCTGCGGTTCAGAGCCGCTCCGTCGCGATCTTTCGCGCCTCTATTGAAAATTGCGCCCTTTGGGCATGACCTTCTCTGCCTTTCCCAATAGTTCCGTTTGCGCGATGCTGCCGGGCTGAGCCTCGTCTGCACTGCTCGACAGTCTGTCCGCCGGCCTTGCCTGCTCAAGCAGCACCGACAGCCACGGCGTCAGATCCTCGACCTTCTCGGCGACGATATGGATGACGTCCGATTCCGATTGCAGCTTGCCGGTGACGCGGATGAGACGCGCGCCCATGACGATGGGGCGGAAGCGGTCAAAAGTCCTTTCCCAGAAAATGATGTTGGCGACCGCATTCTCGTCTTCCAGCGTCAGGAAAATCGCCTTGCCATTGCCCGGCCGCTGCCGCACCAGCACGAGGCCGGCGACCGAAACGCGCCGGCCGTCCCGCACCTGGCCGAGCCGCACATTGGGCGTGACGCCGGAACGATCCAGCCTTTGACGCAGGAAGGCGACCGGGTGCGCCTTCAGCGACAGGCCAAGCGAGCGGTAGTCGTGGACGACGTGCTCGCCGAGCGGCATTGTCGGGAGCCTGGTTGCAGGCTCCAGATCGCGCAAGCGGATCGCCGGCTGGTCGAACAGCGGCAGCTTTTCGGCGGCACTCTTGCCGTCGAGCGCGCGGACCGCCCATAGAGCGTCGCGACGGTTCAATCCAAGCGACCGGAAAGCGTCGGCCTGCGCCAGTTTTTCGATCTCGTCGACGTTGAGGCCCGAGCGCAGCCAGACGTCGCGTATGGATGCATAGCCGGCGCCGCGCCTCGACACAAACGCTTCCATGCGCTCCTTCGACAGGCCCTTGACCTGGCGAAAGCCGAGCCGGACGGCATGGCTGGTCCGGATGACGCCGCGCATCTGGGCATGGCGGTCAAGGATACGATCTGGATCGAAAGGCGATTTCTCCAAGGCGCAATCCCAGCCGGAAAAATTGACGTCGACCTCGCGGATCTCGACGCCGTGGTCATGCGCGTCGCGGACAAGCTGGGCCGGCTGGTAAAACCCCATCGGCTGGGAATTCAGGATCGCGGCGCAGAACACGTCGGGATAGAAGGTCTTGAACCAGCAGGAGGCATAGACCAGCAGGGCGAAGGAGGCGGCGTGGCTCTCGGGAAAGCCGTATTCGCCAAAACCCTCGATCTGCTTGAAGCAGCGCTCGGCGAAGTCTTTTTCGTAGCCCTTGGCGACCATGCCGTCGACCATTCTCTTGCGGTAATTGCCGATCGTGCCGGTGCGCTTGAATGTCGCCATGGCGCGGCGCAGTTCATCGGCCTCGCCCGGCCTGAAGCCGCCAGCAACGATGGCGATCTTCATCGCCTGCTCCTGGAACAGCGGCACGCCCAGCGTCCTGCCGAGTATTTTTTCCAGTTCCGGCTTGGGATATTCGGGTTTTTCCTTGCCTTGCCGGCGGCGCAGATAAGGGTGGACCATGTCGCCTTGGATCGGGCCGGGCCGCACGATCGCCACCTCGATGACGAGGTCGTAAAAGCTTTTCGGCCGCAGCCGCGGCAGCATCGACATTTGCGCGCGCGATTCGATCTGGAAGACGCCGATCGTGTCGGCACGGCAGATCATGTCGTAGACATGCCTGTCCTCGGCAGGCAGAGTGGCCAGCACATAGGGCAGGCCGTACGCGTCCCGCGCCTGCGGATAATGATCCTGGAGCAGGGTGAAGGCGCGCTGCAGGCAGGTCAGCATGCCGAGCGCCAGCACGTCCACTTTAAGGATTTTCACCGCGTCGAGATCGTCCTTGTCCCACTCGACCATCTTGCGCTCGTCCATCGCCGTCTTGACGATGGGCACGATCTCGTCGAGCCGGTCCCGGGTGATGACAAAACCGCCGACATGCTGCGACAAATGACGGGGAAAGCCCATGATCTCGTTGGCGCATTCTATCACATGCCTTGTCGATGGATCGGTCCGATCGAGGCCGCCGGCCTTTGTCTCCTTTTCGCCGAGCTCCGAGGTCGACCAGCCCCAGATCGAACTGGACAGCGCGCCCCGGACGTCGTCCGACAGGCCCATCGCCTTGGCCACTTCCCGCATCGCCGAGCGGCCCCGGTAGCTGACGACGGCGGCGGCCAGCGCGGTGCGCTTGGTGCTGTATTTGGAATAGATGTACTGGATGACCTCCTCGCGCTTTTCATGCTCGAAATCGACGTCGATGTCGGGCGGCTCGTTTCTTTCCTCGGAAATGAAGCGCTCGAAAAGCGTTTCGATCTTGTCCGGGCCGACTTCGGTGATGCCAATGCAGAAGCAGACGATCGAGTTGGCGGCAGAGCCGCGCCCCTGGCAGAGAATGTTCTGGCTGCGGGCGAATTTGACGATGTCGTGGACAGTCAGGAAATAGCGCGCGTAGTTCAGACGCTCGATCAGAGCGAGCTCCTCCTCGATGCGCTGCGTCACAAAAGCGGGCACGCCCGAGGGGTAGCGGATGGCGGCTCCCTCCTTGGCCAGCCTTTCCAGTTCGGCCTGCGGCCCAAGACCCGATTCCGTCGGCTCGTCGGGATAGTTGTATTGCAGGTCACTGAGCGAGAAGGTCAGCTCGCCGGCAAAACGCAGCGTTTCCGCCAGCGCTTGCGGATGCCTGCGGAAAAGCCGTGCCATCTCCAGCGGCGGCTTTAAGTGACGCTCGGCATTGGCCGCCAGCTCCAGCCCCACCTCGGCGACGGGCACATTGAGGCGGATCGCCGTCAGCACGTCCTGCAGCGGGCGCCGTTCCGACGTATGGTAGAGAACATCGTTGGTCGCCATCAACGGGATGCCGGCCAGATCCGCCATCGCCGCCGCCTGCTCGATACGGAAGCGGTCGTTGCCGCGGTAATCCGGCGAAACCGCAAGCCGCAGGTTTTCACCGAAACGATCCCTGAGCCGGCTAAGGAGTGCGAGGCTGGTTTCCGCGTCCGCCGACACATCTGGCAGTATGGCGAGCGACAGGAGATCGCCCCATTCGAGAAGATCGCTCTGTTTGAGGAGCGTCGCCCCTTTTTCGTTCTCGTCACGCAGATTGGCCTGCGTCAGCATGCGGCAGAGATGACCCCAACCCTTGCGATCCTGCGGGTAGGCGAGGATGTCCGGCGTGCCGTCGCAAAAAACCAGGCGGCAGCCGGGATGATAGGAAACACCCTCCACCTTGGCCTGCTGCCAGGCGCGCACCACGCCCGCCACCGTGTTGCGGTCGGCGAGACCGATCCCCGAAAACCCCAGGAATTTTGCCGCGACCACCAGCTCCTCCGGTTTCGAGGCACCGCGCAGAAACGAGAAGTTCGACTGGATGCCGAATTCGGCATAGGGGTTGGCCGTCAGCGCATTCATGCGAAGATCCCATGCATGAACCAGCGCGGCGAGGGCTGCGAGGCGCCGTAAAGCCCCTGGCGATAGAGCCAGTAACGGCGGCCGTCGGCATCCTCGATGCGGAAATAATCCCGGGTCGGGGCATCTTCTCGTCCCGCCGCCCCTCGCCACCATTCCGGCGCGATGCGCTCCGGCCCTTCGGCGCGCGCGACCCGATAGAGCGCGCGCCGCCAGCGGAAGTTCAAAGGCGGGCCTTCCGGCATTTCGGTGGCCGGCACCTCGATCGGCTCGGGCGAACGGAAAAGCCGGATCGGCCGTTCCGGCTGGAAGACGGTCGTGGGAGCGTCCTTCGCCTTGTCCGGCTGCTTCGGCGGCGAGCTTCTCTGCGGCGCCTCCGTGAAGGGAAGGGTGGCGACGGCGCGCTCCGGCAAATGGCTCTCGACGGCGACCGGCTTCAAGACCGCGCCTTCGCCGAGCCGGGCGCGAATGCGGTCGGCAAAAAGCGCGATATCGGCACCGTCGTCGCTCGTCTCGCCGGCAAGGTCGGCCTGCTGCATGTCGAAGGCGGCGGCGGTCAGCACCGAAAGGCGCACGAGATCGAAGCCATAGCCGGCGTCGATATCCTGTTCGAGCGCGGCAAGCCTTTCGTGGAACAATTTCTGGATCAGCCGCGGCTCGCGCAGAGGCCGCGAGGTGCCGACGGCGATGCGGCTGACGCCGCCATCGACGCGGAAAAGCAGCAGCGCCAGCCGCCTTGCGCCCTCGCCGCGACGCTCGAGGTCGCTCTTCAAGGTGGTCGCCAGCATGCCGGTCAGCCGCTCGATGTCCTCGGTCAGCATGATCGGCTCGGCAAGGTGACGCTCGACCGAAAGCGGTGCCACCGGCAGGCGCGGCGACACGGCCTCCTCGAGGCGGCCAAGCGCCTGGTCGAGGCGCAAGAGCAGCGATGCGCCGAAGCGGCGGGCCAGCGGCGCGCGCGGTGCCGCCATGACGGCGCCCGCCGTGCGCAGGCCGACGCTTTCGAGGCTGGCGCGTACCTCCGGGTCGATGCGCAGCGCCGCCAGCGGCAAGGGCGCGAGAAGCGCTTCCTCCCCACCATCGGGCACGATGCGGTCGCCAGCAAACCGCGCCGCCGCCCAGGCAGCACCAGGCGTGGCGGCAAGCCCGGCGCGGACATCGAAGCCCTGATGGAAAAAACGCGACAGGATATCATCCAGCATCGAGCGTTCGCCGCCGAAAAGATGGGTGCAGCCGGTGACGTCGAGATAGAGGCCGTCGGTCCCGTCAAGCGCCACCAGCGGGGTGTAGCGGTCGCACCAGTCGGCGAGGCCTTCGAGCAGGCGCCGGTCGGCCTCCGGATCGGCCTCCACGATGTCGATCGAGGGATGCATGGCGCGTGCGTCGGCTATGCCCATGCCGCGCTTCAGATTAAGCGCCTCGGCCCGTTCGTCGAGGGCGGCGATGCGCTGGGTGTTCCCTTGGCGATGGCTGATCACCAGCGGCAGGTGATCCGACGGCCGGGAACGCCAGGACCGCCCCAGACGCTGCCGCAGGATCCTCTCGGCGGCGAGATGCGGAAACCACAAGGATAGGATTCTTTGGCCGTTCTGGGGCCCATTCCTGAGACCTTCCTTGCTCGCCCCGTCTTTCTTCGAATATGCGTTCATCGGGGTTCCACTCCAGTGTGAATTTTCCGGGCAAGGCCGTGCGGCTCTTGCCGATGGCGACGGTGAAGGCGGGCCGGCCGATCGAGTCGGCGAGCGGCCCGGCAAGCGTCTTACGCGTTGCCGCCGGTGCCGCCGACAGGATGAGGCGGACGGGCGCTGCCGTCGGTTCGGGCTCGCCGGCCTGGCGCAGCAGGAACAGCGGCCGGCCCGCACTCTGCGCGCGGGCGTGCAGCCGCCGCGTCGCGGTGAGGTCAAGCCGCTGCGGGCTGCCGCGGATTTCGAGGATGACGGCGGCCAGCGCCGTCATCCGGGCAGCCTCCTCGGCGATCCACAGCGCATCGAGCAGCCTTGGCGCCTCGGAAAACAGCAATTGCTCCGGCTCGATGCCGAAGAAGGCGTGAAGCCCCCTGGCATAGGGAAAGCCGGCCTCGCGGAAAACCTCGGATGTGCCGATCCACAGCACCGGCAATTGCGGCCCCTGGCTGAGGATCAGGCTGACGAGCGACAAGGCAAAACCGGCAACGGCCCCGGCATCGCGGGTCGCGGCGCCATGAAACTCGCTCACCGCCGCCTTCGGCAGGCCGCCGCTCAGCGCGGCATCGAGGCGCTCGGCGCCGGTGCGCAAAAACGCATCGGGCGGCGCCACGGCAAGGCCGCGCCGGACAATGGTCAGATTCCGAGCGGGTGTCGGATGCCGAGAGGGTGTCAGACTCTGACGAGGGACATCCGCGTCAAACGACGAACTGGCCGGCGCCTCCAGGCGCTCGGGCAAGGTCCCTTCGATCTTCGCGATCTGGCGGCGCAGGGCAAAAACAGTCTCCCGCGCCACGGCGCTTGTCGCCATGACGGTCAGCTCCACTCACACTTGTTCCTGTTATGTTCTCTAGGATTCCAGAGGTCGCCCGAAGAGTCAAGCGGAGTCATGGGGAATTTATTCCTGTAGTGGGGGCATGGCACGGGCACTCCAGCCCGACCATTTGCCGAGTCCGGCCTGAAAGCCTATATGCCGGGATCAAAGGACAAAGCATGGCTCGCATCTACCAAACACGCATCTGGCACGACCAGCTTTCGCCAACGATGGAGGAAATCGAGCTCCTGGCGCTGGAGGCCTATGCCCATCTGCCGGAGGACTTTCGCAAGTTGACCGGCGAGATCGTCATTCAGATCGCCGAATTCCCGACCGACGAGATCATGGACGACCTTTCGCTGGAAACGCCCTTCGACCTGCTCGGCCTGTTCGAGGGGCGCGGCATCGCCGAGCGCTGGAATCCGCAGACCGGCGAGGGGCCGAACCGCATCACCCTCTATCGTCGCGCCATCCTCGACTACTGGGCCGAGAACGAGGAAACGCTGGGCGACATCGTCACCCATGTGCTGATCCACGAGATCGGCCACCATTTCGGCCTGTCGGACGACGATATGGAGAAGATCGAGGAAGCGGCTGAATAGCACTCAGATGACAGAAGCAGAATTTGCCGATCTGATCGATTGCAATTGGCCATATCACGACATTTCAGTGAGCCGGGTACTGATCGAATCCGCAGTGAGGATTTCGCCGAATGCCGCATTCTTAGCACTTAGCGAGCTTTGCCACCTGCCCGCAAGTGCTGCCGTCGAGCCCGCCATTCTCCTAGCTCTGGTCGACTTTTGGCTATCCGAAGTCGACCACCCGGTGGCATCTCTGACTGCAGAATGCGCGATCTCCTTGATCGAACGCAAGCGCCTGCCGGTTCCCGAGATACTTACAAAGATGGGTTACGTCTCCGGTTATCCCGGTCTCCTTGCAGCACTATCGATACTCTATTTCAGCTGCGATGACATCGACGGGCTCGCAGACGCGCGGCTCAACGAAATCAGAGCCGTCTGGGAAAGGCTGCCGTAGCCGGTAGCACCTTACCAATCGCTGAGCTTGGTGTCGGGGCCGTATTCCTGGCCCTCGATGTCCTTCACCACGGCCTGGCCGCAGCGCATGGTCTTGGCTTCCTGGTCATAGGCATAGGTCGGCGAGCCGAACAGGTGCCAGCCCTTGTTCAACGCCGCCGTCACCTTGTGGCAGAAGCTGGAATCGTCCGGACCGGACAGAAAACGGTAGAGTTTCATTCTTCAATCCTGTCGTCAGTTGCGTTAGTCATGCGCGAACAGCGGCGGCCTTCGCCAGCAGTTTTTCGGCCTGCGCCAGATGCAGCCGCTCGACCATCTTGCCGTTCAGCGCAACTACCGCCCTACCGGTATTTTGGGCGAGCGCGAAGGCATCCTTGACCGCGCGCGCCTCGGCTATTGCTTCGGGCGACGGTGCAAAGGCGTGGTTCGCGGCTTCGATCTGAGCCGGATGGATCAGCGACTTGCCATCAAAACCCATGGCGGCCGCTTCCGTGCACTCGCGCGCAAACCCGTCCATATCGCGAAAAGCATTGAAGACGCCATCGAGCAGGTCGAGGCCGCCGGCGCGCGCGGCGAGCACCATCTGCATCAGCCATGGAACGAGATAGCGCCGATCGGCCGTGGCGAGAATGCCGGTGTCCTTGACCAGGTCGTTCGTTCCGGCAACGAAACAAACTAGGCGAGAGGCCGGGTCGCGGCCGAGCTCAGCGATCGGCCCGATATTGAGCAGCGCCCTGGGCGTCTCGATCATCGCCCATAGCTTGACTTCGTCGGCGATAAAATTGTCGTCGAGCACGTCGCCGGCCTCGAGAATGTCGCGCGGCGTGTCGACCTTGGGCAGCAGGATGGCGTCGGGCGAGCATTTTGCCGCGGCCAGCAGGTCGGCGCCGCCCCACTCGCTCGACAGCGCATTGATGCGCACGACCATCTCGCAGCGCCGGTTGGAATGGCCGGCGAAAATCGCCACCAGCTTTTCGCGCGCGGAAGGCTTGTCGGCCGGGGCGACGGCGTCCTCGAGATCGATGACGACGGTATCGCAGGCCAGCGATTGGATCTTGGCCAGCGCCTTGTCGTTCGAAGCCGGGATGTAAAGCACCGAGCGGCGCGGGCGGTAGCTTTCGGTGGTCATCTCCGATCTATGCCGTCTGCAGCCGGCCGAGGCAAGCCGTGCATAAAAACTGCACGCAATTTCGGAAAATCTCCTCGTCTCCGCCCCGCTTGCCACCCGACCGGATGCGACAAGGGCGGCATGCAAGAGCAAACGAACTCCCGTTGGTCCCTGCCGTACCGGCTTCGCCGCGAAAGCTGGTGGCTCGTCGATCCGCCCCGGACTTCGGTAAACCTCCTTCCTTTCGTCCGGAAATCCCCGTCCACCGGCCGCATCAAAGCCGCCGAGAAAGCCCGATCATGATAGTATTCCTCCCGGCGGCGCCGAGCTATTGCAACCGCTTCGGCGTTGCCGTCCTGCTCGTCGCGCTGGCCGATTTTTTCTTCTATGGCCAACCGGCGGGCATCACGCTTTTCCTGTTCGGCGTTGCGATTGCCGCGGCGAGCATGGCTCTCCATCCTCTCGGCTCCTTCAACGATGGCAAATTCTGGTTCAAGCCGGTTGCGCTGCTCATGGCGCTGCTGCCGCTTGTGGAAAATGTCAGCGCACTGTCCGTCTCGATCGCGCTGGCGGGGCTGGCCATCTTCGCGCTTTCACTGGCCGGACGGTTGCGGCGCGGCCTTGCCCGTATTGCCGGCCAACTCTCGCTGTTCCTGGTTGCAACGCCATTTCGGCTCGTTCTTGATTTCTTCCGCTGGCGCATGGCGGCGCGGCGGCTTGGCCGGCGGCGCGTGCGCCTTGCGGCGATCGCCGTCTGGGTCATGCCGCTGGGCCTCGGCGCAGTGTTCCTCGCGCTGTTCGGCGCCGCCAATCCGGTCATCGAATACTGGTTTTCGCTGATTGATCTCTTCGCCCTGCTCAACCTCATGCAGTTGCCGCGTCTTGCCTTCTGGCTATTCGCGCTCGCCGGCGTATGGGCCTTTCTGCGGCCGCGCCTGCCGCGGCTTCTCCGGCATATTCCCCGGTTGGGAACGCCTGCCAGCACACCGACGAGGCCAGCCATAAGTCCCACGATCGAAGACATCGTCTTCGGCAAGGCCGCTATCCTCCGCGCGCTCGTCGTCTTCAACATCCTGTTCGCGGTGCAGAGCGCACTCGACGCCACCTATCTGTGGGGCGGCATCGCGCTTCCCGACGGGCTGACCTATGCCGCCTACGCGCATCGCGGCGCCTATCCGCTGATCGTCACGGCGCTGCTGGCCGCCGGCTTCGTGCTGGCGGCGCTGCGGCCGGGAAGCGCGACCTCCGGCGATCCGCTCATCCGCCGGCTGGTTTATGCCTGGGTGGCGCAGAACATCCTCCTGGTGATCTCGTCGATCCTGCGGCTCGATCTCTATATCGGTATCTATGCGCTGACCTATTGGCGTGTCGCTGCGTTCGTCTGGATGGGGCTGGTGGCGGCGGGCCTTGTCCTGATCATGGCCCGCATCGCGCGCGAAAAGTCCAACGAATGGCTGCTTGCCGCCAATCTTCTGACGCTATCGGCGACGCTCTATGCTTGCTCGTTCATCAACTTTGCCGCGCTGATCGCCAACTACAATGTCGACCATTGCTTCGAAATGACCGGCCAAGGCACCCAGCTCGACGTCTGGTACTTGCGCTCGCTCGGGCCCGGCGCCTTGCCGGCGCTCGATCGCTTCGTCCAGCACCAGAGCAGGACGGTTTCCGCGGAGGATGCCTCCATCCGCGAACTCGCCGGCTGGTATGCACAGGACGAAGCACGCTTCCGCGCCGGCCAGGAGAACTGGCGGGGCTGGAGCTTTCGTGACTGGCGGCTCAACCGCGCCCTCGACAGGCGTGGCCCGTTCGTGGTTCCTCCGATGTCCGAACCCTTCATGCCGGGCCGCTGATTTGATGCCGCACCACATACTGGTCGCCGACGACGACCCGCACATTCGCGAAATCATCTGCTTCGCGCTGGAAAAGGCCGGCATGAAAACGCTGGCGGTGCCGGACGGCGCGGCTGCCTTGCAGGCGATAGAGCGCCATGCGCCCGATCTCGTCGTGCTCGACATCGGCATGCCGGAAATGGACGGGCTGGAAGTGTGCCGGCGGCTGCGCCACACATCCGACCTGCCGGTGCTGTTCCTGTCCGCGCGGGATGAAGAGATCGACCGCGTGCTCGGGCTGGAGATGGGCGGCGATGATTATGTCACCAAGCCGTTCAGCCCGCGCGAGCTGGTCGCCCGCGTCAACGTCATTCTGCGCCGCGCTCGGCCCACGCCGGAACCAGCCGACGACCGGCAATTCTCGCATGGCAGACTGTTGCTGGTTCCGGCAAGCCATACAGCCAGCTTCGACGGCAAGCCGCTGGCGCTGACGTCGATCGAATTCGCGATCCTGAAAGGCTTTTTGGCGCGGCCGGCGCATGTGCTTGGCCGCGACATGGTGATGGCCAACGCCTATGCGGCCAATATCCATGTCGCAGACCGCACCGTCGACAGCCACATCCGCAATATCCGCGCCAAGCTGGCGGCCGTCGGCTGCGTCGATGCGATCGAGACCGTGCACGGCGTCGGTTTTCGGCTGGGCGGATGCGGCGCGTGAGCGCCCAAGAACTGATTGGCAGCAAATGGCGGCCTCGCCTCGCCACGGTCGTCATCGCCATCCTGATCATGGTGATGGCGCTGCCGCTGGCCGGCCTGTTTTTCTTCCGGCTCTACGAGAACCAGCTGATCAGGCAGACCGAGGCCGAGCTGATCGCCCAAGGCGCCGCCCTTGGCGCGATCTATGCGCAAGAGGTCCGTGAGGCCGGCCTTGCCCCGGAAAAGCTCGGCGCACCCGTGCCTTCACCCAACACCAGCGATCGGGCTTCTCCCTACCAGCCGATCGAACCGCGCCTCGATCTTGCGTCCGACAGGATCCTGCCGACCCGGCCCGCGGCCACCGCGGCCAGCGCCGATCCCGCCTTCGCTGCAATCGGCGCACGCCTGTCGGACATTCTTGCCGAGACGCAGAAGACCACGCTCGCCGGCTTCCGGCTGCTCGATCCCAGAGGCGTGGTCATCGCCGGCCGTGAGGAGGCCGGCCTGTCGCTCGCGGCTGTCGACGAGGTTCGCGCAGCGCTTGCCGGCCGCTACGCCAGCGCGCTCAGGCTGCGGGTTCCCGACCAGCCGTCGCCGCCGCTCTATTCGGTCAGCCGCGGCACCAAGGTTCGCGTCTTCGTCGCCATGCCGGTTGCGGTCTCCGGCAAGGTCGCCGGCGTCGTCTATCTGTCGCGGACGCCGAACAACATCGTCAAGCATCTCTATGGCGAGCGCGGCAAGGTGGCGCTGGCGGCAATCGCCATCCTCGGCGGCGCGCTGCTGATCGGGCTGGTCTTCCTGCGCGCCGTCAGCCGTCCGATCTATGCGCTGATGGAACGCACGAAACGCATCGCCGCCGGCGACCGCGCGGCGATCAGGCCGCTCGATCACCACGGCACGCGCGAAATGGGTGAACTCTCTGCTGCTTTCCTCGACATGGCCGAAAAGCTGCACGCACGCTCCGACGGCATCCAGACCTTTGCCACCCACGTCTCGCACGAGCTCAAATCGCCGCTGACGGCGATCCAGGGGGCCGCCGAACTGCTGCGCGATTCGGGCAGCGCGATGGACGAGGCCGAGCGGCGGCGTTTTTCGGACAATATCGTCACCGATGCCGGCCGGCTCAACCTTCTGGTGCGCCGCCTGCTCGACCTGGCGCGCGCCGAAAATCTCGAACCGAGCGGCGAAAACACGTCGCTCACTGCTGCACTGGCGCTGCTGCCGGCCGACGACAGGCTGGCGCTGCGCCTCGAGGCGGGCGCCCAGATCAGTCTGCGCATATCGGCCGAAAACGCGGCGATCGTGCTGGCCAATCTCATCGACAATTCGGCGCGGCACGGCGCAACGCTGGTTTCGATCACGGCCGCAAGCGCGGACGGCAAGGCCACCATCGTGGTCGCTGACGACGGCGCCGGCATTTCGCCCAGCAACCGAGGCCGCATCTTCGAGCCGTTCTTCACCACGCGCCGCGATTCCGGCGGCACCGGCATGGGCCTCGGCATCGTGCTGGCCCTCCTGAAAGCGCATGATGGCACGATCCGGCTGGTTGACTCGGCGAGCGGCACGCGCTTCGAGATCATCCTGCCGGCGGCGTGACTCGGCGATTCAGACCGGAAGGGCGAAAAGGTGCATTACGACATCGTCATCATCGGCGGAGCCATCGTCGGCTCGTCGGTTGCCTATTACCTGCGCAAGGAAGGGTTTTCGGGCTCGATCGCGCTTGTCGAGCGCGACCCGCAATTTTCCCGCGCCGCGACCACGCTGTCCTGCGCCTCAATCCGCCAGCAGTTCTCGATCCCGGAAAACATCCGGCTGTCGCAATTCACGCTGAAACTGTTCCGGCGGCTCAGGGAAGAGTTTGGCGCGGACGCCGATATCGGCTTTCGCGAAGGCGGCTACCTCATCCTTGCCGGCGAGAACGGGCTGCCGATCCTGCGGGCCAACCACGAGGCGCAGATGGCCGAGGGCGCCGACATCGTGCTCGAGGATGCCGAGGCGCTCGTCCGCCGCTTTCCGTGGCTGTCGGTCGAGGGCATTTCCGCCGGCGCCTATGGCCGCAGCGGCGAAGGCTGGTTCGACGCGCATGCGATGCTGATGCTGTTCCGCAAGGCACTGCGAAGCAAGAACATTGATTTCATCACAGCGTCGGTGACCGGTATCGAGCGGCAGGGGAAGCGCGTCGCCGGTGTGACCCTCGACAATGGCGAGCGGCTCGAGGCCGGCACCGTCGTTAACGCCGCCGGGCCGAATGCCGGCAAGGTGGCAGCAATGGCCGGGCTGGCGCTGCCGGTGGAGCCGCGCAAGCGCAATGTCTTCGTCTTCGAGGCGCGCGAAAAATATGACGACATGCCGCTGCTGGTCGACCCGAGCGGCATCTATGTCCGGCCGGAGGGCTCGGTCTACATCACCGGCGGCGCCGAGCCGGAAGAGGGCGAAGGACCGGCCGACCCCGCCGACTTCGACCCCGACTGGCCGCTGTTCGAAGAGGTGATCTGGCCGGTGCTGGCGACCCGCATTCCGGCCTTCGAGGCGATCAAGCCGACGCGCGCCTGGGTCGGCCATTACGACTACAATACGCTCGACCAGAACGCGGTGATCGGCCCGCACCCGGAGGTCGGCAATTTCCTCTTCGCCAACGGGTTTTCCGGTCACGGCTTGCAGCAGGCTCCGGCGGTCGGCAAGGCGCTGGCCGAACTGATAGTACATGGCGGCTATCGCACGGTGGATTGCTCGGCGTTCGGGTACAGCCGGATCGCCGACGGGCGGCCGTTTCGGGAATTGAATGTAATTTAACGCTGGCGCGAAGGGATGCTACCGTTGCTTGGTGGATTGAGCCGCCACCAAGCCGCCCGTACCAAGATACGCCTGAAGCCAGCCCAGCACCCGGGCCCAGCCTTCGGCATGCTTCGTTGCGGCAGCAGCGAGGCCGGCGAAGCCGCCATGGCAGATGGTGACGCGTGTGCCGCCGGCGATCGGCTCCAGCAGCCAGGCGACTTCGGTTTCGCGGCGGCCAAGCGTCGGATGGTCCCAGTCGTATCTCCGCGTCTGCACGATCCGGCGCGGCTCTTCGATCTCCAGGAATTCGCCGCTGGCGGGCAGGTGTCTGCCGGCCGCCGTCTCGACGGTGACGCTCCAGCGGCCGCCGACGCGGAGGTCGGCCGCCCATCCGGTCATCCGGTAGGTCCTGGCGGACCCCCACCAGCGCTCGACCTCGCGTGTAACGAGCGCGTCAAATATCCGCTCGGGCGGCGCGCGAACATCGGCGCTCGCCATGACGGTCTCGCCATTGGTCATGCTGTGCACCGCGGAACCGTGCATCACCTGTCCTCCAGAAGGTTTCGCTATCGAAACGACCTCAAGTTTTCGACGCCGGGCGCGACAGGCCTTTGCCGGTTTCGAGCAGGCTCTTCAGGCTGGACAGGATGAGCGGCCAACCGTTCGCCACATGGCCAAGCAGCTTGTGCGGTCCATCGGCTTCGTGTGTGATGGCGAGCTTCATCATCTCGCCCTCCTGCTCGATGGCGAAGGTGCAGCGTGTGTAGCCGTCCGCCTTGACCTCGGGCATGAACTCGTTGCGCCATTTGAGCACGATGCGCTTGGGTGGATCGATCTCGAGGACCTCGCCGCTGTCGGTGACGCGGCCGTCGGTGTAAACCATCTTCCACGCCGAACCTTGTTTCCAGTCGCTTAGCATCTGAGCGCCGAGGAAATATTGCCGCTGGAACTCCGGCTCGGTCAGTGCTTGCCAGAGTTTTTCGGGCGAGGTGCGGATGTAGGTGACATAAACGAAAATGTTGCTCATCAGTCTTCCCTTTCGAGACGTTTCTTCAAATCGCCGAGGGCGCCCAGTCGCCCCCGCTCGAATTTGCCGATCCAGCGTTCGGCGATCTCGTTGATGGGAACGGGATTCAGATAATGTTGCTTCTCGCGTCCCTTGCGGATGGTGGCGACGAGGTTTGCTTCTTCCAGGATCGCCAGATGCTTGGTCACCGCCTGGCGCGTCATGTCCATCTCACCGCACAGCGCGTTCAGCGTCTGCCCGTTCCTGGCATGAAGGCTGTCCAGCAACCGCCGGCGTGTCGGGTCGGCCAAGGCGCGAAAGACGGCATCCATGCTCATGACTCTAATATGCAACCATTTGGTTGCATGTCAAGAGGCAGAATGCGCGGGTTGAGGTCGCTGGGAGTGGATTTCAGCGCTTGCGGCCGAACCAGAATGCGTTGGGCATGCGCTCCATGCCGATACGCTGATAGAAGCCGACGGCGTCGGGCATGGAGATCAGGCTGATGGCAACGGAAGGTCCGAGTTGCCGGCGTGCCTCATCCATCAGACCCTTGCCGATACCCAGCCCTTGCGCCGATGCAGAAACAGCGAGCTCGGAGATATAGCAGACCCAGGAAAAGTCGGTGATGCCGCGAGCGATACCAACCAGCGGCTTGCCCGGCGCATCGATGCGCGCGGTGAGCACCAGGTCGGCACTCGTGAGCATCGCCTTCAAACGGGCATGATCATCGGCGGGCCGTGTCTCGCCGAGGCCGGATTCCACCAGAACGCGGCGGAACTCGGCGATGCCGAGGCCCGGTTCGCTGGCGTAAAGGATCGTGGATCGCGTTGTCATGTCGACAAAAGTGCACCATGGGCCGGTGGTTTTGAAGCTGTTTGTACCGATTTTGTGTTTCGATCGACGACGGAAGTCCAAAAACAGCCGTCTTTTATTTGCCCGCGGCATTGTGTAAACCGGGCGCCAGCAATTCCCCGCAACGAGAAGAAGACGGGCAAGAACCATGGAAAAATTCACCAAGCTCACCGGTGTCGCCGCGCCGATGCCGATCGTCAATGTCGACACCGACATGATCATCCCCAAGGATTATCTCAAGACGATCAAGCGCACCGGACTCGGCACCGGCCTGTTCGCCGAAATGCGTTACAAGGACGACGGTTCGGAAAACCCGGACTTCGTGCTCAACAAGCCGGCCTACCGCAAGGCGCAGATCCTGGTCGCCGGCGACAATTTCGGCTGCGGCTCGAGCCGGGAACATGCGCCGTGGGCGCTGCTCGATTTCGGCATCCGCTGCGTGATCTCGACCTCGTTCGCCGACATTTTCTACAACAACTGCTTCAAGAACGGCATCCTGCCGATCACCGTCAGCCCGGAAGACCTGGAGAAGCTGATGGACGATGCCTCGCGCGGTTCCAACGCGACGCTGTCGGTTGATCTCGAAGCCAAGGAAATCCGCGGGCCGGACGGCGGCGTGGTCAAGTTCGACCTCGACGAATTCAAGCGCCACTGCCTGCTCAACGGGCTCGACGATATCGGTCTGACCATGGAGAAGGCCGGCGCCATCGCTTCGTTCGAGAAGAAGAACGCTGCTGAGCGCCCCTGGGCCTGAGCGGTAGGATGACCTGGCCGCGACAGGCCGGGTTCGTGGCGGCTGAACGGAGGGGACAGTCATGACACGTTCGCTTCTTGCCGGAGCCTGCGCGCTGGCGTGGATTCTGATGCCGGTGGCAGGCGCGCATGCACAGACCGACATGGTGCTCGTGCCGGCTGACGATGCGTCCGGCGGGGCCGCCGACCAGGGCGCGGTGAGCAATGCGGCCCTAGCCGACAATGACAAACAGGCGCCGGTCCCGTTCGAGGGCGGCCAGCTGACCATCACTCAGGAGGAAGAGTACGGGGAACGGGTGCTCGCCTTCGACGGCAAGGAACTGGCGCGCAATTACGACGTCTTCTTCGACAAGATCGTCGAGGTCGGCGGCGTCAAGGTGGCGCTGGTCGATGTCGGCGACGGCGGCAATCAATGCGGCCCGGCCAAGGTGATCGTGTGGAAGCCGGAAGGCGGCACGATCCAGACGACCACGGTCGAGCAGGATGAATGCGGCGCGCCGCCGGCCGCGATCTCCGACAGCGCCATCTATTTCGTGCCCTATCTTTTGCCGGGCGATTCCAAGCCGGCGCTGCAATGGTCGCCGACGGACGGACTGACGACGTCCGGCAATCTGACCTACATGCCGGAGCTGGGCACCGACTGGAAGGACGTTGATCCGTCGAAATACGACAACATCATCGACGCCTTCCACAATGAAGCGGTCTACAAACTAGCCGAGACACTGCTTGGCAAGGACATGCCCGACATGGCGACCAGCCTGCTGGTCGGCGGCGGCACGGAAAAAACCGCGTCGGGCGCCTTTTTTGCGAGCGGCTGCGTGCCGCATGATTGCGGCGGCAATGACGGCTTCATGGCGGTCGACCCGGTCAACCGGAAGCTCTATTTCGCCCGCCGCGGCGACAAGCCCGAGCCGGACGCGTGGCCAGCGGTGAGTACATGGCCGGCCGACGTCAAGGAAGCGCTGGACAAGGCGCTGGGGTCGGCGAATTAGGTTTTTTGCGCGGCGCGGCGACTACCCTGCTTTCGTCATCCTCGGGTGACCCTAGGATCCATATGTGGACGGCGCCCTGCCTGCAACGGTTGTTTTGCGTCGTTTTCGATCGCTTGCGTCCATATGTCCGGCCTTT